>JBBDRY010000144.1:0-2306 GCA_040905225.1 Chloroflexota bacterium | reverse complement strand
CGTCGCCCTGGTGGTTGCGAGCGCCCGGAGCGGCTCCGGGGAGCGCTGATCGACGACGTGGCTCGTCACGCCCGCCTGGTACCGCCAGGTGCCAGCATGGGTCACTGACGTCAATCGGGAACCTGGTCAATCGGGAACCTGGGGGACATGGCGGTCGCGAAGAACGAGGTCATCCGCAACGATGACGTCGCCGCGCGCACGAGCGGGAGCGCTCGGGCCTCGACGTCGTCCTGGGCGGCGGCGACGACCGTCACGGCACCTCCTGGTCCCAGATCGGCATCGAGGAGCTCCAAGAGACCGTCCTCGTCGATCCTGCTCCATGTCCCCGTGACGAGGGCGATCCCGGCGTCTTCCAGCAGCGCCACGGCCTCGTCGTGACCGGCCTCGTCGCTGAGGTAGGCACGGGCGAGCACCGATGAGTCGACGTAGACGATCACACCCGCTCACGCTCGTGGCGCGGGGAGCCAGACCCAACTCACCTGCACGTAGGAAGCTCGCGGCGGCGAAACTTGCGCCGAAGTGCAGCTCTCAGCGGAGTTTCTTTCACTAAAGTAGCTCTCGGCGGTCTTTCTTCCGAAATCCGATGGCCAGACAACCGACGACTCCGTGGCCGACCACACCGGGATCGGTTTTCTTCGGCGACGCAGCTAGCGGCGCCACGCTGTCTCGCGCCACCAAGGATGGCCGCATCCGGCGACTTGCGCGCGGCATTTACACCGCCGACTTCCGAGCGGATCCCGCCGAGCTGATCGCCCGCAACCGCTGGAAGATCGTCGCCCACCTCGTGCCCGACGCGGTGATCGCCGACCGGTCCGCTGCCGAGGGCGGGATGCCCGCCGGCGGCGTCCTCACGGTCATCTCCAATGAGCGCAAGGAGGATGTCACCCTGCCCGGACTGATCGTCGCGCCCCGTCCGGGACCAGGACCCCTCGTCGACGACAGCACCTGGCCCGAAGGCCTCCGCCTGACATCCGACTCCCGTACGCTCGTCGACAACCTCGCTGTGTCTCGCGGGCGCGCCGGCCGGCCCGCGCGCACCTTTTCCCGAGAAGAGCTCGAGGGCTGGGTCGTTCGGACCGTGCAACGTCGACCGGACGATTGGCTCGACCTCCTGCGCTCGCGAGCTATCGAGCTGTGCGACGCGCTTGGTGTGCCCGACCGCCGCGACACGGTGGCGGACATCATCGGTGCCGTCGCTGGAAGCCGAGCGGCACGGGTAGGGGCGGGACGCCTCCTCGCGGCTCGTGCCGCCGGCCGCGAGTACGACCCCGACCGAGTCGCACGCTTCGATGAGCTCGCCGGCTACCTGCGCACCCTCCCTTCCGACACAGACGTTCCCCTCGAGCTGCCCGCACTCCTCGAAGAACGTCAGACGTCGCTGCCGTTCTTCGAGGCGTACTTCTCCAACTTCATCGAAGACACCGAGTTCTCCGTCGAGGCAGCCGAGGCCATCGTTGGATCAGGTGAGGTTCCCGACGAGCGTCCCGAGGACGCACACGACGTCCTCGGCACCTTCGAAGCAGTGCACGACGAGCACCTACGAGCGGCGACACCGAGCACCGTCGAGGAGCTGCTCGAGCTGCTCGAACGGCGGCACCGACTCGTCATGGGCGGTCGTCCCGAGAAGCGACCGGGCCAGTTCAAGGAGCGCCTCAACCAGGCGGGGTCGTACATCTTCGTCGCGCCCACCCTCGTCGAGGGAACGCTCATCGAAGGCTTCCACCGACTCGCCGACCTGCAGCCGGGCTTCGCGCGCGCTGTCTTCGAGCTGTTCCTCGTCTCCGAGGTACACCCGTACGACGACGGCAACGGCCGCGTCGCGCGCGCTGCGATGTGCGCGGAGCTCACAGCAGTCGACCTGGCGCGCCTTGTGATCCCGATCGTGTTCCGCAACGAGTACCAGACCGCCCTCCGGAACCTGTCCCGCGACGGACGTTGCGACCTGTACGTGCGAACGCTCGCGCACGCCTGGCGTTGGACCACCGGGATGCCCTGGCAGGACCGGGCAGCCGTCGGCGGCTACCTCGTTGCGACCAACGCGCTCGTCGACTCCACCGATGCGGAGCGCACCGGCGTCCGCCTGGAGCTCCCATGAGATCCTCGAGGCGACGGGCAGCGGGAGCGAGAGGATCGTGGACGCGCACGTCGTCGCCGTGTGCGTCCCTGCCGGAGGCGGTCTTGTCGTAACCAGCGACGCCTCTGACATCGCCGCGCTCGCCGCCGCGGTTCCGGCGGCGCGGATCCACACCACCGAGTCGTGATCTCCTCCTGAGCAGCGCCGGCCTGCCAGCATTGCTGGCTGTGAT
>JBBDRY010000143.1:3594-14193 GCA_040905225.1 Chloroflexota bacterium | reverse complement strand
ACCTCGACCTCGTCGATATAGCGCTTCTGGGCTGGGTTCGCAATCTCGAGCGTCGCCCGACCGGCGGCAAGGATCGTTACATGGGCGCCGTCGGGTCCGGCGATGGCCAACTCCTCGGGTAGCCCGAGAACGTCACGGTAGAAGCGAACCGCCTCTTCGTAGTCCTCGGCCTCGACCACGACGCGCATCTGGATGACCTTGGCTTCCGCTGGTCGGTCGGCCATCCGTCAGTGGGCGGCTTTGGTGGTGTCCACTGAGTAGGGAGACTCGGGCCAGTCGGGCACCTCGGGCAGATCCGCCAACGCGGACTCGGGGTCCTTGGCCTTCTGGCGCTCGCGGTGGCGCGCTGCCTTGGCTCGATTGCCGCAGGTTGACATGTCGCACCACTTGCGCCTGCCGGCGGGCGAGTAGTCGCGGAAGACCCAGCGACACTCCTCGTTGGCACAGATGCGCATCCGTCGCGGGTCGCCCTGTGTCAGTTCGCGCGCGACGGCCTCGGCGAGACGGGCCATGGCGCCGTTGATGGGATCGCCCTCGTGGCGATGGTCGAGCGAAACGCCGTCCTTCGCTGGGACGAGCTCGATCAGGTACTGCGCACGGAGAGCGCGGTTGACTTCGCGCAGCGCGCCGTCCTGGGGCCGGCGGCTCTCCACGGTTGCGTCGAGCAGCTCGCGCAGCCCGGCGCGCACGCGACGAATGCGCTGCATGAGCGGAGCCTCATCCTCGCCGTCGTAGCGCTCGAGGAGGGCGTCGACCATCTCGCGGTGGAGCAGGGCGTGCTGCTGTAGCCAGTGCACGGCGGTGGGCACGTCGGTCAGGTGCTCCGCGGGCTCGCCCTTGTCGTATTCGAGGGTGTTGACGAAGTCGAGGGCATCGCCGAGCGAGGCCTGGTGTCCGTGCCGGCCCTCCCCGTGGGAGTGCTCGTATTCGCTCAGTTCGGCGTGCTCGGAGTGCTCGCCGTTCCCCTCGCGGTGGACGGTGTCGTGCTCGGAGCTGTCCAAGAAACCCATGGCGTAACCCTTTATAAACCATTGACAGGTTACGCGCAAGAGGCTATTCTTCGATCCACAAGTAACCGCAATGGGGGCGACAAGGAGTTACGAATGGAAGCAATGCTGCTGATCCTCGTCGCGTTTGCAGTGGTTGCACTCGTGGGCGCCGCCGCGCAGACCTTCGGGGCCGACTCACGCGACAAGAAATCCAACTTCAACACCACCCTGGGAGTCCGATAGAGATGTACATCGAAATGGAGCTCCTGGCGCGTGAGCGATACGAGACACGATTGCGCGAGGCGGAGGAGATCTACCGTCACCGCAGCCTCGCCCGATCGCAGCACGGAATGGCTCGCGCACCGCGCAAGCTGCCGATGCCACGCCTGCGCCAGAGATAACCGAATAACCGCTCGCTAGAAGTCATTCGAGCGAAATCCTTCGACCCGCCGGACCCTCCTCCTGGCGGGTCGTCCCTTTTCTGAGGGTTTCTGAGCGATTCCGGCGGCCTTTGATAGGCTCGGCCCGATGAACGAATCGACTTCCGATACCCGCTCGATCAACCGCGATATCCGCCTGGGCGCGCTGTGCTGGGGCCAGTACACCGACTGGCAGAGCCTGCTCGAAGCGGGCATGCGTGCCGACAGACTCGGCTTCTACAGCCTGTGGACCTGGGATCACCTGTACCCCATCGTTGGCTCGGCCGAGGGCCCGATCTTCGAGGGCTACATGACCCTCGCCGCCTGGGCGCAGGCCACGTCGCGCATTCGCGTCGGGCTGATGGTCGGGGCCAACCCGTTCCGCAATCCGGCGCTGACGGCCAAGATGGCCACGACCCTGGATCACATTAGCGGCGGGCGGGCGTATCTAGGCATCGGCTCGGCCTGGAACGAGGACGAGGCGAGCGACTTCGGGATCGAGTTCGGCGAATCGCCCGCCGAGAGGCTGCGCTGGCTGCGCGAGGCGCTGCCCGTCATGCGCGGGATGCTGCACGGCGAGGCGCCGTCTGCGGCCGGTCTGCACTACTCGGTGGAGGGGGTTCGTAACGATCCTGCGCCGGTCCAACGTCACCTGCCACTCCTCGTTGGCGGTGGCGGCGAGCAGGTGACGCTGCGTCTCGCTGCGCGTTATGCGGACGCCAACAACATCGGCTTCGCCGCAGGGCTGGAGGGCTTCAAGCGCAAGGAGGAAGCCTTGCGCCGGCACTGTGAGGAGGTGGGCCGAGACGAGCGCGAGATCGAGCGCACATTGAACACTGGTCCGATCATCATTCGCGACTCGACCGAGGAGGCCGCGCGCGTCCTCGAGGGCATCTACGCACACAACGGGGACGCCAAGACCTGGGCGGGTCGACCCGCCTCAGCCCAGCCGACTGGGTCGCCGGAGCACGTCGTGGAGACTCTGCTGCCCTTCGTCGAGCAGGGCTACCGCCACGTGGTCATCGGCTTCCCGTCGCCGTACGACGAGGAGACGATGGAGCGGCTTGTCTCCGAGGTCCAACCGAAGCTCGCGGCGGCGGTCGAGGTCGCTACCGCCTGAGGCGCGCGGGTAGGTCAGCCGCGGGAGACGCTGGCACCGCCAGAAGTCTCCACGCTCAGGGTCGCGGCACCCCACTAGAAGCCGCCTCAGTCAGGACTCGGCAGTGGGCTCATGCCAAGTCGTTTGCACGTACCCGCTGGAAATAAGACCCAGGACGACCGGAGTCCGAAGTGGTTGCGACAGGCGTTCGCCTGCGAAGTAACGCGTCCCACGGGTTCGACCCTCACGCTGGAGCCAACCGGCGGTGACCATATGGGCAAGCGTGTGGCGAATTGCAGGCTCGGATCGACCATGAGCACGCGCGAGCCGGCTTGTCTGAAGGGGATACAGGCTCGCGGCAAGGAGAATCGGCGCCCATTCATAAGGATGGCCAGCCTCACCGAGCGCGGCCAGAAGCGTGCCCATGTCTTGCCGGACGCTCTGATTGAGCTGGCTTGCGGCGTCGAGACGCAACGTCGACAAGCGCACGTAGTACTCAAGCCACGGGGTCACGGAATGCCGATCAGGTTGATAGCTCTGCCCAATGACAGTCGCCAACTGATCGAAATACTCCGACCGGTTGGCCCTGAAACACGACTCCAGGCTGATTACGTCTGGGTTACGCAGTGGCGTCCGCATCATGACGAGCGACGCGAGTACCCGGGCGGTCCTGCCGTTGCCGTCTGTCCAGGGATGGATCGCCGCCATATTCAAATGGAGGAGGGCCGACGTAATCAAAGGGTGCTCGTCTGCCCTGCCCCACCACCCGATCAGTCGAGCCACCAGACCCGGGACGGCGGAGTGATTCGGAGCTGAATAGAAGCCATCGACCGTGACCAGCTCCGACCGGTAGATGCCATGCGTGTCCGTTGGGGTAACCCGAGTAACGGTCGCGTTCCGTAGTTGGACAAGCGACTCTTCGGGGACGAAATCTGGCCGTGCGGCGACGGTCGTCGCGATATTCATCGCCTCGTTGTAGTTCGTAACCTCTCGCTGAGACTCGCGGTCCCCAGCAGCCCCACCGCTCAGTACGTCGGCGACCTCTGCGACCGTGAGAGGATTGCCCTCGATGCCGGTGCTACCAGCCACCGTGGCGCTGCGCAAGGATGGCTGTATCGCCAGATCCCACCTGTCGGGCATGGGCCGGCTGGCAGCGACCGAAACATACGAATCCCACCGATTGAGGTTCTCTCGTAGGCCATCCGTGAGTCCGTAATCGAGATAAAGGCTATTCGCTTGCGAAACGAGCGATTCCATTCGCGCACGATAGCAGGTTATTCGCTCGTCTATCAAGCGAATAGTGTCCCTTCGGAGCGGGCCCCGTGGATTAACTGCCTGCCTTGAAATGAGGCGCTGATAAGAGGTGCGGCTAGATTCAGGGTGTCGCTCGCCGATTGCCCGAAGTGGTATGAGTGTCAAGTTTGGGGCCCGCCAGTGCGTGCTCTGAACCGGACGTCACGTCGTCGCCTGCAACGCTCGATTTTGGCCCACGCGCGTTCGAGGCATCCGCGCGCATATGTGTCGCCGCCGAGTGATTCCGGGCGCGGCGACAGACAAGAGCTCCGTCAAGTGGCTGTCGTTAGCGCCGTCATAGGTTACGTCGCGCGAGGCTGAGCACGCGCTCGCGCAGCTCCTCCGGGATGCGCCGCAGCGACGGCCGGCCGCGATTGCCGTTGACCAGGCCGGCCGGACCGCGCTTCGCCAGGCGTGCCTTGAGCCGCTACACGCGTTCGGACACGCCCAACAGGAGTGCCGCCTCGGCTGGCGACACCTCCCCGACCAGGAACTTGGTCAGCACAATGGCTCGCTGCTGCTCGCGCACCGTCATCGTGATCGTGGCCTCCCTCATTCGTGGAGACTGACAAATTCACTGAGCAGTTAGCACTGACAGATTCACGGAGCAACGACAGCGCCATGTGCGGCGGTTGACGACAGGTTTACCATCGCCTTTGAGAGTGAGCCGCGCACCGGGCACGCGGAAATCACTCGGACCGTCACGAGAGGTGGGCTCCAATGAGTCGCGAACGTTTCGCAAGCGGCAGCTTCAGTTCGTTGGCGATCGCCTTGGTCATCCTTTTGTCTAGTACGGCCACAGCGGCCGCTGGCAAGCCTCCGACTTGGCCCGACCCACCTGGCTTCGTACCCGAGGTCATGCCACCGCCTCCAACAACCTCGGCCGACGTTGTGACCTATCTTTCCCTCTCGGATCACCCGCCCGTGTTCGAGACGCAGGGCGATGTAACTGCTCAAGTGGTGGTCTTCAACAACTGGATCAAGGCAGTAGGGGATGACGAGTTTCGAGCTGCGTTCCCTGCAGGCTGGGATGACAAGATCAACACTGCACTTGAACGCGCCGATGACGAGATGTACGTGCAGTTCGGTATCGACTTTCGCGTGTATTCAATCCAGCAATGGGACTCCTGGCCAGACGGTACCCGAACATGTGGCAGCTTTCTGACCGAGCTCCAGAGCGAAGTAGGTATTGGCACCGGTGATACCGTAGCCGGATATACGGCGCATACCTTATGGTCCGATTCGAGTGGTGGATGTCGGTCTGGCAACTACATCATCGTAAAGCGTCAAAATACGAATGAGACTGTCGAAAAGAAGAATCGTTGGGTTGTTACTCAGCACGAGTACGGTCACATCTATGGCGCCCCTGATCGCTATCCCGACCCTAATAACCTCCATCCGAATGATGTCATGGAAGACCCGTACAACTACTACGACTTCTGGTGCACGGCACCCGGGTACAATGATCACGGCATCATCTATTCCAATCGAGATCAGTTTGAGTAGTTGAGCCACGACTATCATGAGGTCGGCAGTAGGCGCCCTCGTCGCAATCGCTGCTTTCGGCTCATGTACCTTGGGTCCGCACGACGACCGCAAACCCGCGGCGGATGAAGTTGTAGTGGTTGTCAATGGATCTCAGGTCACTCGCGACATGTACAACAGCTACGCGTCTGTCTTTAGAAATCCGACGGGCGTTCTCGAGGCGACGCCGACCGAGTTACTGACTTCACTGATCAACCAGGCTTTGGTCCACGAGGAGGCAGAGCGACGTGGCATTCACATTGATCCAGACGTGGTCGACGACAATCTGGCTCAAGCCGAGGCTTTAATGGACGTGCACCGACAACAGATAGATCGAGCCGGAGGGGTCGATCAGCTAAAGATTCGACTCGCGGCCTTCCTCGAGATGAATGCAGTTAAGAACGCTGTACTTATGGACAGTGTCTTGATGTTGCCTGAAGCCCCCCTGCCATCGAACAGAGGAGATTCCCTACGTCGACAGGAAGCATGGAAAGCTTGGCTTGACAGGAGACGCGCCTGCGCGATCGTAGTCGTCTACGATTTCTCACTGGGAGTTCCGTCGTCGACACCGCACCCGGCCTGCTCAACCGCGACGTGAGTTCCGTTACTCGCAGTTGCTGGCAAAGTGCGTTTGCATCAATTATCTTGCTGCTCCCGAGCATTGTCCTAGCGGCTTGCGGCCAATACCCGACACCGAACCTGCCAACGCCGAGTACGCGCGAGCCGACCTCAGCCGCTCCCTCGCCGGTTGTGTCGCCCGAAGCGACAGGTACTGCGGTCGGTCCTTCCCCGACCGTGCATGTAGAACCTGCTAGCGGCGCTTTCCGCCTTACGACTACACCACCCGTCGCGCCCGTCGAGTGGAGCTTCCGTTTTAGAAGCCAAGATGGTCGTGAGTCACGGGAGCCCGACGTCGTGCCACGGGGCACGACTGCTCTGATAGGCCAGAACCAGCTACCGGGAGTCTTTCAGGCAATCCTCAACGGAATCGTGTGCAGGGGAACGTTCGAGATAATTGGTGGACGCCAGACGCTGGTCAGAGTTGACGTCAGCCGGTCCGGCGATTGCAACGTGGTAGTCATGGGATCGAACGACCTGCCCAATTGAGTGGGCCCCAGTGTGGATAACTGGACGAGTTGCGAATAAGAGCCAGGTAAGAGCCTCTTCCTAGAGTTCAGGACGTCGCTCGCCGATCGCCCGAAGTGCCCCGGGTGGTTGGCGAGCGTAACCCGATAGATCTCGATCCAGACCCGCCGGAAGTCGACGTCCCCGCCGCGCGGAGGGACCCGATGGACAGGTTTGGTGAATGGCGGCCGATTGAGCCGGCTGCCGACGACGATGACAAGACAACGCCTCAGCCAGCGGCTGCCAAGCCCGCGGAGGCTGCCAAGTCCGCAGCGAACGTTGTCGGGGGCCGTCTGATTGGACTGCTCGCCGCGGGTGTCCTCGCGGTGGTCGGCGCAGTGCTTTGGGTGGGATCGGCGGGTGCCAGGCCGAGCCTCGAGCTGAGTGGTAAGGCTGCCTACTTCGAAGTCGAGCCGAGCTCGTCGGCCGCGTCCGGGTCAATGCCGGCGGAAACGATCGAGCCGGAGATCGTCGTTGATGTCGAGGGGGCGGTGGTTCGCCCCGGCCTCCATCGGCTGCCGTCTGGTAGCCGCGTTGGAGACGCGATCGCGATCGCAGGCGGCTATTCGCCGCAGATCGACATCGACGCTGCTGCGACACGACTGAACCTCGCTGAAGCGTTGGTTGACGGCGCCAAGGTCCACGTACCGGCACGCGGCGAAGCGACGTTGGCGACACCGCCGCGCGAGGCGAGCGTTGGCGATGCAACCGGCCCAGGCGGACTGATCGATATCAACACTGCGACGGCCGAGCAACTGGACACTCTGCCTGGAATCGGGCCGGTGACGGCCGCCAAGGTGATTGCCGCGCGGGAGCAAGCGCCGTTTGCGTCCGTCGACGAACTCCTTTCCCGTGAGGTCGTCGGCGCGTCGACCTTTGAGAAGATCCGCTCACTGGTAACCGTCGGCCCGTAGCCGACTTGGCGATGCCTCGCTCCGGGTGGATCGCAGCCGGCGCGATCTTCGGCGCCCTCCTGGCGGTGCAGCTCGGGCCTGTGGCCGGCGCGCTGGTCGGTTCGGCCGGCGTTGCAAGTCTCCTGGGCGCCGTCGCGCTTCGCAAACGACACGTTGGCGTGGCGGCGGTGTCGCTTGCCGCAGCCGTCGTGCTGGGTCGGGCGCTGTTGGGCTCGATGCTTGCCGCGCCGGCCGAGCTGTCCGGTACGCAGCCGGACGCGCCCGCTGGCTGGGAGCACGAGGCGGTCGTCCTGTCGCTGAGCGCTCCATCGGGCGGGCAGCAGCGCGCCGTGGTCGAGCTGAGACCACCAGAAGGTCCTGACCGGGTCTGGGCATCCCTCCCGGCCTATCCACCGATCGCGCCCGCAGACGTGATCAGGTTCGGCGGCACGCTCGAGGCGGCACCCACCGACGGCGGATTTGGCGAGTTCCTGGCACGAAGCGGCATCGAGCACACCACTCGAGCGCGTGAGCTGGAGCGTCTCGGCGCCGACGGCTCGCCACTCGCCGAGTTGGAACAGGTGCGGCGAGGAGCGGCCGCGTCAATATCCGCCGCGCTGCCGGAACCGCAGGCAGGCCTGGCCGCCGCGATGAGCATCGGCCTGCGCGACCTCGTATCACGCGAAGTTACCGCCGACTTCCGAGTGAGCGGGTTGAGCCACGTCGTGGCGATCAGCGGCTGGCACATCGCCATGCTCGGTGCGGTCGTGAGCGGGATGCTCGGTGGTATCGGGCGGCGACCACGCAGCGCGATTGTGGTGGCGGCCATCTGCGCATACGCGTTGTTCGCCGGCGCGTCGCCGAGCGTCCTGCGCGCGGCAGTGATGGCAGCGGTCGTACTTCTCGCACGTGAATCCGGCCGAAAGGGTTCGGCGTCGGCTGGTCTTGCCTTGACCGTCGCGGCAATGCTCGTGGTTGATCCGGCCACGATCACCGACATCGGCTTCCAACTGTCCGTCGCGGCAACGTGCGGCTTGCTGGTCTGGGGCACACGTGCGCGCGACTGGCTCGCGGCTCGGCTGCCACGACGCACGCCTTCCTGGCTGCTGGAGTCGCTTGCCGTTTCGACGGCTGCGCAGGCCGCGACTCTGCCTCTGGTCCTGTTCCAGTTCGGGACGCTCTCGATGGTCGCGCCGCTCGCCAACCTGCTCATTGCGCCGTTCGTGGCGCCGGCGATGCTGCTGACGGCTGTCGCCTTTGGCTGCGGAATCCTGATCGGGCTTGGCTTGCCCGCGCTCCTATTTGCCCCGCTGACGCTGGTAGGAAGCCTGGTGATCGGGGCGATGATCACGATCGCGCACCTCTGCGCCGGGCTGCCCTTCGCCAACCTCGTCCTGGGCGAACCACTGAATCTGGTCGCGGCAACAGCCAGCGCGGCAGTATTGGTCTGGTTCGCAAGGCCGAGGCGCACGGCCGGCGGAACCCAGGCCGCGGGCGCGGGCGACATTGCCAAATCCGACGTGCCGAAGCCTGCCCGGCGCTCGCGTCGCTTCACGATCGTCGCGGCAGTCGTGGGCCTGGCCGTCCTGCTGATCGCTGCCAACGGCTCCCGACCCGATGGTCGGCTGCACATCACCGTGCTGGACGTCGGCCAGGGCGACGCCATCCTCCTCCAGGGTCCGAACGGCGGCCGAGCCCTGATCGACACGGGCCCGGACCCCGCTCGCCTCGTCGCGCTGCTCGACGATCGCATCCCGTCGTGGGATCGGCGGCTGGATCTAGTCGTGATTACCCATCCGCACGAGGACCACGTCGCGGGGCTGGCGGCCGTGATGGATCGGTACCGGGTCACAGAGATCGCGGAGCCCGGAATGATCGGACCGGGGCCAGGCGATGCGGCGTATCGGCGCCGCTTGGCCGAGACCGGCCGCCAAAGTCGCATCCTCGCGGCCGGCGACACGCTCGCCCTCGATGGCATCCGCATGGACGTCGAGTGGCCGCTGCCCGGGACGGTGCCGCTGCGGCCGCCAGATTCCGGCACGGGCATCAACAACGTCTCCATCGTGCTCGACATCCGCTTCGGCACTCGGCGGATGGTGCTTGCCGGAGACGTTGAGGAACAGATCGATCCGCAGCTGCTCGCGGCCGGCATCGCGCGCGATGGCGGCCGGCTGGACGTCCTCAAGGTGGCGCATCACGGCAGCGGCACGGCGACAACGGATGCGTTCGTCGAGCAGATGCAGCCGCGCATCGCGGTCGTCAGCGCGGGCTGGGGCAATCCCTATGGCCACCCGTCACCGGCCACTGTCGCGCGACTCACCGAGAGCGGCGCGAAGCTTTACCGCACCGACCTTGACGGCTCGGTCGAGATCAGCACGAACGGCACGGATTTGGTCGCGAATGCCTCAGGCGGCAGGCCGCGACCCATCAAGCCCAGCCCCACCCCACCCGCCGGCGTCGGATTCTGCCCGGTTCCGGACGGCCCGATCAGTCGCGGGCGGCGCCGAACCTACAATCGAGCCGATGGCGATCCCGACCCGGACCGAGGCGGCGGAGATCCTCCGCGCCCTGGATCCACCCGACTGGCTGCTTACGCACAGCTGCGCGGTGGCGGACGTCGCGTGCTTTCTCGCCGAGGCGATAGAGGGCCGCGGCCACGCCATCAGCGTTGCGCTCGTCGAGGCAGCGGCGCTGCTCCATGACGTGGACAAGGCGCTTCCGGCCGACCACCCGCTCAAGCCACTCGGTCACGCGGACGCTGGAGCGCACTGGCTGAGCGAGAACGGGTACGGCGAGCTGGCCGGAGCGGTCGCCGCTCACCCGGTGATGCGCCTGGCCGACGACGAACAGTACGGACAATGGTCACGCGGCGCGACCGTGGAGGAGCGCGTCGTGGCCTATGCCGACAAGCGCGCGACTCAGGACCTCGTTTCGATGGACGAGCGCTTCACCAGGTGGATCGAGCGCCATGGCGACACCGACTCGATGCGCACCGCTCGCGAGCGCGCGAACGCCCTCGAAGCCGAGGTCTGCGCCGCTGGCGGCATCAGCCCAACTGACGTCGCGCGGGCGCGCTGGGCAGAGGCCGCCATGCAGGGAGCGACTTGAGCGCCCCGGCCCTGGCCTATTTCTGGGGCGAGGACGCCTTCGGGCTGGACCATGCCGCTGAGCTGTATGCGGTGGAGCTCGCCGCGGACTCGGGCCAGCCGCTCGACGTATGGCGGACCAGCGCCGATGAGGCAGATGCGGCCGAAACC
>JBBDRY010000143.1:0-3494 GCA_040905225.1 Chloroflexota bacterium | reverse complement strand
GATCTGATTCGGGAGATGAAGCTCCAGCCGTTCCGCGCCCAGAAGCTGAGCGAGCAGGCTCGGGCATGGCAGCAGGAGGAGTTGGAGGAAGCGCTGAAAGACCTCTACGAGCTGGATCTGCTCAGTAAGGGCATCGCGGCGGACGGCAGCCCGCACTCGCTATCGGACGATCGATCCGAGCTGGCGTTGCTTGCCTGGCTGGGAGAGCACGTCGGCCGCATGGGAGGAGGTATGCGGCCGACGGCTACGGGTAGGTCAGCGCCGGTGGGCACGCAGCGCTGACGGGTTAGTCGGATTTGGCGGCTATCTGTCCGGAGTTCGGAACTGGTAGTCGGCAGCTGACGAGGCCTCGCGCAGGAGTACCTGGTCGGATTCGATGGCGAAGGTGCAGCGACCCTCCGGGACCTCGAGCAGGTCGATCAGGTCGGGGTCGAGATACAGCTGCTGGCAGACCTCGCACAGGCTCGCAGGGAGTCCGAAGAAGAGCCGCTCCTCGCCTTCCGGCAGCTTGAATGTCGCGTCGAAACGCGAGCTGACGAGGCTCCTGGAGCAGACTGGACAATCATTGCCGAGGCGGGCCATGCGGGGACTCTAGGTGCGCTCAGGTGCACTCCCACATGACCCAGCGGTACTTGTCTCTACGCCGACTTTCCTACGGCTTTTCCCCTACCTTCGGCCGTCGGTAGCCCTCCGTCAGGCTCCTATTGGACCCGCAGGAGCAGCGGCGCGTCCGCCCACAGGCGCTCGAGCTGGTAGAAGTCGCGCTCCGGCGGAGCCATGATGTGGACGATCACCGACCCGAAATCGAGCAGTAGCCAATGCGCGTTGGCGCCACCCTCACGCCCGATGGGTCGGGTCTTCTCCTCGCGCAGGCCCTCGACTATGCCGTCGGCGATGGCACCGAGCTGGCGGTCGGACCCTCCGGAGCAGATCACGAAGTAATCGGCCAACGTGGTCATCTCACGGACCTCGAGCAGCACGATGTCCGAGGCCTTCTTGTCCTCGGCGAGGTCCACGATCCGCCGCGCCAGGGCGAGTGCCTGTTCCTCGGCGGGCGCCGCGCCCTCGGCGCGTGCCTTCTTGCGCACAGGAGTTCTCCTGCGTGGCAGACCGGCGCGGATCGGCGTGGGCTCAGACAGCTGGTCGGTCATCGGCTCCGTCCGTCTCCTTGTTCGAGTAAAGGTCGTGCTCTCTGATGTACGACTCGACGGCGGGTGGCACGAGGTACCGAATTGATGCGCCCCGAGCGACCCGTTCGCGGACGTCGGTGGCCGAGTGACCCAGGTGCGTGCTTTCGACGAACGTGAAGCGATCCTGGCGGCCCGGGAAGACCTCGTCGACCCAGTCGCGCGAGATCTCGTCGTAGCCAAGGCGCGGGACGATGGCGACCTCGGCGAGCTCGATCAGACGCACGGGATCGCGCCACGACGGCAGCCCTCGCGCCGCTTCGGCCGACATGATCAGCACGAATTCGTCCTCGGGGCGATCGGCGGTCAGCTGCTCGAGGGTCTCGACGGAGTAGGAGGGCCGGTCGGCGTCGACTTCCATCGCGCTGACGGCAAACCGGGGGTTATCGGCCGTGGCGAGCTCCACCATGCGCAGCCTGTCCTTTGCGCTGGCCTCGGGTGTCTCTCGATGCACCGGTTGCCCCGCGGGGATGAACAGCACGCCCGAAAGATCGAGGGCGTCGCGGGTCTGCTCGGCGATGGCCAGGTGGCCGTAATGGATGGGGTCGAATATGCCGCCGAGTATGCCCCAGCGAGACCGGTCGCGCGCTTCAGCCACGCACTCGGCCCGTCTCGGGCTCCCATTCCAGCTCGACAGATCCGATTCGGACGCTGTCGCCGGGCATCACGCCGGCCTTGACCAGCTCGCGCTCCACACCCATGCGCGCAAGATCGCGCTGGAATCGTTCCGCGGATTCCTCGTTGTCGAAGTTGGTCTGGGCGGCGATCCGTTCGATGCGGCGGCCGACGACTCGATATGCCGCATCCTCGCGCTGGACGGAAAAGAGCTCCGGAGACTGTTCGAAGCGATGGACGACGACTCCCGCGGGCTCGCCCGGCTGCGCGAGGGTCTCTGCATCGGGCAGCAGGCGCGCGAGTGAGGCGAGCAGCTTGTCGAGGCCTTGGCCTTCGGCAGCGGAGATCGCGATGAAGTCCTTGCCCTCCTTCTTGCGAGCGGCTGCGAACTTGGCCCTGTGGTCCTTGGCGGCGGCCAGGTCGAGCTTGTTGCCGACCACGAGCGTGACCTTCTCCACCAGCGTTGGGTCGTGCGCCTCGACCTCCTCGCGGATCAACTGGTAGTCACGTTCCGGGTCCGGCGCGGCAAGGTCTACGACGTGTGTGAGGACGCGCGTCCGGGCGACGTGGCGCAGGAAGGCATGGCCGAGCCCGGCGCCGGCGCTGGCGCCCTCGATGAGGCCGGGCATGTCGGCGATCGTCACGCGCCGCTCGTCGCTCGGGTCGACGATCGACAGGTCGAGCACGCCCAGGTTCGGCTCGAGGGTGGTGAATGGGTACGCGGCGACCTGGGGGGTGGCCGCGGTCAGAGCCGCGAGTAGAGTCGACTTGCCTGCGTTGGGCAGTCCGACGAGGCCGACGTCGGCGATCAAGCGCAGTTCGAGCTTGAGTTTGCGCTCCTCGCCCGGCTCGCCTTTCTGGGCGTGCGTCGGCGCCTGGTTCGTGGAGGTCGCGAAGTGCGTGTTGCCCAGGCCACCGCGGCCGCCGCGGGCGACCATCACGTGCTGCTCGTGGGCGACGAGGTCGGCGATCAGCTCGTTGGTCGCGAGGTCGCGCACGACGGTGCCGGGCGGCACGCTGAGCTCGAGATCCTTGCCCGCCTTGCCGTGCTTCCTGGAGCCAGTGCCACGGCCACCGAACTCGGCTTTGAAGTGGTGCTTGAAGCGGAAGTCGCGCAGCATCGTCTCGCCCGGATCGACGCGCAGATAAACGCTGCCGCCACGTCCACCGTCGCCACCGTCGGGTCCGCCACGCGGCACGTGCGCCTCACGACGAAATGACGACGCACCGTCGCCGCCGTCGCCGGCGCGCACGGTGATCGTCACCTCATCGAGGAACATCAGACCTGCTCGTGGTGCGCGCCCGCGTGCGGCCTGTGTGACGACCCGCAAGCGTTTGACACGCTGAGAGTGTCAACGGGCGCTTGGAGCCTGCTCGTAAGCACCGAAACGTGGCTTCGACTGTCGTTTGACTCGCTGTGTGCATCACTTGGCGCGTGGAACGAACCAGAGGACCCGCGATTGGTGCCTCGGGCGTCGTTTGACACGCACAGGGTGTCAACGGCTCCCGATGGAACGAAGCGAAGAGAGGTTCGTGCCGCGACTAGGCCTCGGCAGCAGCCGCGCCCTTGGTCAAGGCCGCAAGGAACTCCGCGTTCGAGTTGGTCTTGGCGAGGCGGTTGAGCAGCAGCTCGATGCCCTCGTTGGTACCGACCGCCGAAAGCATCCGGCGCATCGTCCAGACCATCTTGAG
>JBBDRY010000142.1:0-2380 GCA_040905225.1 Chloroflexota bacterium | reverse complement strand
TGGTCGCCGCTGAGGCGGCCGCGATTCGAGCCCAGACCGGCGCGGCCCTCCCCGATGCGCTGGTTGCCGCCACAGCGACCCTTACGTCCAGCCGCTGGTTGATTACGAATGACCGCGTCCTGCGCGATCGGCTGTCGGGCCTCGACTGGCAGACGACTGTTCTTCTGCTTTCGGAGATCACAATTCCCGGCGCATGACCGGGAAACGCTCGTCGTCGACCGCGGTTTCGAAGCCGAGCTTCTGCCAGAACTCGGGCCGTGCGCCGCTGGTCTCGTCCTCTGGACGCGTCAGGTCCGGGTACGCCTCGACGGCGGCGAAGCCACGCTCGGCGAGATCCGCGCAGACTGCTTCGACCAGCGTTCGAGCGTGGCCCTGGCGACGCGCATCGGCGGTCGAGGCGATGCACGTGATCACCGCCGGCAGGGGCGAGGCGGGCAGTTGCGGGTACAGGTCCCTTAGCCGCGTGGCACGTGGGTAAGCCGACAACGGCCCGAACTGGCAGTACGCGACCGGTTCGCCTTCAGCGACCAACACCTTTGCGTACGAACCGAACACGCCGCGGCCGCGGTCAAGCAGCGCGAGCTTGCGCGGGACGCCTTCGCGGAGAGGCCGCTCCCGGACGACGGTCGGCACAAACGGATTGTCGGGAGGCGGCGCGAACAGCTCATCGTCGTCGCCGAACAGGCCCGTGGCCGAGGCTCGAGGAGCAGGCGCAAATGGGTTGACCGGCTCCTGACGCGGCGGTGACGCGAAGGGGTTGTCGTCCAGCACCGGCGCCCGATTCACTGTCGGCGCCCTGACCTCCAGCAGCGCGGGGCGGCTGGCCTTGGAACCGCGCTCGGGGTCCTCCCAGTAGTCGCACGTCCGGTGGTCGAAGCGCGGATCCGCGCACGGCGGAACAAGCCCGAATGACTCAGTGTCCGTGACCTCGACTATCCGCGACTGCGCCATCGCGGCGAGTCTACGGCGACCGGTCCGGCAGGAGGTCGACCAGGGCCGCGGTGCGAACGAACTCGATCGCCGCGGCGAGATCCGGCTGCGGATCCCGATCGTCAGCCAGGTGACTGACTCGCGCTCGGACTCGCGCATGCGCCTCGGCGACTCCGGCGCCCGGACGCAGTCCGGTGGCGAGCCGGAAGTCGAGCCCCTGGGCCGCACACAGCAGCTCGAGGCCGATCACCTGCTCGACGTTGCGCACAACCTCACGCGCCTGCCGCGCGGCGATGGGGCCCATCGACACGTGGTCCTCCTGGTTGGCACTGGTCGGAATGGAGTCGACGGACGCGGGATGGGCGAGAACCTTGTTCTCCGAGACGAGCGCGGCGGCCGCGTACTGGTGCAGCATCATGCCCGTGTTCAAGCCTGCGTTCTCGACCAGGAACGATGGCAGGCCAGAGAGCCGGCCATCGATCAATTGGGCGATCCGGCGCTCGCTGATCGAGCCGAGCTCGGCCATGGCGATCGCGAGCAGATCCATAGCCAGCGCCACGGGCTGCCCGTGGAAGTTGCCGCCGGAGATGACCCTGCCGCCGGCCGTGGAAGACGTGGACGGATCGATGTCCGCGCCCTCAGGGAAGACGAGCGGGTTGTCGGTCGCCGAGTTCACCTCGATCGCGAGCACGCTACGGGCATAGGTCAGCGCGTCGGCCACGGTGCCGTGCACCTGTGGGACACAACGGATCGAGTACGGGTCCTGGACCTTATGCGCGTCGCCACGGTGGGAGCGCAACACCTCCGAGTCCCGCAGGAGGTGCCGCAGTTGCGCCGCGACACGCGCCTGGCCGGGGTGTGGCCGCGCCAACTGGTAGGCCTCCGAGAATGCGACGTCCGTGCCGAGCATCGCCTCAGTCGTCATCGCCGCGACGACGCTGGCGGTACCAAGCAGCCGCTCGGCGTGGAGTAGGACGAGAACGCCGATCGCGGTCATCTGTTGCGTCCCGTTGAGCAGCGCGAGGCCTTCCTTGGGGCCGAGCGTCAGCGGGACCAGCCCGCGACGGGCCAGGGCATCAGCCCCGGAGAGCGTTTCCCCGTCCACTTCCGCCTTGCCGCGGCCGATCAGCGGCAGCCCGAGGTGAGCAAGCGGCGCGAGGTCCCCCGATGCGCCGACCGATCCCTGCTCGGGAATGAGCGGGTGGATGCCGAGCCGCAGGAAGTCGAGCAAGCGATCCACGATCTCGGGCCTGCAGCCACTCTGGCCACGCGCCAGGGCGTTGGCGCGCAATAGCAGCATCGCCCGGGTGGTGTGCCGGCCGTGGATCGGACCGATCCCGACCGCGTGGCTCACGAGCAGGTTCTGCTGGAGTCGGGCGGCGTCTTCGTGGCTGATGCGCTGCGAAGCCAGGGCGCCGAAACCCGTCGTGACTCCGTAAACGGTCTGGTC
>JBBDRY010000141.1:0-15108 GCA_040905225.1 Chloroflexota bacterium | reverse complement strand
AACCGCTTCCGTAAGGCACTCACCGGGCCGCTCGACGTCCGGATCGATGACGCCGTCTCGTATTGGATCGAGAGGTCCGATGGCATTCGCTGCTCAGCCGCATTCGAGCGGAGCAATCCGGCGCTCGCGGTCGCCCACGAAGCGGTCATGGGCGGAACCCAGGCAGATGATCTGGTTCTCGTCTGCGCGCTCAAGGACGGCGAAAGGTACGAGATCAGCCGCGGCGACAGCCTTGCCGAGCTCGCTTCAAGGGCGGCAGGCATTCCGACCCGGCCCCGTCGCATCACTTCGGGACCGCCGTATCCGCTGGGAACTTCTCGCGGATCAGGTTGCCAGCGTCCCAGGGGTCGGTGACTTCGAGGAACGCCCAGCGGCCTGCGCCGCCCCAGTTGTTGACCGCCTCTATCCACAGGTGCTCCGCGGTCGCGACCTTGGCCTGCTTCTCCCTCTTGGCCTCGCCGCTGACCTCCAGGACAAGCGTCAATAGATCGCCGTCGCTAGCCGAGTCGGCGTCGCGCAGGCGGATCAGGAAGTCCGGAACGTAGTTGGCGGCCCTCCCCTCGTAGGTGTAGGGGATCTTGAAGTTCAGCCCCTGGTTCTTGGCGTATGCGACGACCTCGGGCATGGACTCGAGCACATCGGCAAGTTTCGACTCCCAGCCACTGTCCTGCACCACACGGTTGATGTGGCTCTTGGTCGCGTCGTAGCAGGTCTTGGTCGTTTCGAAGTAGACGTAGTCGGTCGAGCCGATCGGTTCGTATGGGCGCAGTACCGGCGTCAGTCGCTTCTCGCCGACGGTTCCGGCGACGATCGCCTGGTTGATCCGATCGGCCGCGGCATGGCTGTACTCGACGAACAGCAGCATCTGCGTGAAGGCGTTGTCCTTGAGATGGACGCATTCCCGGATCCATCGGCGCGTGATCGCGACGAGCTGCGGGAAGAGCCAAGGACGTTCGCCGTCGTTCTCGTCGCGGAAGTGGTTGTCCAGGGTTCGCTTGGCGATCGTGAACTCGACTGTCTGCATGCGCACGTTGCGCAGGGCGTCCAGGGTATGCATCTCCATCTCGCCCACGATCGGGTCTACCTGCGTGTGCAGTGCGACGTCTCTCGTCGATAGCTCGAGGCGTGATGAGTCGTCGAATCGAGCCTCGAGATGCTCGGTCGGCATCTCGAAGCGATAGCCGATCACCCGCGGGAACTCGATCCGGAGATCCGAGCGTTCAGGTAGCGCCTTGACGACCATCACCGGTTTGGCCTGTTTGACCCTCCCCTTCCCAGTGACGGACAGGAAGCTGAATGGAACGCCGTAGACCTCGGCGTACTGCGGATCGAACAAGCCGTTCTCGTCAGCGTCGTAGCTCGCCCGGCGTAACGCCCGTCCGACAACCTGCTCGCACAGCAGTTGCGTGCCGAAGGCACGAATACCGAGGATGTGCGTGACCGTGTTCGCGTCCCAGCCCTCTGTCAACATCGCCACCGAGACGACGCAGCGGATGTGCTCGCCCAGCTTGCCCGGCTTGCCGACTGTGTTCATCACCTCGCGCAGGATGTGCTCGGGAGTGATGTCTTCATCGCTTCGACCCGGGAAACGGGTCATGTACTCGCGCTTGAAGGTCTCGATCTCGGCCGCGGCGGCCTTCTTGAACGCGGGATCGAGCGCCTCGTCCTTGTCCAGTTGAGCGGAGTCGACGAGAATCGTGTTCGGCCTGTCGCGCATCCGGCCGTTCTGCTCATTCGAGAAGTGCTCAAGATTGCCCGGCACGATCACGCCGTCCTTGTCCCAGCCGGCGATCCAGTCGTAGACGAGCTTCGACGTCGCGGTGTTCGAGCAGACGACGATGAACACAGGTGGCGTTCCGAGGCCGGCCTGCGCCCATGCGTCGAAATCTCGCGCGTAGTCGGCGTACAGCGTCCGCAGCGCACCTTCCAGCTCCTTCGGGATGACTGGCTGACCATCGATCGGGGTGTCCTTGAGTCCCTTCCGTGGCAGAGCGTCGCGGACGCGCGACCAGAGGTCGCGATACATGGGACTGGTGCCGGTCATGGAGTCGTCGCTGGTCGGTACGCGGGGCACCTTGACGATGCCCGACTCGATGGCGTCCATGAGCCCGAAATCGCTGACGACCCACGGGAAAAGTGTGCCCTCGGCGTAGCCCGAGCCCTTGAGGAAGAAGGGCGTGGCGCTCAGATCAAAGACGGAGCGGACGCCGAGCTTCTCTTTGACTGCTTTCAGACCGTCGAGCCAGACACGCGCTTGTTCCTGGTCCTGCTTGGCGAGCTGGCGCTCGTCGGCGTCGAGGATCGCTTCTTGCGCGATTTCTTTGGGTGCAGGCGAGTAGCAGTGGTGCGCCTCGTCGTTGATCACGACGATGTTCTTGGCGTTGCCGAAGTCGCGGCACACCCGGCGGACCATTTCCTGCGGCGTCTCCTTGAAACGGTCGTCTATCTCGCCGCCGCTCAGGATCCGCTTGGTGAGTGCGGCAGCCTGGACCTTCTCGCGCCGGATGAAGGCGTGGTAGTTGGTGATCAAGATTGCCGCCGACTGCAGGCGGTCGATCTGCTCCGCTCCGACCAGATCCATCTGCTGGTAATAGTTGGTCGGGTCGTTCGGCAACAGAACGCGCAGCCGGTCGCGGATGGTGATGCCGGGCGTGACAATCAGGAACCTGTCGCCGAACCGACGATCCTGGGGATTGGCCTGCTTGTTCAACACCTGCCAGGCAATCAGCATCGCCATCACTACAGTCTTGCCCGAACCGGTCGCCATCTTGAACGCGGTGCGCGGCAGGCCAGCGTTCAGCTGCGCGTTCTGGAGCGCGATCTGGTTCAGGGCGTTGGCATCGCCGATCTTCTCGGCGGCCTCGGTGAGATAGATCGCGGTCTCAGCGGCCTCGATCTGACAGAAGAACAGGCGGCGCTGACGATCGTGGTCTTGCCAGTAGGCGAGCAGGTCCTTCGTGACGCTGGTTGTGTGCGGGTAGCCCTGCAGGCGCCAGCGTGCGACCGCCTGTCGGATCTCGTTGACTATCTCGTTGGGCTGCTGCTTGGTCGGCGGTCCGAACTGATCGAGTGTCAGCTGCGCGGCAGACTTCTTCTTGGGCTGGGCAACAGGGACGAAGAACTCCGAGGGACGACGGCGTTCCTCGATCTCGCCGGTGGGCTTGCCGTCGAGCATCACGAAATGGCGCTGCGGTTCAACGAACGGCGAGTTGATTACCGGGTTGTCGATAGTGGCTTGCGCCAACCCCGTGTGCCCCTCTCCCCTGTGGTGCCTGCCCGGCCTATGAAGCGTACCGCCTAGCGGGCGCGGTCAAAAGCCCTGCGACGCGGACCAGTCCGGTGGAGTTTGCGCGATCTGTAGTGTTTGGACCGCAGGATGTGGCTGCGTCAGTTGTCCCCACGCGATTGCCAGCACGCCTATGAGGAGAAGCGCTGGTATGCGCTCGTCGAAAGGCGTCTGGACGGTTCCTGCGGCATCGATCTGCGTGCCTTGTCTCCTGATCACATCCGCAAGCTCGTTCCCAATCACCTCTAGCAAATCTCGTGCCACCCACCCGTGCCGGATCAGATTCCCAGGCGCGCCCGCACCTCATCCCACGGAATGGTCTGGGCGTTCTCGGGATCGGCGAGCGCGCGGCGCGCGGCTGCTAGGTCGAGGACGTCTTCGAGAGCCTCGAGAAGCTCGACGTCAGCGACGGGAACGATCGCCGCGATATCGCGGCCGCGCCGGGCCACACGAACGCGCTCATTCCCGTACGCGACCTTGTTGACAAGCTCTGCGAACTCATCGCGCGCTTCAGTAACTCCAACAGTAAGTGTCATGTCTGCCGACCTCCTGAAGCGTACGCTACGTACAAAGCGTACAAGTGTCAATGCTTAGGCGATTGACTCCGCGAACCAGTCGGCGCTAGGCGGCGGCGAGGCGCGTGTACCGGATCCGGTGTCTGCCACGAAGTTGAACGAGGCCGGCGGATCCAGCGGATCGCCTAGTGTCATCACTGCTCGTCGCTGCGTCGGGTCTGAACGCTCGGATCGTCAGAGGCGTCGATCTGCGCGAAGAGTGGCCGCAATTCGCCGAGCACAGTCGGCAGGTCATCGGTCACCGTCCGCCACAGCTCGTCGTGATCGACCCGCCAGTAGGAATGCACGATGACGTTGCGCATGCCGATGATGTCCGCCCACGGTAACCGCGGATGGCCCCTGCGAAACTGCTCGCTCAGTCCGGCCGCGGCCTCGCCAATGATGACCACCTTCTGGACCAATCCAGCCTCCAGCAGCCCGTCCGTGTCCAATGCGGCACGATCGCGGCCACGGGCAAACTGGAGGGCGGCATCGGCTGCTTCGATCATGTCGGCGAGGCGATCCGCGTCATGCCTCATACAGCAGGATCGCTTCGCGCTCGACGTGTGGACGTATCCGAGGTTTCAGAGCCGCCCACGTCCCCAGGTCGACTCGGCAGCCAAAGATCTCCTCGAGTTCCCTCACCATGCGAGCGTGGCCAATTAGGCCCACCCGTGCATCCGGCCGGAGCTCCATGACCAGATCTACGTCACTATCCGGACGCATTTGACGCCGGGCTGCGGATCCGAAGAGCGCGAGGCTCCTCACGCCGTTTTTGTCCGCCCATTCGGCGAGACGTTGCGGTGAAACCGCGATTGGATCTGGCGGCGACCGCTGGCCAGCCGATCTGTTGGCCGCGAGGCGCTCGACGTCCGCTCTGTGGATGCGATAGTGAGAGCCGGGGCGCGTCGCGCTCAGGTGTCCCTCACGGATCAGACGCTTCACGGTATTGATGGACCGCACGCCGAGCACCCGAGCGGCCTCTTGCGTCGTGATCAGGTCCTCACCCACCGGATCAGGTTAGCGTAAAATCGTCATAATCGTCAACTGCCATCCTGGCAACCCTAGCTCAGCGGCGACGAGCGCCACACGGCGCTCAGCCTTAAGTTAAGTTGGGGGCTTGCCGAGCAGCGAGTCGCGCTCCGTCTGCGGACGGGCGTTGAAGTCGTCGATCCAGCGCTGGACCGATGCCTGGTCGAGCGCGTCCACGCCATCTGCCAGTAGCGCGTTGCCGAGCCGTTTGGCCAGCCCGAATTGCTCCGTGTCGGTCACAGCCCGGCGGAAATCCCTGGACCAGCGGTCGACCGCCGCCTCGGTCTCGGTAATCCAGCGTTCCTCGAGCCCGCGCTTCGTCAGAGCGAAGCTGACCCACTCGCGCAGCACCGCCGGCAGCTGCCGGACCTGGGCCATGCTGAGCGACACCTTGCGCGGCAGGTAGTCGAGCATGAACTGCTCGACCACGATCGGGCTCCACCTGAACGGCTCCTCACCGAGGTAGTCGCACGAGTAGTCCAGGCATAGCTCGGCTATCGCATCTGCCTCGTCAAGCGCGGCGGCACCGGATTGTGACGAGAGGAACTCGGTGACGATCTGTTTGCGTTGCCGCTGAGTCGGCGGCCGAGGCGTCTTGGGCGGCCGACCCTTCGGCAGAAGGCGCATGCGGGAAAGGATCAGCGCGCGGAATCGTTTGAACTCGGGCGTCCAGTCGTTATCGAGGTAGAGATCGCCGTTGGCGATCGCATCGATCACCCGGCGCGCCATGGCCCCGGGTTCGCAGTCGACCGCTGCCACGCCGTCCTGACGGTCAACCCGCGCCCGTGCGTCGCTTGGCGCGTAGCCGACGAACCCGTCCTTGATGATCTCGCCCATCGCCTTGTCATAAAGAGCGTTGACCACGTGCGGCTTACGCCCCGGGTATCGATAGGTCGCGAAGTAAGCTTCGTGATCGCCGTAGACGTCGAGCATCATCCAAGCGTCTTCGAAGACGACCGAGCGCAGTTCTGGAACCCACGCTGGCGCCGTGATGCCGCGCGCCCGGAGACGATCGGCGGCGGGGCGTGCAATTCCGGCTAGGTCGTCTTCCCCAACGGCAGCGAGAGCCTCGAGGGCGGCCAGTCCAGCTGCGTCGGCTCTCTGTTCAGCCTTCGCTACGATCGCCTGCGGGACGCCACGCTCGAGCAGCTCGCGGGCCTCCCACGGCACGTTGACCTTGTAGAACGTGCCGAGCACCTGGCTGGCCCATGCCTCCGCCTCGAGCGGATCTTCGACGCGGAGTAGTTCGTCTGCGCCGCGGACAACAGCATCGGCGATGCCCTCGATGGAGGGCGGACCGCCCGACCTGCGAGGGCCCTTCACTCCGGTCGACAAACCGCGCTTCTTGCCGTTGTGGCGCCTAGGTGGCCCCAAAGATCTGCTCATTGCCGTTCAACCGTGCGGCTCGGATCCATTGAACGCGCAGCGGGCATCAGCGCTGGAACTCCTCCACTTGGTTCCCTCCGGAAGCGATGCTATCGCGCCGGTGCAAGGCGGAGGACATTCACATTGAAGAATCACGCGGTCTGACGTGGATGGCCGACCCTGGCCAGCGTCAGGTAGACGATCCGCCGTTGGTCGTCGATGCAGTACCAGAGGCGGCCTGCGCCCGTTACCTCGTATTGCCACTGCTGCAACACGCGTCCGCCCACAGGTCGCTCGGCCAGATCGCCTTTCAGAGGATGTTGCCGTTCGCTCCGGGCATGAGGATTAGTTCGCAGGGCCTGCCAGGCCGTCAACGATGGCCCGGGTGCCTGAGCGCAGAGCTGCTCCCAGCCTTCGGCTGCCGCCGCGTCTCCGAAGCGAAGATCCCACTCACGGGGCCCAGGCGGCGGCGCTACTCGCTCGCCGCGCTTGGGCATCGATTAGCGAGACGCCGGGGAGGGTACGGGGATGCCGTCGCCGGCGAGCGGCCGCCGCAGCTCGGCGGCGAGCGCTGGATCGGCGTAGATGGCGGCCGTGGCCTGCCACTCGCGAACGAGCTGAGCCAGTGGCGTCATCACGCCGAGCTCGGCGGCCGCCTCGGCGGTCCGAAATAGTTCCGCCAGGAACTGATGGCGCGCCTGCTCCGGTAGGAACGACAGCCACGGGATCGCCTCCGTACTGGCTTCCAGGCGCCTGCGAACGCTCTCATCGGTCAGCGCCGAGCCCAGCAGGCGGGCCACGAACCGCACCCCCTCCGCGACTGCCTCGGTACGCGATTCGAGCGACAGTCGAAGAGCCGCCGCGTTGCGACGGTGAAGGACCACGTCGGTGTGCTCGAGGCGATCAACGATGGTGTTGGGGTCACGCAGAAAATCGGTCAGCGTCGCGTCCGCGGTCGTGCTCATCGTCCGAGCCTAGTCTGATGTAGCTCAGATGTCAAAAGGGGAATTGCCAAGCAACTCGTCGCGCTCGGATAGGTCATTGCGAACCTTGCCGTGCAGCCACGGCGAACGGAAGGAAATAGCGGTCGAGGGACTCGGCCGACGATGCGTATACGTTGTCGCCGACGAGGAAGTCACAGACGACCTCGCGGGCACGGCAGATCTCGCGGAGTCTCGGGCCAAGCCATCGTCGGTCGGCCATCGTCAGGTCGAACAACTCCAGCGCTCGCACTAGGGCGTTCCATGCCCGTGCGTCATTGCCGGATTCCTTAGCCCGCACGGATCGCGCGACCTCGGTCCCGATGTTCCCGAGCTGGACCATCAAGGACAGCTCAAACCATTGACCAGCGGCGGCTTCGCGATGGGAGATCTGGACCGTCAAGACGCGATCAGCTTACCGATGATCTGAGCGATCCGAGACCGGATCGCGGCCGTTATGGGTCAGCGCTCATGCCGGCGCTCGACGCGCACCGGAAGGCCCGGTCGTGCTCCGGCGATCGCCAGGTTGAGCTCATCGGCATAGGCGCGAACGAGATCGGGGTCGTTGTCGGTGATCACGACGACGGCGATGTCCAGCCCAGCAAGGTTCTGCTGCTGCGGTATCCCGCGATCCTGAGTGAGGAGGAGATCGAAGCCGAGCGCGATGGCCTGGCGCAGCAACTCACCGTTGGGAAGGCCGGCAAGTCCGGCGAACTGAGCCGTCACGACGTCCTGCTCCGGTAGAAGCTCGCGCAGCCCGATGGGGAGCATCTCATCGAGCAGGATCCTCACCGCGGGGCAGTGGCAGCGGCGAGCTTGTCCTTTGCCAACTCGAGGATCGCAACGGCCTTCGCCCGGTCGACCGTGGGAAACTGCTCCAGGAACTCGTCAAGGGTCTTGCCGCGCTCAAGGTAGTCGAAAAGAGTGTCGACCGGCACCCGCGTTCCGGCAATGACATTGGCGCCCCACGCGACCTCGTCACTCTGCGTGACCAGCGGTTCCATCCTGTCCTCCAGGACTGAATCCTAGACCCCGAGCACCTTCATCACTTCGTCGCCGTAGTGGTTGATGATCTTGACGGCGATCTTGCCGGTTGAGGGGCGTGGGAAGGGCCGGCTTATGGTCGAGTTGACGGTCGCCCAGGCTTCATCGGAGATGTCGGCGCGGAGGGCCTTGCGCAGGCGCTCGTATGGGTCGTCGGCGCCGGTGAAGTAGGCATGGCGGACGAAGAAGGCGTTGCCCTCGTAGTCGGTGTCGAGGAACCAGGCGGCGATGTCGTCGGTCGACGATGAGCGCACGGCGCCGGTGGTTGGGTCGTAGACATCCAGGCCGTGGATCTCAAGCACCAGGTCGTCATTGTCGGTTGATCGGACCTCGATGTCGGGTTCGCCGAAGACCATGAACAGGTTGCCCGAGCCGGTCTTTTTGAGCAGTTCGTCGCCCATTGCCAGGTCGGGGTTCATGCGCGCCTCGAGGATGGTCAACCGGCCGAGGGTGGAGGACTCCTCCCCTGCCAGCGGGTCGAAGGCGAAGCCGCACACGACGAGCAGGTCACAGATCTTCACTGCCTCCTTGGCCGCCTCGCGGATGAGCTCCGAGCCAACGGTGCCGATCACCGCTGGCGAGCCGTCCGGGGCTCATACCGGCGGAAATCTTGCAGAAACCGGGCGAACGCGCGCAATGTTGACGGGAAGGTGACATTCCGGCGAGCATCGGCACGTGAGCGACAAGCTCACCGACGAAGGATTACGACGCTACCGCTGTCGAGACTTAGCTGGACGAGGATCGAGTGGCTAAGCCCTATTGCAACGCGATCCACTGCAACAACATACGGACTCGACCGGACAGCAGTCACTGTCCGTCGCACGAGGCCGAGTGGCGCGCTATCCAGCGTGACTAGAAGCGCGGCGTGACGTTGGATGTGAGAGGGCGGCGTCTGGCGATGGGTATGTCCGAGTTCCCCCGCCGCTAGACCCGTGGTACTCGCCGGATGGGGACGCACTGCTCGTCCTTGCCCTTCCAAACGAGCTGCGGGTCAAGCGTGGGGTCGCGTGGGTAGCGCACGGGGGTCGTGTGGGAGATGTTCTCGGCCACGGCTTATCTGCGGCTTACTCGGTAAGTGGGAGGTAAGCGGCCGCCAGTACGGTTCATCGCCATGCAGGAGCCGGCTTGGGACCCCGAGAAGGCACGGCTCAACCTCGCCAGGCACGGTGTCTCGTTCGGCGAAGGGCAGGAGGCGGTCCTTGACCGCCTGTCGAGATCCTGGCCTGATACGGCACACTCCGGAGCCGAGGAGCGAGCCATCGTCATTGGCGAATCGCGGCGCGGCCGCCTGCTGACCGTGGTCGTCGTCCTGGACGAAGAGGGTAAGATGCGCATCATCTCCGCACGGCGCGCCACGAAGCGCGAACGACATGCGTATGAAGATCTCTGATCTCCTCGCGGCCGAGTCGAGCACCGCGCGACCATCGGCCGCTGCTCCCGTCATTCCGGGCACGACGGCGTACTGGCTGGAGGACGATCGCGGCCAGCGCATCTCGAAGATGTTCGCAGACAGCGAACAGCCTCTGAAGCTGGCCGGTCGTGTCCTGGAGAACGTGGGTTCGCTGCGCGGCTGGGCGATTGTCCGTCGCGACTTGGCAGGTGCCCGACACGTCGTAGCCGCCGATGATGCGCTGGAGTCGATGGCCGCGTCGTTCATGCCCGGCCGCACCCCAGCCGAGGCCGAGGCGCTTGCACGGCTCAACGGGGCGCGCCGCGCTCTGGGCTTCCGGCGTGCCAACGTGGTCAGGGACGAAAGGGTGTACTGAGCGAGCGTCACGGGTTCTTCTCGTGTCCATCCGTGGCCGCGGTCATGGCGGCACCGCCAAGGAAATGTGCGAATTCCAGCCAGATGGCAACGCGTGGCGAACTCCTGGAGATCGTGTCTACGCTCGCTAGCGCTCATAGACGACGACACCCGACTTGAGTGCGTCTGACAGGACCCCGCCGCGTAGGATGGAAGCGGGAAACGATCCGTCGCATTGCTTGCGGCCATGCGCGCCGGATTTTCGGGTTCGTGATGGTGCGCGGTGCGGTTGAAACGTCGGGTCGATACACCCCGTCAACCTTGCGATGCCAGTTAGGGCGCGGCGTCGAGCTCGTCGACGACAACGAGAACGCTGGTTCTCCACAGCCTCGGTCAGGTAGCGAAGATCCTCATCGACATCGACTCGGGGCGACAGATCACCAAGCTTCCGAACCAGGCGGACTTCGATCCTCTTCGACGCAGACCCGCTTAGCTCATGCTTACCGATGTTTTACGGATGGCTGCTCGAATGTTCTTCATCAGCAAGATCAGGTGGAGCGGATCCGTTGGCGACGACTCAAACGCCGGATCAAAGTGGCGGTAGAACCGGGCCGCAGCATCTGTCTCGGCGTGGACGAGAAGCGCTCGAACACCGATCTTCGCGGCAACAGCGGCTGTCTGGAGGAGTGCATCCCTGAGTAACGCCGCTCCCAAGCCGTGGCCCTGCTCTTCGACGTCAACGCCAAGTCGGGCGAGGACGACGATCGGAACGGGGTAACGACCTGCTCCGGCGAGGAGCCTTTCGCTCGCATCTTCCGGTTGAACTGCGCCGGCCACAAGGGCGTAATAGCCCACGACTTGTGGTTCGCCGATCCGGCACGCAACATATGTGCGCGCCGTGTCGGCTTGCTGCGCACTCAGGGCGTGCCGCTGCAGCCAGGTTGTCTGTTCTACCGATCCACAATCGAACGCAGAACGATCGTGCGTCGGCGCCAACAGTTCGACGGGCTGGTAGCGGGTCACTCCAACTCTTCGACGGAGGGCCCGGCGAGCAGCCTTGCCAGCCCCTCGACCGGTTGTTCGGGCCGTTCAAGCAGCTCGACCAACGCCTGCCAGCGATCCTCGGGAAGAACGAACAGCGTTCGGTCGGCGAGCAACTGCTGTGCCGCCTCGGTCGCGTGTGAAAGAACGAACGCGCTTGTGGTCAGGTTGCTTGCCGCTGCTGCCTGATCGAGCAGACGGCGCTGGGCGGGCTGGACCCTGATTTCCAGGCGGTCTTCCTTTCGTGCGGCGCGTGCCACGGTCATAAAATCTCCGTGCTGTACGTATAGCGTCCGTACAATAGTGTCGAGAGTATAGCGAGGCTCCGGCGACTAGATCGGGGCGTCCCGGGTAGAACGAGATCGAGATGTCCTCTAGCACCGTCCGATCGGGCGGGTAATGCGGGACAGCTTGTACGTGGTGTAGATGAACTCGGCTGGCACTGTTCATCAAGGGGTACCGGGACGATGCAGCGCGTCCCGGGTCCAGCTTCTTCCCCCGTGGGGTCGCGCTCGATCGGTCACCGACGCATACACAGCCATCTCCTCGCTGACGTTCCGGCCGCGATAGATCTCGCGCCGGTGACCCACGCGGACTACGAGCACGAGCAGGCGAACGTCCTGGATCTCGTACAGGACGCGGAACTCCCCAATGCGGACCCGCCATGTGCCTCCCGGACCTGAAAGGAGACTCGCGCCCCTAGGTCGAGGATCCTCCGCGAGAGCGTCAATCACTCGGCTGACGCGGTGACGCGCGGGAATCGGCAATTTCTCCAGTTGGCGCCAAGCGCGTGGGGCGAAGTGGACGGTGAAGCGACCCATCCAGCGCTACGAGCGCAGCTCGTTCTTGACCTGCTCCCAGGGGATCGTATTCGCCATCTCGTCGGGATCGTTCAGGACCCTTAGTGCTTCCTGAAGGTCGTAATCGTCCTCGAGACGCTCAAGGTAGGCGACGTCGTCGATTGGGACGATGGCAGCGATTGCCCGCCCGCGCCGCGTGATGATCACTCGCTCCTCCTTGTAGGCGGCGCGGTTGACGAGCTCGGCAAAGTCTTCACGTGCTTCGGTGACGCTGACGTGGACGCCTTCGTGATCCTGCGGTTCGTACATGTTGTACATAACGTACGCGGGTCCATGTGTTCGCGTCAACATGTGTCGGCTGCGCCTGGCGCCGCTAACCTGCCGCGCATGAAGCGCATCGGTTTCCTGTCGTTCGGCCATTGGTCCGATTCGCCGCACTCGCAAGGGGTATGTGTCGATCACCCCTGGCCTGAAGCTGCTGGTCAGTCGAACGATCCGCGAGGACTTCGAGAATGGCCGCGACTGCTACGCCATGGCCGGGCGCGAGCTTCGGTTACCTCTCGCGCCCAATCCGCCGCCAGCCCGAGAGTTCCTCAAGTGGCACGCCGACACCGTGTTCAGGCGCTAGGGACAAGGTAGAAGTCGACATTCGACCAGCGCCAGCGGGTCGATCGTTTCCTGGATGTAGATCGGGACGGCCGGCACCTCGAGGTCGTGGGCACGGCTTATCCGCGGCTTATCGGCGATAAGTGCACGTGAAGCCACCGCCGCTACCCTGCCCGGCGTGATGAGCCGTTCTCCTCGATGCGACGACCGTAGCACATCTGCTACGCTGGCCGACATGACCGAAGTCGCCTCCCGTGAACTGCGCAATAGCACGCGCCAAGTGCTGGAGCGCGTCGAAGCGGGCGAGGCGATCACCATCACCGTCGGCGGTCGACCCGTCGCGATGCTCGTGCCTGTCGGGCGCAGGCCGCGCTGGATGGCGAAAGAGGAGCTCCTCGCGCTTCTCGAGGGACATCGGGCGGATCCTGGCCTCCTCGGCGAGCTGCGCGAGATGATGCCCGACACCACCGACGATCTTCCCTGGGGATGATGCAAGGACTCGCTGACACGTCGTTCTTCCTGGCTCACGAGACCGGCCGCCCAATTCGGGGCAACGCCGTTCCAGGGCGTCTTGGGGTTTCTGTCGTGACGATTGGCGAATTGCGCGCGGGCGTCTTGTCTGCTGCCGATCTGGAGACCCGGGATCGAAGGCTCGTGACGCTGACAATTGCCATGGGGCTGGACCCGCGTCCCGTGGACAGTCGGGCCGCCGAGGCTTGGGCCCGACTGCGGATGATCCTCAGACGCCAGAATCTGCGAATGCCGATCAACGATTCGTGGATCGCTGCAACGGCGATGTCCCTTGGCGTCCCGGTGGTGACGCAGGACCAAGACTTCGTCGAGGTAGAAGGTCTGTCGGTAATTCACGTCTGAACACCCGCCGCTCCGCGTGAGTCCGCTGGCTCCAGGAACTTTTCGCGGATATCGGCGAGGACTCCTGATCGTCTAGCATCGGCCGTCATGGCGGGCTGCCCGCCTCGCCGAGGGAAATGAGGGAAAGGGAACGCACAGAGTGGCAATCGAAGTGGTCAATTTCATCCTGACCGTGGTCGTCCTCGCGCTTGGCGTCCTCGTCTACAACCGCGACCGCTCGATGGTGGCGCTGCTGATCGGCATCGCCTTCGGCATCTTCGCCGTTTCCCACCTCATGGAGCTGCTCAACCTGACGACGCAGCTGGCGACGGTGATCATCGTCATCAGGATCATCGCCTACCTGCTGGCGATATACGCGCTCTTCCGACTCTGGCAGCAGCGCTGACAACTACTACTCGCGGCCTCCCCCAAGCCGGTTGTCGGCCGTTGAGACCAAACCCGAGGGAGCTGATCAGGTAACTCGGCCGGACCTGGCTAAGGTCGACTTTGCGGCGAAGTCATTGATTGCCAGGATGAGGTCCTCGACGCCGTTCGGGTAGCGCTCGGCGATCGCGACGACACCAGCAGCAACTCCGGGCGTTCGAAGGCCTCGCGGTCAGGACTGACCAGGCGTGAGATCGGCCTAAGCGCGGTCGCTCGCTAATCTGCCTCGGTGAAGCGCATCGGCTTTCTGTCGTTCGGCCACTGGTCCGATTCCTCGCACTCGCAGGTCCGTTCAGCTTCCGATGCGCTGCTCCAGTCGGTCGAGCTGGCTGTCGCGGCCGAGGAGTTCGGCGCGGACGGCGCGTACTTCCGCGTCCATCACTTCGCGCGTCAGCTCGCCTCCCCTCTCCCGCTCCTCGCCGCAATAGGTGCGCGCACCAAGCGGATCGAGATCGGAACTGCCGTCATCGACATGCGCTACGAGAACCCGTTCTACATGGCCGAGGACGCCGGGGCGGCCGATCTCATCGCGGGCGGCCGGCTGCAGCTCGGTATCAGTCGCGGTTCGCCCGAGCAGGTGATCGATGGCTACCGCCACTTCGGCTACCAGCCCGCCGACGGTGAGACCGATGCCGACATGGCCCGCCGCCACACGGACACCTTCCTCGAGCTCCTCAAAGGCGAGGGCTTCGCCCAACCGAACCCTCGGCCGATGTTTCCGAACCCGCCGGGCCTGCTGCGGTTGGAGCCGCACTCCCCTGGCCTACGCGATCGGATCTGGTGGGGCGCGGCCTCGACCGGCACGGCTGTCTGGACCGCGCAACAGGGAATGAACCTGATGAGCTCGACGCTCGTGTTCGATGAGAGCGGCGAGCCGCTCCACGTCCAGCAGCGCAGGCAGATCGACGCTTATCGGGCCGCCTGGAAGGAAGCGGGCCATGCGCGCGAACCGCGCGTCTCGGTCAGCCGAAGCATCTTCGCCCTCGTCGACGACCGCGATCGGGCCTACTTCGGCGGACCACAACAGGGCCGCGACCAGTTCGGGTACATCGAGCCGGACAAGCTGGCGGTGTTCGGGCGGTCCTATGCGGCCGAGCCCGAGGCGCTGGTCGAGCAGCTGAGGGAGGACACTGCCATCGCTGCCGCGGACACGCTTCTGCTCACCGTGCCGAACCAGCTCGGCGTGGACTACAACGCGCATGCCATCGAGTCGATCCTGCGCTATGTCGCACCGGAGCTCGGCTGGCGCTGACCCATCAACCCGATCGCTAGCTCAGCAGCGGGAGCACGCGCGCCGCGAGCACCGACATGAATACGTCGGCGACGAGCCTCGCCCTGTCGGCGTCTGACAGGCCTGGAT
>JBBDRY010000140.1:63639-72084 GCA_040905225.1 Chloroflexota bacterium | reverse complement strand
CCTCTCGCGAGCCGGACCAGCTCGACTTCGACTCCGGCAGCGCGCAGGACATCGATCTCGGCCGCAGTCGCGGACTCGGCATCCACGCCGATAAGAGCCATGACACGAGCCCCAAGGCGTGCCGCGGCCATCGACGAGTACGTGACAGTTCCGCCCAGCCGCCACCCACGCGGGTCCGACGCATCGAGGTCGCGAGTCGCCGCTCCGACGACGACCAGGGCCGGCGTGTCTTCAGCCATGGCCGGCAAGGTTAGGCGACCCGGGCCCGCACCTATACTCGGGACGATGCACTTCTACGAGATATCCGAGGCCGACGACGAGATCTTCACCAACGTTCTGCTTGCTCACGATTCCGAGTATGCCGACGACGAGTTCTTGGAAATCGTGCTGGAAGCCCGAGAAGCCGTCGTCAAGACTTTCGAAGAGGACTCGCTTATCGAGGCCATCGCGATAGAGCTCGAGCGACGTCACGGCTTCGCACACGTCGAGGCCAACCTGCGCGCCGCGGTTCGCGTTTCTTCCGAAGAAGGCGAGACCATCATCACCCCGGTCGACGAACGCGCCCACGTGCCCGCCGAGCTGGACGACTTCCGCACAATGCTGATCGAGACCGAGACCGAGGACCGCCCCTACCGCGACTGACAGTTCAGGTCAGACGAAAGCCGGCGGTCACGTCGTGACGATCTCAAAGGCGAGTACGCCGTCCTCAGCGCCATCAACCTCGTGCCAGACTGCGTTGCCCACCGACTTGAGCTCACGCCGCCCTGCCAATTGACGCCGCTCGGCGGGACTCAGCTCGGAGCGAAGACTCTGAGGATCGCGGACCAGCACCATAAGCCGAGCCAGGTCCGAGAGGTGCTTGGCGCGTGATCGTCGCGCCCGAGCGGACACACGGGACTTGATGATGATGGCGCCAGCCAGCGAAGGTACGGGAACCGTTATGACGGCGTCGCCAATGTCAACAAGGACATCGCGCACGCGATTTAGAGCTTGGGTTCCACCGATTGCTTCAAGAGTAGTGTTGGGTGGCACCGTATGAAGATTGGCACGCCTACCGAGATGGTCGGGGGCTAACACGTCAACGATGTCGTTTCCCCGGCTGAAACGATAAGCCAGGCCCTCGATGGTCGGGTTCGGTTCAAACCCGGCTCTCAAAAGTCTTCGCGACGCCTCCTCCGTCGCGTTAGGTGACGCTCGCACGTCCAGGAGCGCATCCACATCAGCGGTGGTGCGGCCAACCGATCCACTGAATTCGGCTTCGAGAATGGTCACCATCTGGCCGCCTATGAGCGCCCAAGGAAGACCGCGGAGAATCTCCGCAACCTCCGCTGTCAGATGCCAGAGGGCTAGTTCCGCTTCGTCGCGCGCCGTGACACGTATTGGCGTCAGCGTGAGAGCTTCCCCAACAGGTCTTCCCCAACCTGACGAGACCGAGCGTCGCCATCCTCTAACAGATCCACCGCAATCGCCGACAGCGGAGCGTATCGCGTGCCACCCCATCCAGGCCCCAAGTCAGGAACGACTCGGAGCGTGACATTGGGATCGCGGCTCTCGTTCAGGTGATACCGCTGCCTGATGACGCCAAGCTGATCTTCTCTGACGTACGCATCCACCTCGCGCACTCCGACGAGACCCAGGCGAAGGTCCGCCGCGGCGGTGACTCCGGTCAGCATGATCGCCGAATCTCGTCGAAGCCGCGCGATTTCAGACGGGTGACCTCGGAACCTTACTGGCAACCCTCTGTTAATCAGCTTGGAACGAAGCACCTCGATCCCTTTCGTTCTCAGGAGAGATCTGAGTCGATATCGAGCAGGGGCCCGTAGCCAGCCAGCATGTAAACCCGAGGCAAGGTAGAGGATGCCCCAGGCGCGCGCTGGTGTCATGCGTCGACCGGGGCTCGGATTGGAGCGTTTTCGACGCTCCACGTCTGCCTCATGTATCAGCCAATTGCGGCCCACTCGCTGCGCGTGCAGCTGTCGGCTGTTTACGAGTTCCCGTACGGTATCTGGGGCGATCGACAATCGTTTCGCGGCAACATCGACTGTGAGTAGACCCGGGATTGGAGACTCGCCTATGTTATCAACCATCCTGTCGGCAGGATAGTTGAGGTCATATCTGGTGTCAACCTCGGGTGCTTAGATGTTGAAAAGTACTTCGAGGCAATCGCCATCTTTTACCGGGTATTTGGCCCCTTCGGATCGGAGCTTGCCGTGCTTGCGTGCCTCGGCCGTCGATCCCAGGGCGATCAGGTCTTCGTATGTCACGACTTCGGCGCGTATGAAGCCGCGCGCGAGATCGCTATGAATTGCGGCAGCGGCGTCGACCGCGGTCGACCCTTCGGGGATCGTCCAGGCGCGCGTCTCGTCCGGTCCAGCCGTGAAGAAGGAAATGAGTCCGAGGAGCCGGTAGCTCAGCCGGATCACGCGCTCCAGGCCCGACTCGGTCAGGCCCATTTCTTCGCGGAAAACAGCCGCGTCGCCCTCATCTAGCTGGCCGATCTCCATCTCGACCTTGGCCGACAACGCGTCGACCTGCGACTGCGCGTGCTTGTACCGGCCGGCGAACTTTGCAGCGATCTCTGCTGTACCCGGAATGTCGGCCTCGCCCACGTTGAGTAGGACCAGCACTGGCTTCTCAGTCAGGAATCGAAACCCGCGGATGCGTTTCTGCTCGTCTTCGCCGAGCTCCACGTCCCGGATCGGCTTTCCCTCGCGGAGCGCCGGGGCCAGCTGCTCGAGAACGGCAAGCTCACGTTCGTTCGACTCCCGTTCGGCCGGCGTTCCGTGCCGGCCGGAGGTCTGTAGCTTCTCGATGCGCTTCTCCATGACCGACAAGTCAGCAAGCACGAACTCGAAGTCCAGGCGCTCAACGTCTCGCCATGGGTCCACAGATCCCTCGGCATGTGGCACGGCGGGATCCTCGAATGCGCGAACCACGTGCAGCAGCTCGTCTGCGGTTCGCAGTTGGGCGAGCTGATCGGCTGGAATGTCGGCTGGTGGTCGACCTTCAGCGGACGTCGGCGGCGCTGGCAGGTCGACGTAGGTCACGTCGGCCGGGACTTCGCGCTTCGGCTTGAAGACCTCGGTCAGCTTCGTCAGCCGCTCATCGGGGACTTTCACCACGCCGACGTTCACGGTCATCCCACCGAAGCCGCCAGTTTCTGCCTCGCCGCGCGTCAGAGTGTTAAAGACGGTGGTCTTGCCCGAGCGGGCAAGCCCGACTATCGCGACCTGCATCCTCGGCTAGTAGCCGGCGGTCGAGTCGACGAGGTTGGCCAGCGGCTCGCCGCGGCGGAAGCGCTCGAGGTTCTCGCAGAAGAGCTCGATGCTCCGGTCAAGCACCCGGCCACTCGACCACGACGTATGCGGAGTGACGATGATGTTGGGCGTCGTGTACAGCTCCGAATCGGCCGGGAGCGGCTCCTCGCGGAAGGCGTCGAGCACGGCGCCGCCGAGGCGTCCGTCGCGCACTGCTCGGATGAGCGCTCGCTCGTCGACCAGCGCGCCCCGGGCGACGTTGATCAGCCAGGCACCGGGCTTGGCGTGGGCCAGAAGGTCGGCGTTGAACAGGTCCGTCGTCTCGGGCGTCAGGGGCAGGGCGAGCAGCACGAAGTCGCTCTGTGCCATCAACTCGGGCAAACCATCGGCCGGCAGCATGTCGATCAGCGATGTCAGCTCGTCGATCTCCGCGTCCCCGGCGGCGGCTGGGGCCTCATCACGGGCGGCATGGCGGCGAACCGCAACGACGCGACTGCCCATCGTCAGCACAAGCTCGGCCACTCGTCGACCGATGGACCCGAGCCCCACGATGCCAACTGTCACGTCGGCCATCTCGCGGCCCTCGAGCGGCTGCCATGTCTTCTCGCGCTGAAGCTCGAGCAGGAGAGGCAGCCGGCGGCTGACGGCGAGGATCATCATCAGCACGTATTCCGCGATCGGGTCGCTGAAGACGCCGCGTGCGTTCGTTATGGCGAGGCCGCGCTCGAGAGCGGCGGGCGTCAAGACCCGTTCGACTCCTGCGGTAGCCGAGTGGACCCACATCAGCTGCGGGGCACGGGCGAGTATTCGGTCGAAGACGCTCACCGGCAGCGGTCCGCGCAGCAGGACCTCAATGTCGCCCAGGTCGCTGTCCGCAAGCCCCTCGAGCGAGACGCTTACGAGGCGGCTGCCGGGTGCCGCTGCCGCGATCCGCTCGAGGTCCTTCTCGCGGTAGCGGGCGGACAGGATCGGCGAGAGGCCGATGGCCGCGGGAACGCCATCTGGACCCGAGCCAGGCCCGCTGACGCGCTGGGTCACAGGCACACCGGTGCTCACGCGGTGGCAGCGACGGTTTGAGGCGCCACGCGGCGGAGCCACAGCCCTGGATCTGCTAGCTCCTCCTCGCTGGGGAGAGCGGATGGACCCGTCCACAGGAGCTTGACTGCTTCGCGTCCGCCCGCAGCAGACACACCCGCAACGAACTTCTCGCCGCGCTTGTACTGCTCCAGCTTCATGTCGAGCCCGGTGAGCCGCGCGATGAGCCGGTCGACCGTGCCGCGGCGCTGGTTACGCCGTGCGTCGAAGCGCTCGCGAATCGCCGAGACATTCGGGAGCAGCTGCACGCCAACCTCGTCCATGACCCAGTCGCTGAACCCCTCGAGAAGACTCATGACGCGCTGCGTCTCCTCGAACAGCTTGCGTTGTTCCGGCCCAAGGAAGCCGAGCAGCGGGTTGTCCTGGGACTCACGCAGGCGCGCGATGAGGGCGCCTATCCCGTCTGCCTGGATCGACTTTGCCTGGTCAAGCACTCCGGTCAGCTGGCGCTCCAGGTGGTCGCGCAGGTACGGGCGCAGCCATGTGTTCGCCTCGAATTCGTAGGCGTGGGCTGTCTCGTGCAGGGCAATCCAGACGCGGAAGTCCTCGAGCGGCACGTTGAGCGACGCCGCGGTCGCGCGGATGTTCTCCTCAACGAACAGGAGCTTGCCCGGCTGCGCCTCTGCCGAAAGGATGGCGATGTCGTACTGGCCGAGGACACGTGAGCCGAGGTAGCCGAGCAGGAAGCCGACCTGCTGGGTCGTCAGGAACCGATTCGTCAGCTTGGCCACGCCCGATGCGAAGCCGCGGTCGTTGGTTGAGCCGCGAATGTGCGGCTCCAGGTGGCCGATGAGCTGCTGGAAAGTCGAGATGTTGGCACGAGCCCAGCCTGCGCGGTCGACGACTGCGTGACGCTCGACGACGCCGGGCAGCGGCAATCCCAGCCTCTGCTCCAGGAGCGGAACAACTCGTCGCATGGCGTCTGCGTAGCTGTCGCCCGCGGCGATGAGCTCGGCGGCGCTGAGGGCGCCTGGGGCTCGGCGCAGACGTGACACCGCGATCTGCTCGGCACGGCGCCAGTCGACCAGGCCATCTTCGGTCGCCTCGTGTGCGCGACGCGCAAGGTAGCGCGAACAGATCGCGATCCCCGCGGCACCCACGGCCAGGCCCACCCCGATCAGGCGCTCGTTGCGACGTGACGTCGCCACGGCCCCGGCGCGTCCGCTCAAACCGCCGGCCTCGTGACCGCCCTCATGCGACCCCTGCCACAGCGACGGGCTCGACGTGCGAGAAGTAGCTGTCGAACAGCCGGTCGGCAATCTGGCTGAACCTCTCGACATCGCCGGTCGTGAGCTGGACGTGCCGAGGCTGCCCGTCTGCGGGAGCCTGGAGCCCGTGTATCTCGAGCAGCCCGGCCAGGGCGCTTGCCGTAGCGGAGGCAGAGTCGATGACGGCCATCTCCGGTCCGACCACGCGGCGGATGACGGGCCCGAGGAGCGGGTAGTGAGTGCAACCCAGCAGCAGCGTGTCGATGTCCTGTCCGGCCGCGAGCAGCGGTTCCACGGACGCGCGGACCACGTCCTCGACCAGACCGCCATCGAGATGGCCGGCCTCCACGAGCGGAACGAGATCTGGCGTGGCGTGCTCGAGGACCTCGATGAATGGATCCTCTTCCTTGATCGCCTGGAAGTAGGCGCGCGAACGGACCGTGGCCTGGGTGGCGATCACCCCGACGCGCCGGTTGCGCGTCGAGAGAGCCGCCGCGGACGCGCCCGGCCGGACCACTCCGAGCAGCGGCACGTCGTAGCGCAGCCGGAGCGACGGCAGCGCAACCGCGCTGGACGTGTTGCACGCAACCACGATCGCCTTCACGTCACGCGCAGCCAGCTCGTCCAGGCATTCCGCACTGAAGCGGCGGACCTCGTCGTCGCTGCGCGGGCCGTATGGAGTGCGCGCGTTGTCGCCTAGGTAGATGGTCGACTCTGTTGGGAGTCGGCGGACGACCTCGCGCAGGACGGTCAGCCCGCCCACGCCCGAGTCGAAGAAGCCGATCGCCCGACTGTCGCTCACGGTTGGTGGGCCGCGGGCTGATCCTCGGCGGCAAAATGCTTGTTCTGCTGCTTAGGAGGGGGTGCCTCGCTGGTCAGACGTTGCGCGATCTTGGCCACATCCTTCGAGATGGGAGCATCGGGACCGAGCTTTATGAACGGCTCGCCGCGGTTGTTCGCCTCGAGCACCAGGAGGCCGTCACTGACGACCTCGAAGTCGGGCTTGCGGCCAATCTGCTCTTCGATCGCGCCCCGCGGCATGCCTCCGGTCGAATCGGCTCGATTGACCAGGTACCGGATCTTGTGCGCGGGGTATCCGGCTGCGATGAGCGTCGCGGTCATTTGCTTGGCCTGGTGGAGCGCCGCGGCTTCGTAGGTCACGACCTGGATGAGCTGATCGCTCGCGTCGAGGAATGCGAGGAGGATCTCGTCGACGGTCGAGGCCGTGTCGATGATCACCACGTTGTAGAGGCGGCGCATGAGCGAGATCAGCTTGTCGAAGTCTCGCGCGAGGATCATCTCGGCCATCTCGATCCGCGGCGGGGCGAGGAGGACGTGGACGCCCGATTTGTCGCGGTAGACCACCTCCTCGATGTCCGCCTTCTGCACCTTTTGGGTTGGCAGCTGGAGGATCGAGGGGGAGCCATCGGGCACGCGCAGCAGCGCGCGGAGGTCACCGAACTGAAGGCTGCCGTCGATCAGAGCCACGCGATGGTTGCCGTCCGCCGCTATGGCCGCGGCGATGTTGTAGGCGAGTGTCGTCGCGCCGACGCCGCCTTTGGCGCCGAACACCGAGTAGACACGGGAGAACGACTCGGGTGTCTGGGCTCGATGCTCCTCGCTCAGCTGCTGGACGAGATGCATGAAGTCGAAGCCGGAAAACGGCATCGACAGCACGCGAGTGCTGCCCATTCCTTCCCCGACAGCGATCGGCTTGGTCGGCACGGTCAGGGCGATGATCGGTACGGTGATCCCCGCCTCGCGTACGTCCATGGCGACCTGGAGGCCGTTCATCTTGCCCTGGAGCAGGGCGTCGACGATCAACAGGTCGGGCTGGAGCTCACGCACCTGGTCGATGACCTGGCGGCCGTCGGTGATGACGTCGAGCAGCTTGACCTTCGATTGAGCATCGAGAAGGCTGCGGATGTATTGCGCCACTTGCGGCATGTCCTCGACGAGGAGCAGGCGCAACTGGGCTTCCGATCCCTGGGATCCGGCCACGGCCCGACTATAACCCCTTGAGCGCGTTCGACTGGGTCGCGCCGTCGCGGTCGTTCTGGTTCGGGCCGGGGTTCGGGCCGGCCGCGACGACGATCAGCCGCTCGCTGTCTTGCGCCAGATCGCCCATCGAGTAGTCGCCGGCGACCATCTGTGGACGCAGACCAGCCGTCTCGACCAGGGTGAGCAGCTCATCTGCCGAGACGAACTGGATCTCGTCCCGGCGGCTCGTCCGATGCGGCGCTTCCGAACCTCGCGATGCATCGAAATGGGTTTCCACGGTCGCGCGTGCCGACGCGGCGTCGTATCGGGCGGATGTGGTCTTGGACACCTGCTCGCCGGTCTCCGCGTCGCGCCGCGCCCACTCCTCGATCGGGCGGCCGTCGTACAGCTCGAGGTCGTCGGGTGTCGGTCGCCAGACATCGATCACGACGCGGCCATCGGCCGTCAAGTGGTCGCGCATGACGTGGATGACCCTCTCCTGCGCAGCTCTGTCAGGGAGCAGCATCAGGCTGTTGAAGGCAAGGATGACGAGATCGAAGCGACGGTCGAGGTCCAGCTCGGTCATGTCTGCCTCGACGAGCTCGAGCGAGGCGCCGCTCGTCGTCGATTGAGCTGCGCCGCTGGTCGCCCACGCCGCGCGGGCACGATTGAGCATGTCTGGGTCGCGGTCGACTCCGACAACCGTGTGACCCGCGGAGACGAGCGGAACGCAGAGCCGGCCGCTGCCACAGGCTAGTTCCAGGACAGGACCGTCGGATGCCGCGGCCAGGGCGAGATACATGGGCAGATCGCCGTGTTCCTCGAAGACGTCGAGGTCGTAGTAACGGGCGAGGGCCGGGCCGATCCCGTGCCCCTGGTCGGCGGGTTTGCTAACCGCCTGCCTC
>JBBDRY010000140.1:59164-63539 GCA_040905225.1 Chloroflexota bacterium | reverse complement strand
GGCGTGCCGGTCCCGGGGGCCATGCCCGGATCCAGCACGTCGATGTCGATCGACAGGTAGATCGCGTCAGGCCCGTCGAGCGCCTCGGAAATCGCGTCCTCAACGACCCGTTCCGCCCCACGCTCCTCGATCTCTGTCATCAGGTGCCAGCGCATGCCATGCTCGCGCATCCAACCGAACACGTGCGGTGGTGGCCAGTAGCCGCGCAACCCGACCTGGACGAAGTTACGGCCGTCCACGGCGCCAGACTCGATCAAGCGGCGCATGGGTGTCCCGTGTCCGGCGAGGACTCCCCAGTCGTCATTCGCGGTGTCCGCGTGGGCGTCGAAATGGACCATCCCGATGCTCTTCGGCGCACGCGCCTGGGCGACAGCACTGGCGGCTGGCCAGGTGATCGAGTGGTCGCCGCCCAGGATGATCGGCACCGCGCCGGTGGACGCGATCTCCAGCACTTTCCGGTAGATCATCGCGTGGCCGCGTTCAATGGCCGCAGGGATTACGTTGGCATCGCCAGCATCGACCACGTCGAGTACCTCGAACGGCTCGACGCCCAACTGGAGCGAGTGGCCGCCGTGGTTGTAACTCGCCTGGCGGATGGCGCGCGGTCCGAACCTTGCCCCGGGCCGATAGGTAACGCCGTCGTCCAGCGGCGCTCCCATGATTGCAACATCCGGTCTTCGGACGGCTAGGGCCTCGAGAGACTCGACAAGCGGCCGCTTGCAGAAGCTGATGGTGGCGCCGCTGTACTGAGGCGCGTCTGGCTGGAGATACACGTCGTAGGGACGGTCCCAGCCGTTCTGGCGCGCATAGTCAGTCGGCACGTGGTCGTGGCTCATCGCACGGATCCTCACGCGCGAGTCGCCGCCGGTTCCGTGCCGCGGTCCAGCAGGGCGCCCAACCGAATCCTAAGCCCCGGCGGCGAACAATGTGCACTGAACGATGGTCCGGGGACGACTTCAGCCTCCGCGGTAGACCTTTCGGCTCCGCTAGCCGCGCAACGACAGCGTCAGCTCGATCAGCACGGCCATCGCCACGATGAACAGGGCGAGCGGGACAGAGAAAGCGCCCTGTCCGCGCATCAGCACGAAGAGTGCCGCGACCAGGCCGGCCAGGCCCGCCCTGCGCCCGGCCCGCCACCAGTCACCTCGGTAGGCGATCCGATTGGCCCGAACGAAGCTGGCCAGCCACAGGAGAGGCGCGATGGTAAGCCCGATCGCCGCTCCAAGGAGCAACGCTCCGGCAAGAAGGGCTGTCGCACCCTCAGTTGGATAGTGATTCACGAACAGGAAGGCCAGCGCGGCCCACGCGGTCGCGGCAAACGCAAACAGCACGAGATTGGCGACACGATCGCCGCGATTCACGACGTCGCCACGATAACGTGACAAGTGGCCACCTAGGCGGCGCTCGACGGGCATATCTGGCGAAACGGGCAGTACCCGCACGAAATGGCACTGGGCTTGGGCTCGAATTTACCGGCGCGAATCCCATCTGCTGCGGCGCGCAACTTTGTACGCGATCGGTCAAGGCGGGCCGCATCTGGACGCGCGACACCGACCACAGCGCTGTCGAGGAAATGCAGGCGCACCTCGTGCGGCAGTGAGCCCGATTCGGCTTCGTGAGCCATGGCATATACCTGGAGTTGGAGCGAGTCGCGCGCCTTCTGGTCAGCCTTGCCCTGATCCCGCACATCTGATGACTTGTAGTCGACGATCACCGTGCCTTCCGCCGTTCGATCCACGCGGTCCATACGGCCACGAATGCTCAACTCGTCCATCTTGAACACGAATGGCCGCTCCACGGCGACTACGTCGGGCGGCGTCGCCAGCTGCTCGCGCCTGAACCGCCGCAGCGCATCCTGGCCAGCCACGTAGCGCGCCTCCTCGTGGTCTCGCGACAGGAAACCCTCGGGAGACCAGGCACGCGCAAAGACCTCCAGTAACTCCTCCTCTGACAGCGGAGCGCCGCGCTTGCGGCCGAGGTGGAACGCAGCCACCGCCTGGTGCATGGCGCTCCCGTACGTCAGTGCGTGATGCGGCGACGTGGGCACGCCAACCACGTGACGCAGCCGGTAGCGCTCGGGACAGTCGAGGTACGTCTCGAGCTCAGAAAAGCTGAAAGCCGCTGAATCGGTCTCACGACGCAGCGGCGGTTGCGGCAGGACGGGCGCGGCACCGAGTGTCTCGATCTGCGCGATCGCGTCGAGCTCCATCTGGGAAGCGGCTGAGGGCGCGTCCAGCGCCTCGGCAATGAAGGGCGACGGCCGGCGCCGACCGCGGCCGCCCGGGCCCGTCACGTGATGAGTTAGCCATAGCTCGTCTCGGGCGCGGGTCATCGCGACGAAACACAACCGTCGCTCCTCTTCGAGCCGATCTGGTTCCTGCGCCTTTCGGCCGCGCACCTCATGCCAGGGGAGATCGATGGTTGGCGGCCGGCCCCGCGCCGGGAATCGACCATCCGTCAATCCGGTCAGGTACACGATCTTGAACTCGAGGCCTTTGGCCCTGTGGACGGTTAGGACCGAGACCGCGTTGAGATCCAGCGGACCGGTGTCGGGCAGTTCGTCCTCGGCCTCGATGAGCGAGTCGAGGTGGGGCACGAGCGAGGCGATTCGGTCGTGCGCCAGCAACCGAGCCCTGCCCCGAACTACCTCGAAGAAACGTGCCACGGATCGCGCGTCCGAGGCATCCGTTGTCCGGGCGAGCTTCGCAAGCCGGCCGCTACGGCGCAGGTAGTCGTACAGCACCTCGTTCGACGTACGCACGTGTGAAAGCTCGATGCCCGCGCGAACGTGTTGGATCAGCCTGGTCAGCCCGTCACGGAACTCTGGCGGCCACCGCTCCTCGCTGCTGGCCGCGGCCTCGAACGTCTGCCACAGGCTGCTGTGCCGACGCCTGGCCTGCCCCAGAAGACAGGTCAGGCTTTCGCCGCCAAGCGAATACGGGTAGCTCGTCGCGAGCGCGTACAGCTCGAGCGCCTGCTCAGGGTCCGCAATGACGCGCAGGTAAGCGAGCAGTGGCCGCACCTGCGGCTGAGCGAAGAAATCCGCCGGCAGGTGTGTCCGCACAGGCACGTCGCGAACGCGCAGGCCGCGCGCGATCGCGTCCACCTCTCCGTTGCTCCGACAGAGCACCGCGACGTCTCGCGGCCGTGCTCCGGCGGCGATCGTCTCCGCGATCGCGCTGGCGACTCCGTCCGACTCTTCGTCGGGGGATCCGTACCAAACAGATCGGACCGGATTTGCCGATCGGCCTCGACGATGCGCCACCTGCCGCGCAGCTGAGTGGGACGTCTCCGCGGCGTGGCCGATGAGCCTGTGCGCGGCGTCGATGATGGGCTGGCGCGAGCGGTAGTTCCGGCGCAGGACGATCCGCCGCAGGTCCGGGTGACGATCCTCGAATGAAATGATGTTGTTCGCGGCGGCACCGCGGAAGGTATAGATGGCCTGATCCGGGTCGCCCACGACTGTCACGTTGCGGGTCTGGCCGGTCAGCTCGTGGATGAGCTCCAGCTGGGCGGGGTTCATGTCCTGGAACTCGTCTACCAGGAGGTAGCGGAACCGGTTCATCACCGACTCGCGCACGGTGGGTCGCTCGCGAAGCAGCCGCAGCGCGAGCCAGACCTGATCGCCATGGTCGATCAATCCCCGCTCTGCGAGCAACTCCTGATAACGCTCGTAGGCGCTGGCCAGCTCGCGCCGGGCATTCCACACGTCTGCTTCAGGTCCATCCGCGCTGCGTAGCCCATCGACGTATCCGGCCAGGGCCTCCACGGAGACGGCTTCGTCCTTGGCCCGCTGAAACAGGTCGACAAGGGCTCCCAGGAAGCGCGTCGGGTCGCCCAGCGGCCTGTAACTGTCGAGACCCAGTCGGAATACGTGCTCGCGCAGGAGGACGACCGCCTCAGCTCGCGTGATGAGACGCACGTCGCCTGGCAGGCCGAGCTCGAAAGCGAACTCGCGGATCAGGCGATCGCCGAAGGCGTGGAAGGTATGGATGGCCGCGTCAGCCTGCCCGTATGGCACGAGGAGGTCGACCCGCGCCTGCATCTCCTCCGCCGCGTTATCCGTGAAGGTCAAGGCGAGGATCTCGCGCGGGCGGGCGCGCTTGGTTGCGATCAGCCACGCGAGGCGGCGCGTCACGACCTCCGTCTTGCCGGTGCCTGGACCGGCAATCACGAGCAAGGGCCCTGCGCCGTACCTCACGGCGCTGCGCTGTTCGCGGTTCAGTCCGCGCAGCAGCCCAGCGGCGACATGGAAGGGAACCGGTGCGCCGGCCGTGTCGACCGCCGACGGACGTACATGCCGATTCTCACTCGAGACGTGGATTGCCATGCCCCCGACTTTGGGGTCCGCGTGTGCCACCTCACATGGCACACC
>JBBDRY010000140.1:47701-59064 GCA_040905225.1 Chloroflexota bacterium | reverse complement strand
GGATTGCCATGCCCCCGACTTTGGGGTCCGCGTGTGCCACCTCACATGGCACACCACGTTTCCTCCGCCTGGGCCTTTGGGCCCGGCTGCGCGCGACATGGGCGCGAGTCCCGCGATCCAGCCCTCCCGCCGTCGCTTGCGGATCAGACTTCGGTCGCCCGCCGAATCGCCTCGGTCTCCTCCTCGGACAAGGCCGTTTCCGCCTTTCCCTTGGTGACCTGCTTCAGGAAGACCCTGGTCTGCTGTCGGGAATGAAGGCTCGAGAGGACGATGCCGTCACCGCGCGCGTCGAGAAGCGCAAGCACGAAGCTCTGGTTCGACCCAGTGTCCTCGAACGGGTTGTAGCGAACCACTCCCACGCGTTGGGTCGCCCGCTGCCCCTGCGTCTCGGCGGCTTCCAGCCTCCGCGCCACCATATCGAGCCGGGCAGCAATCTCGCCCACGCGTTCCAGGTCGGCCTCTGTAGCCGCACCCGAAACCCGCACCGCGGCTGGCGAGCGTCCCCGCGATCGACGCCCTCGCGTTGCCACGAACAGGCTCAGCAGCAGGCTGATCGCGGCGATCACCAGCGCTGCGATCGCTATCCAGCCAGGCACCGACTCAGGAATCGCTGGTCCCCTTTGATTCGCTCTGTACAGGCCGGTCCTCGGCATCCGCGGGACCTCGCGCCGCGAATTCTAGAAGGGCATCCACTGCTAGACTCGGTCCGTGAGCAAGCGAGTACGCGGCACCGCCCGCGCACACCGCCGACCAGGCGCGCGACCCCCGTCGGAACGCTCGGCAGCACGTGGACGAACTCCTTCCGAGGCTCGGTCGAGCCAGCTGGAGGCTGCCGAGGTTATCGCCGAGGAGATCGTCGAGGAACGCACCGAAGAGGCCCCCGCGCAGGAGCGGGGGGCCACTCGCGCGGGTACGCGCTTGCACCACAAGGTCAAGGCCGGGAGTCTCCTGGCCGCGCGTGCTGCGACTGAGTATGTCTACGTCTCGCAGGACATGCGCCGGATCGCGCTCGTTGCCGGCAGCCTCGTTGTCCTCCTTTTCACACTCTGGCTGCTGGTCGTCGTGCTTAAGGTAATCCCGCTCCCCTTCTACTAGGCACGACTGAAGGCCGACGTCGACCTAGCTTCCTGACGCCTCGCGCTTCTGGCGCGACGCCAACGAGCGCTTGCGCTCCTCGCGCTGGCCCATCACGTTGCCGGCGACCTTCATCGCGTCCGTCTTGCCCCGGGCGTCGGGTTCGGGTCGCGGGCCGCCCTCCTCCACAGCGGCTTCGCGCGCCGCTCGGCGCATCTCCATCCGCTCTGCGATCGTCCGCTCATAGCCGTGGTCCGACGGCCGATAGTAGGTTCTGCCCTGTTGAGCCAGGACGTCGGGCAGGTACTGCTGCTCCACGTCGGCTCCCTCGTAGTCGTGGGGATACACATATCCCCGACCGTGCCCGAAATCCTTCTTCTCGCGCCAGGTCGCGCTGCGCAGGTGGTTGGGCACGGGCAGCGACCCGTGACGCAGCACGTCGTCCATGGCTGACCAGTAGGCGGCGCCGGCGCGATTGGACTTCGGTGCCGCGGCGACATAGGCGGTGGCGTGCGCGAGGGCATACTGCGCCTCGGGCAGACCTACCCATTCGAGCGCGCCCGCGGCCGCGACCGCCAGTTGCAGGGCATGCGGATCGGCGTTGCCCACGTCTTCCGACGCACTGATGATCAGGCGCCGCGCGATGAATTTCGGGTCCTCCCCCGCCGCCACCATGGTGGCCAGCCAGTACAGCGCGGCGTCGGGATCGTTTCCGCGCAGGCTCTTGATGAAGGCGCTCACGGTGTCGTAGTGGCCGTCGCCCGCCCTGTCGTAGGTCAGGACGCGCTGTTGCGCCGCGGCCTCGATCTCCTCGAGCGTGGGCTGCACAACAGTTCCGGCTGCTTCGGCTGAGTCACTGCCTGCCATGGCCGAGGCCGACTCCAGGATGTTGAGGGCCGAGCGAGCGTCACCCCCACTGACGTCGACCAGGTGGTCGAGTGCATCGGCCTCCAGCGAGACCTTGCCGGCCAGTCCGCGCTCATCCGCCATCGCCCGTTCTACGACGCTCTTGACCTGTTCGTCGGTCAGCGGCTCGAGCCGGAACACGCGCAGCCGTGAGAGCAGCGCCGAGTTGACTTCGAAATAGGGGTTCTCGGTCGTAGCCCCGATCAGGGTGATCGTTCCGTCCTCGACCTGGGGCAGGAGGGCGTCCTGTTGCGACTTGTTGAAGCGGTGGATCTCGTCGATGAACAGGACGGTCGACCGACCGCCGGAGTCAATCCATTCGCGCGCGCGGGCGATCGCGACGCGCACGTCAGCCACGCCCGACATGACCGCCGACAGGGTGGCGAACGGCGCCTCGACTGCCTCCGCCAACAGGCGCGCCAGCGTCGTCTTGCCCGAGCCCGGCGGTCCCCACAGCACCATCGAGGTCAGGTGGCCGCGCTCGATCATTCGCCGCAGAGCCCCGCGCTCTCCGACGAGATGCTCTTGGCCGACGAACTCGGCCAGCGTCTGCGGCCTCATCCGCGCCGCGAGCGGCGAGTGCGCGCCGGCCCCAGACAGGTCGAGTGCCTGCTGAGCGGCTGCTGGCGCCTTCTGTGTGCGTGGAGGCATGAGCGGAGTCTACGGGCCGGGCCGTCGGCAACGCGATGGAGTTGTTGCAGCCCCGGCAGCGCGGCCGCGGGCTCAGTCGCTACCATCGGTGACGGCCCTTCCGTCACCCATTGGTGCGGAGCGCTAAAAGTGCCAAGGAGCTCTGCTGTGTCCGACACGGTCCAGCTACGTATCCCCGGTCCCACTCCCCTGCCAGAGACCGTCCGGGAGGCTGGCTCGCGCCAGATGGTCAACCACCGCGGACCGGAGTTCAAGGAACTCCTGGCACGCGTCACGGCGGGAATGAAGAAGGGCTTCCGGACCGAGGCTGAGGTGCTCATCCTCACGTCGTCCGGAACCGGCGCGCTCGAGGCGGCCGTGGTCAACACGCTCTCACCGGGCGACAGCGTGCTGTCGGTGAATATCGGGGTGTTCGGAGATCGCTTCGCCAAGATCGCCAGGGCGTATGGCGCGGAGGTGAGCACCCTGACGGTCGAGCCCGGCAAGGCGGCCCATCCCGCTGACGTCGGCGCTCAGCTGCGCGACATGGCCGCGGACAGCAAGCCCGCTACGGCGGTCCTGGTGACGTTCAACGAGACCTCAACGGGCGTGACCAATCCGCTCCAGGAAATCGCGCGCGAGATCCATCAGAACGCGCCCGACGCGCTCATCCTCGTGGACGCCGTCAGCGGCCTCGGCGCAATCCCGCTCGATATGGATGGCTGGGGCCTTGACGTGGTGACCACCGGCTCGCAGAAGAGCTGGATGGTGCCGCCGGGCCTTGCCATGGTGGCCCTGTCGCCCCGTGCCTGGGCCGCCGTGGAGCGGGCGAAGATGCCCCGCTTCTACTTCGACCTGACCCTGCACCGCGACGCGATGGCGAAGGGGGAAACGCCCTGGACGCCAGCGATCTCGGTCGCCTTCGGGCTCGACGAGGGAATCAAGCTGATCGAGGCCGAGGGCTACCCCGCGATCTTCGCGCGGCATGCCGCTTGTGCAACCGCTGCCCGCGCGGGCCTGCGGGCGCTCGGCATTCGCCTCTTGGCAGATCCCGAGGTTGCCTCCAACACGGTCACGAGCGCGTGGCTGCCCGATGGTGTCGAGTGGTCGGCGCTGACCAAGGCATGTCGAGCGCGCGGGTTGGTGCTGGCCGGCGGCCAGGGTCCCCTCACCGGCAAGATCTTCCGCGTCGGCCACCTCGGCTCCGTCAGCACCGATGACATGGTCCTGTGCATGACGATTCTCGAAGAGGCCTTGACCGAGCTCGGCGTCCAAGTCGAACCCGGCGCGGGGGCCAGGGCAGCAGCTGAGGCCGCACGTGGCGAAATCAATGGCGCGACGGAGCGAGAGCCCGTCTACGCCAGGACTGCCTGAGCGTCGGGGGTCGAGGTGACGGATCTCACCCCCTCCACCAACCGCCGGAAACGCATCCTGGTCGCAGAGCCCCTCGCAGAGGAGGGCCTCGCGATCCTGCGGGCCGAGCATGATGTGGAGGTCCGGACCGGGCTCGAACGCAGCGAATTCCTGCGCATCCTCCCGGAATATGACGCGCTGGTCGTCCGCAGCCAGGTCCAGGCCGACGCCGAGGCCGTGGCTGCGGGCACACGGCTTGCCGTTATTGGCCGTGCCGGTGTTGGCGTCGACAACATTGACCTCGCGGCTGCGACCGAGGCAGGCATCGCCGTCGTCAATGCGCCCACGGGCAACACCATTGCAGCTGCCGAGCACACGCTGGCACTGCTCTTCGCCCTGGCGCGGCACATCCCACAGGCAGACGCGTCGCTCCGGCGCGGCGAGTGGAAGCGCTCGCTCTTCACCGGAGTGGAGCTGCGTGGCAAGACGCTGGGCATCATCGGCCTCGGCAAGGTCGGCATGGCCATCGCGGATCGGGCACACGGCATGGAGATGGAGGTGCTGGGGCACGATCCGTACGTCACCGACGAGGCTGCCGTGCTGCACGGCGTGCACCTGCTGTCTATACGCGACTTGCTCGCCAGGGCCGATGCCGTCACGGTCCACGTCCCACTGACGCGCTCCACGCGCGACCTCATTGGTGCGGCCGAGATCGCACATATGAAACCCGGCGCCTTTCTCGTCAACGTGGCGCGCGGCGGAGTCATCGACGAAGCCGCGCTGGCTGAGGCTCTGACTGAGGGCCGCCTGGGAGGCGCCGCAGTCGACGTCTTCACCGAGGAGCCGCCAGTGAATTCGCCGCTGCTCTCGGCGCCCAACACGATCCTCACGCCGCACCTCGGCGCATCAACGGCCGAGGCACAGACCAGGGTGGCCGTCGAGGCAGCCGAGCAGGTGCTCGAGGTTCTCGCAGGCCGGCCGGCGCGCTATGCGGTCAACACACCGCTGTTGACAGGGGAGACGGCGCAGGTCGCCGGGCCGTACATGCCGCTTGCGCGGACTTTGGGTCAGCTGTATGCCCAATTCGCGCCGGATCTCAAGGGGCTCACCCTCGAAGTGGCCGGCGAGCTGGCAGCGCACGACACTTCACCCCTTGTCGCCGCTGCGCTCTCCGGGATCCTTGAGCACGGCTCCGAGTCACGCGTGAACATCATCAACGCGCCTTCCGTCGCCAGGGCGCGCGGCATCAACATGGTCGAGCGCAAAATCGGCGAGTCCGGCCGCTACACGTCGATGCTGAGCATCACAGGCTCGACCGCCGTCGGAGGCACAGTGGCGGCGGGGGAGTCGCGCCTCGTTCGCCTGGGCGACTACTGGCTCGACGTGAGCCTGGGCACCGACATGCTCATCACCCGCCACCGCGACTTCCCAGGTACGATGGGGCGCATCGGCCTGATGCTCGGCGAGGCGGACGTGAACATCAGCGCGATGCACCTGGGCCGGAATGCGCCGCGCGGCGATGCGCTGATGATCCTCGCGCTCGACGATGCAGTGCCCGATGAACTGGCCAAGCGCATCCGCAGCCAGGAGGCTGTGCTCGACCTGTGGCTGATCCGGCTGACCCAGTAGTCATCGAGCGCCTGGACCTTCCAGAGAGCCTTGTCGCCACGGTCGTCCTCGTTCGTCATGGCGAGTCGACCTGGGTCGCGGAAGGGCGATTCCAGGGGCGACATGATCCACCACTCTCCACCCTCGGTGAGCGCCAGGCCGGCATGGTCGGCGACCGACTCGCACGACGCGACGAGCGGACTCCGCTGCCGATACCTACTCGTGCGCCCGCGGCGATCTGGCACTCCCCTCTCCGCCGGGCCGCGGACACCGCCCGCATCATCGGCGAGCGCCAACCAGCTGCGATTCAGTTACTGCCGAGCAACCGGCTGACCGAGATCGCCCAGGGCGAGTGGGAGGGCGTCCTGTTGGCGGATGTCCGCGCGCGGTGGTCGACAGAGCTGGAGGCGTGGCGACGTACCCCGGCGCGAGCCCACGCGCCGGGTGGCGAGCCATTGCTCGAGGCGGCCGTTCGGGTGCGTGCTGGCCTCGCCGAGATCGTGGCGTCGCTCGTGCAGGTTGTGGAGCAGGGCGCCGGCGCCCACCTGGCTGCGGCCGAGTATGACCCTGTCCCGGGCTATATCTCTGCTGCCGCGGACGCGACCGCGCGGCCCGAGCCGTGGGCCCTGCTGGTGGCTCACGACGGCATCTTCCGGCTCGCCCTGATCAACCTGCTCGGGCTACCCCTCGAGCGCTTCTGGTCCTTCCCGTTCAACCTCGCCGCGATCACCGTCGTGACGCTCCACGAGGGCACGGCGATGCTGCGCGCGCACAATCTTTCAGACCACCTCGCGCCGCTGGCCGAGGAAGATCGTGCCGCCCAGGAAGCGCGCGGCGAGAGGCGCGGAGCCCTCTAGCGGCGACTGCGAGTCGAGCGCGGCCGCAAACCGATCTTGGGCCGCCTCATGACGAGTCTGAGAAGCCCCAACCGCACCCGCCTGTAAGCCATTCCCAGCGTTCGTCGCATGGCGTCGGCCGGCATGCGCCGCCCGTATGTCGCCTCGACCTTCGCGGTGGCGATGAGCTTGAGGTCGCCACTCGCGACCGGGACCAGTTCACCCAGCCCAGCCGCGAACTCGTAGGCAGTCTGTGATGGCCGAGGCCCGTACCCGAGGCGCGTCGCGAGGCGCGTTACGCCGCGGTACGCGAGCTCCGGTTCGGTCGTGGGCACGCGCCTCAGTGCGGCCCAGACTGCGAGCAGTGCCAGCGCCGCGATGATCCCAAGGACGACGAGCAGCGAGCCCCAGCCAGTCGGGCTCGATGGAGGTGGCGGTGGCGCAACCCCAGTCTGGGGGCCCGGGGATTCGCAATCGATACGATCCGCGCATTCCAGCTCGCCACGACCCGGACCAAGCGGCCTGATCGTCGGAGGCGGCCCCTGATCAGGGCCGTCCGGGAAGTCCGTCAGCTGCTGGCCGTTCTCGCCGTTGCCCGGCGTCGGATCGAACTCGACCCATCCGTGGCCCGGGAAATAGACGTCCACCCATGCATGCGCAGCGCTTCGATCGACCGTCCAGGACCCGTCCGGCTCCTCTCGACCGGGCAGGTATCCGAGCACGTATCTGGCCGGAATGCCCATCTCGCGCAGGAGCATGACCATGGCGCTCGCGAAGAACTCGCAATAACCCTGTTTGAACTCGAGGAAGCAGTCGACCATCTGCGATTTGTCCTCGCACAGGCCGAGAACGTTGGTGTTGTACTGGAAGCCACCTGAGCTATAGAGGAAATCCTGCACGGCGACCGCAGCGTGGTACGGATCGCGTTGGTCGGTGGGCAGAGACGCCAGGAGCTGGCGGGCCGTGTCGCTTACGTGCTCTCCCACCGAGCCTGGCCTGATCGCGAGGTAGCGCTCGACCCAGTCGGGGTAATCGGTTCCCGCCACGGCAAGCTCGTTGCCGGTCAAGGCGTCCTTGCCGCGCGTCTGGCGCACAAGCGATCTGACCGTGTATGGCACGTCCGGCTGTATGCCGAAGACGAGCTTGGCGGCGGCGAATGGCCCACCGGGCCCGTTCACCTGGACTTCCACCTGTTGGTTGACGCTGTGCGGTGCCTCGGGCGCAACGATCACGTCGCCGCCGTAGTCCTTCGGCGTGATCGTGGCCACGACGACGTCGCGCGCGTCCGCTTCGGGGAGCGCCTCGGCAGTGGTCGCGAGCAGGTTCCCGCCAATGTCGACCACCACCGACTGCCGGTCCAGTTGCTGCCAGGTGTTGCCGTCGAACGAGTCGTAGGTCGCCCCACGCCAGCCGTGTCCGATGTCGCCGCTGACGGTGGCCGTGAACACGAGCTCCGAGGAAGATTCCCAGACGCCGCGGATGGTCTGGCTGGGCGTGAACAGGATGTTCGGGCCGCGCGCAGAGCCACTGATGCCGCCTAGCCAGCGGTTGATGGCATATCCGACCTCGAGCAGATCGTCGTCGAGGTTGTGCCACGCCCGGGACAGTGGTGCTGAGCTCGCGTTGGCGGCGAGGGTCGTCGCCGCGATGATTGCCACCGCCACGAACGCGGCGCCATTGCGCATGAACGCCTGCGAGATGCCGGTTACGTCGCGCATGCCCCGTGCTCGCCATTCGCGACTCTGATCGAGCAGGTTGAGACGGATCAGTAGGACAAGCGCAGCGGAAACAAAGACGATCATGTGGAGGTACTCGTCGCGCATCGTGATCCCGACGTTCACGAGCAGCATGAACCCGGTCAGGAGTATTGCCGGCAGCGGCCGATGCCGGCGGAAAACGGCGTACGCGGCGAATTGGCCAGCGCCCCACACGAGAGCGCCCAGGACGATCAGGAAGATCGAGGTCTCATACGAGCGCGTGCCGATGCCGATGACCTCTTCGGCCCAGGTCGACACAGATACATTCAGATCGTGCAGCCGGCTCTCGAGGGAGGGCGCGATAGAGACAGAGGCGCTCACGGCGTTGAGCAGGAAGATCGCGCCGATGACCGCGCCCACGGCGTGTCCCGCATAGCGGCCGAGCCTGCTCTTGGCCAGCGCGGCGCCCACCAGCACGGACAGGATCCCGAGAATGGGCATGAAGCCTGTCTGTGAGGACGACGATGTTCCGATTAAGCCCGCCCAGCGCGCGTCGTCGATGGCGATGCCGAGTGTCATGAGCATCACCGAGAGGCTGAGGATGCTCGTCCAGCCTTCGCGCGGAGTCAGCGGTACGTCGGCCAGCTCCTCCATGTCTTCCGCTCGCACGTCGGCCTGGGAGCGCGATCCGGAGCGGGTCGTGGAGATGCTGCTCATTGGCGCACCAGAACTGGCCGCGCCGCGGTCGAGACGAGCTGCGCCGCGATCGGCTCCCCGGGCAGGATGTTGCTCCAGTTCAGGTCGTGCTCGGCCAGGGCATGGCGCATGGCACGTGCGGCCCGCTGCTCGGCGGCATCGACCTCATCGTCCGGCTCCGGCAAGCCCTTCTCACGGCGCTCGGCGGCGGCGAAGGCCAGAGCGTCCAGCAGGACAACCGCCGTCTCCACTCCGCGATTGCGGAGGCCGCTTAGTGGCCGTACCCAATCGCGCTCGAGCGATGGCGTGACGATCACGGCGCTCATCCCGCGTCGGAGACGGCCGACCCCGTCAATCAACACCTCGGACAGCGGACGATCGCCGTTTGCGGTTACCGCGGCGAGGACCTGCATCACCTTCTGGTACTGACGCGGGCCTCGGTCGGCTGGCAGGATCCCGATCCGGGCACCGGAGGCTGTCATGCCGACATTACGGTTCTCGCCGAGAGCGCGCGCGGCGATGGAGGCTGCCGCCCTGACGCCGTATTCGAGAGTTGATTCGTCGCCCGTGCCGGTGTGCGCGCGGGTTGCGAGGTCGATGTAGATCCAGACATCGGCCGTCTGCTCCAGGTCGAACTCCTTCACCTGCAGCTCGCCCTGGCGGGCGCTGCTCTTCCAGTGGATGCGGTTGTATGCGTCTCCAGGCGCGTACGGTCGGATGCTCGTCGCGTGCGGCGTCGTGTGTGGCGTGCGTACCGGCTGGGCGTGCGACCCCTCGATCATGGCCGGCGGCAACCGCCAACCGGGCAATGTCTCGACTCGCGGGTAGACGATCACGGTCGAGTGGCTGCCCACGGTTGCGTGCGACTCGAACAGCCCGAGCGGGTCCCCCGTGCGCAGCGCCAGCGGCTCGACGCGAAAGTGGCCTCGTCGCGACAGCGGTACTCGCACCGACCACGACCGCTCGCCGCGCGGACCGAGCGAGATCGCCTGGCCGGGCAGCGGCACGGGCAGGCTGGTCGGGTTGTGGACCTCAAGCCATAGCTTGGGCATGCGGCTGATGTTCCTGACGGTGTAGCTCGCGCGCAGGACGTCGCCCGCCTGGGCGTGGACCCGGTCAAGGACATACCCGGCTTCGAGGTCGGCCAGGCCGAAGCGGGTTACGACGTAGGAGCCGCCGACGATGAGTATCGCCAGGTAGACCAGGAAGAAAAGGAACGGCGCACCGGTGGAGAGGGCGGCAACCAGCAGAATGCCGGCGAGGACGATGACCTGGATGCGCCGCAGCATCGGAAAGGACCTTGACGCGCTAGGCGGGCTGTACTGTGCGCCGCTCGGGTTGGGGAGCGCGAACTTCCACAGGAGTGCTCTCGAGCAGCTCGCGCACGATGAGCACGGAGTCGATGTCGCGCACAGTGGCGGCGGTCTTGACGATCAGACGGTGGGCGAGCGCAGGGACGGCGAGTGCCTTGATGTCGTCCGGGATGACATAGTCGCGGCCGGACAGCGCCGCGTATGCCTGGCCTGCCCGGTAGAGGGCCAGGGAACCACGCGGCGAGGCGCCGAGGTACACGTCGGGATGCGTTCGGGTCGAATTCACGAGGCGGACGATGTAGTCGCTGATGGCCGAGTCGACGTAGATCTCGCGGACGCCCACCTGCATCGCGCGCAACTCCTCGGTCCCGACGACTTCCTCGATCTCATCCAGCGGGTGGGCGCGCTTCTGCTCGTCGAGGATGACGATCTCCTCGAGCGGCTGCGGGTAACCCAGCTGGAGGCGGAGCATGAATCGGTCGAGCTGCGCCTCGGGCAGCGCGAATGTGCCCTCGTATTCGATCGGGTTCTGAGTGCCGATGACCATGAATGGATCGGGCATCTTGTGGGTGATGCCGTCGACCGTCGCCTGGCGCTCTTCCATGCATTCGAGCAGGGCGGACTGGGTCTTGGGCGTGGCCCGGTTGATCTCGTCGGCGAGGAGGATCTGGGCCATGATCGGCCCGGGGCGGAACTCGAACTCCTGGGTCTTCTGGTTGAAGATCGACAGGCCCGTGACGTCAGAGGGCAGCAGGTCAGGCGTGAACTGGATACGCCGGAACGTGCACCCTAGGCTGCGCGCTATGGCCTTGGCGAGGACGGTCTTGCCCGTGCCGGGCACGTCCTCGATCAGGAGATGCCCCTGGCAGAGCAGCGCGACGAGCGCCAGCCGCACCTCCTGGTGCTTGCCGACGATCACGCGCTCGACGTTGGAGATGACCTTCTCGGACGATTCCTGGATCTTGGCCACTGTCTAGCGTGCCTCCGGGTGCGACTGAATGCCTACCCCCTCCTCCGTCTGGGCCCCGGCGATGGCGGCCGCCAGATATTACGCTGGGACTCGGAAATCCGGTTCCCGGAGTGTCAGTTGCCTTTAGAGTGTCAGTTGCCCTTCAGGTAGTACGTCATCAGGTCTCCGCCCATGGGCACGGCACGCTGGGCACCCAATCCGCCGCCCTCGACGATGATCGCGACAGCGATCGTGGGCGCATCCGCCGGGGCGAAGCCGATGAACCAGCTATGGGGCGCGG
>JBBDRY010000140.1:34989-47601 GCA_040905225.1 Chloroflexota bacterium | reverse complement strand
GCGATCGTGGGCGCATCCGCCGGGGCGAAGCCGATGAACCAGCTATGGGGCGCGGCGTCGCCACCGAGCTGGGCCGTGCCGCTCTTGCCCGCGGTCGGGATGCCCGGCACCTTTGCCGCCCCGGCCAGGTCTCTGCCGAATGGGCCCTCCACCGCGAGCTGCATCGCGTCGCTGATGATCTGGGCGTCGAACGGTGACAGGACCTGGGACCAACCCTGCGGGCCAAGGGTCGTGACGCCGCCATCGCTGGCGCGCAACTCGTCGACAAGCTTGGGACGCATGAGCAACCCGTCGTTCGCGATAGTAGATGCCACGAGCGCCATGTGAAGCGGCGTGACCAGCACCTCTGCCTGGCCATAGGCCGCATTGGCCAGCTCGACCTGGTCTCGGAAGCCACCGAGCGGACCATTGCCACCGGTCACCTGGCTGGGTGACGTTGGCAGTTCGAACGGGATGCGCTGTCCAAAGCCCAGTCGAGATGCGAAGTCGATCAGCGCGTCCGGGCCTGTCTGAAGCCCGGCATGGGCGTACCAGATGTTGCTGGACACCTCGGTCGCCTCGTAGAAGTCGAGCGGGTGGTCGGTCTGCACGCGTCGCGGAAAGTCGCGGATGCGGAAGCCCTGTACCAGGAAGCCCGTCTCATACTCCTCCGGCTGATCGGGGAATGTAGTCGAGGCCGTTATCGCGCCAGATCCGAGTCCGGCGATTGCCGTGACGATCTTGAACACCGAGCCTGGGACGTACAGCCCCTGCGTCGCGCGATTGAGAAGCGGCGAATCCTCGCGCTCGCGCAGGTCGGCCATGTAACGACGGGCGGTGTCTGGGTCGACGATCCGATTTGGGTTGAACGTGGGACTGCTGACCAGGGCGAGCACGCGCCCCGTTGCCGGCTCGAGGGCCACGATCGCCCCACGCCGGTCCCCCAGGAGATCGGCCGCTACGCGCTGGAGCTCAATATCGAGCGAGGTCAGCAGGTCCGATGGGTTGTAGGGCTGGTCCCTGAACTTGCGCAACAGCTCATCGCCCGGACGGAGCGAGACCAGGCCTGTCAATTGCCCGTCATAGGTACGCTCGAGACCTGCGGCGCCGAACACGGTGCTTCGATATCCGACCACCGACGCCGCGATCGCATATGGGTACTCGCGCAGCGGATCGCCTCCGCCGCGGACGTTGTGAGCGAGCACGTTCCCGTTGCGATCGAAGATCCAGCCGCGCGGTGCCTGGCGAGCAGCAGACAGCACGAGCGGGTTGAGTGGATCCGTGGTCAGGCGCTGAGCTTCCAGTACCTGCCAATAAACGAGGCCTCCGGCGAGCGCGCTATAGCCGATTGCCAGGGCCAGCGAAAGCCGCAACAGGCTGCCTGCCACGCGGGGCGGTCCGGTCGGCCGGGGTGGACGGGGACGAAGGAGGGGGATCCTGACGCGCAGGCGCGCGACGCGAGCAGCCGTCACGCGGCGGTTCCGACGGTGCGCGTCACGAGAGAGCTTCCTCCACTCGCCCGCCCAGGCCGCGCGCTCGTCGTCCGAGTCGGCGAACGACGTTCGGCCGGGAACCCGGTGGCGGCGCCTCGACGCCACGGTCGCTCAGCGCGAGGAGCAGCCCGATTACGGCGCCGTTGACGAGGATCGATGAGCCTCCGTAGCTGATCAGTGGCAGCGTGATCCCGGTAAGCGGCACCACTCGGAGGTTGCCGCCGCAGATGATCGCTGCCTGGATGACGACGACGAGCGTGAGGCCCGTGGCCAGGAGGGCTCGGAAGTCATCAGCCGCGGTGGCCGCGATGCGAAAGCCGCGCTGGGCGATGAGCGCATAGAGGCCGAGGATCGCGAGCGCACCGAGCATGCCCATCTCCTCGGCCAGCGCGGCGAACACGAAGTCTGTGTGGATGGCGGGAATGGACGGCACGCTTCCCACCTGCGGCAGACCTGCTCCAAGTCCAGTCCCGAGGATGCCTCCGCGGCCGTAGGCAAACATCGCGCGAATGATCTGGTAGCCGGCGCCCTGCGGATCCGCGAATGGATCGATCCAGATGTCGATCCGTTCCTGCACGTGGGGAAAGAGGCCATACAGCGCGGCACCGCCAGCGAGGAACATGAGGAGTCCGAGCACGACATACGAGGCCCGTCGCGTGGCCACGTAGAGCAGCGCGAGGAAGACCAGGAAATAGAGCAGCGCTGCGCCAAGGTCGCGCTGCACGATGACGATCGCCAGGGCGATGCCCCACATGGCGAGCATCGGCAGCATGTACGGGAGGGGCGGCAGGTTGAACGGTCCTACGCGCGTGCTGGTCTGCGCCAGAAGGGCCCTGTTCTCTGCCAGGTAACCGGCCAGGAAGACCACCAGGATGACCTTCAGCAACTCCGAAGGCTGACCGGCGAGCGGCCCGATGCGCAGGGTGAGGCGCGCACCACCGGTGACCTCGCCAAACAGGAACACGAGCAGCAGCAGGCCAATGCCGGCCGCCGCCCAGGTGTACTTGTAGCGGCGCAGCCAGCCGTCACTGCGCACGAAGATCGCGGTCGCGGCAAGGATCACGAAGCCGATGAGCACCCAGACAAGCTGTAGGGCCGCCAGGCTGAGCTCTCGGCCTGCGATCGACTGAACCGCGAGATCCTGCGGCAGCCGCTGCATCAGCAACAGGGATATCCCAGCGAGCAACGCAGCCGTCGGAAAAAGGACCTGGTCCATGCGCCGTCCCGTGATCACGAAACACACATGGATGGCGAACACGAATGCGAGATACGTGAGCAGGAGGCTGGCTTCGCCGAACTCGAGGCGACCGGTGCGGTACGAGATGAGACTCGCCCACCCAGTCGCAAGCGTGCCCGCAACCAGTCCGAGCAGGCCCAGCTCGCGCCATCGGAAATGGGGCCGTATGCCCATGTTGTGGAGCGTCTTGACGGCCGTCGTCATGCCCCGCTCATTCCTGGCGGGACCGCTCGAGGCGTAGCCGGACCTGGCCTATCTGGACCTCGTCGCCGTAACCGAGTGGCAGGAGGCCTTCGACGCGCTGCCCGTTGAGCCACGTCCCGTTGGTGCTGCCTCGATCTTCGACGTACCAGGCTCGACCACGGAAGGTGAGCATCGAGTGATCGGCGGAGACGAACGAGTCGTCGAGGACGATCGAATTGTTTACGTCGCGCCCGATTGAGTTCACCGCGTCGAGCGAAAACGAGGTGCCCGGAGAGGGACGGCCTTCCTGTGCCGAGATCACGACCAACCGACCGAGCGGCCGCCCCGCCCCGCTCACGCCGGCGCGGAGGTCGCGCCACATCGCCCGCGCGACCATGAACAGGAAGACGTAGATGAGCACCACGAAGCCGATCCGCAGGAGCCACAGGATGATGGTGAAGACGTCCATATGGACGGCCCGCGCTAGGAGCCGGGCTCGATCGTGATCGTCGAGCTACCCAGCTGCAGGACGTCCCCGGGGCCGAGCGCGATCTCGGTGACAGGACCAGTGTTCAGATACGAGCCATTGGTGCTGCCGAGGTCCGTGTATACGAGCATCCCGTGGCGTACTCCGATCTGCCCGTGGCGACGCGACACGCGCTCGTCGGTGAGCACGATGTCGTTGTCGATGGATCGGCCAAGTCGGATGGTGCCGGGCTGGACCGCAATGCGCGAAACGGGCTGGCCGGGGCAGCGGATCGCCATCACGGCGCGCGGCGCACTCGGAATCGGCGCGGCGAAGACGGCCGTGGCCTGGCTGATGTCGAACGGTGGCTCGACGTCTTCCTCGGCCTGGGAATCGGCCGGGTGGTCGGCGGTCGGCGGAGGCTGAAAGGTGGGCGGGCTCGGGCGGTCATGCCCGTTCGTAGCGGCCGAAGCCGGGATGATCGGCGGCGCCGCAAAGACCCTGACGTCGCCCTGCGGAACGACAGTTGAGGGCTCGATCTCGACGCTTGGCCGGGCGGCGAGCGTATAGCCGTGGGCGCGCGCATAGAGACGAAGGGCTTCGCTCAGGTCGGCGCGGAGCGATCCGTTGGCCGGGTCGAGAAGGGCATGATCCGACGCGTTGACAAGCACGCGGTAGGTTGTCGGCGCATATGCCTTGCGCGACTGGATTGCGCGCTCCGCCTCCATCGCGCGCTCGAGGCTGCGCTGGATCTGGACCGGTTCGAGACGCGCTTGAAACAGTCGAGCGGCCGGCCGCTCGAACAGACGCTCGAAGAACCGCTCGACAGCGGAAAGGGGACCTGCCATCCGGTCCGGGAGTCTAGCAGCAGGGTGCCTTGAGGCCCGACGACGCCAGCAGACCGCAGATCGAGGTCCGATACGCAACCCTGCCCTGTGGCCAGACGGGGACCATCTACCGCGAGTAGGGGTACTGCCGCTTGGGTTCTCGGCGGTGCCGCGACGCGCCATGCTTGCGCTGGATGTCCGGCTTCGAAATGTTCTGCGAGCGCTGCGGCAAGCGCTACGGGAGCGAGGAACAAACAGCTGCAGGTTCGCTGCCGCTTGCCAAGCGGTTTCTGAATGCCGTTGGGGTGAGCCAGAGTGTGCCTCCCGCGCCGGCCGAAGAGCCGCTCCTGCGCTTCTGCCTGGCCTGCCGTGGTTACTCGTGCCCAGCGTGCTGGAACGACGAGGCGGGGTTCTGCCAGACGTGCGTGCCGCTGCCCGAGCCCTTGGCTGCCGAGCCCATCGCCGAACACGTACACGAACCAGAGCTACCGGTCATCAACCCGTGGGTTCCCGAGGCACCGACGCCGGAGCCGGTGTTCGTTGAGGCATTCGTCACCGAGGCCGAAATTTCGGATGCATTCACGGTCGATCCGGTCGTCGCCGAGGCCGAAGCCGTCTTTGCGGAAGCGGAGCCGGTCTTTGTTGAGGCATTCATCACCGAGGCCGAAGTCGTCGCCGCGGACGCGGAGCCGATGGCCGCTGAGCCCGAGGCCGAACAACTTCCTGTCCCAGATATGGACGAGCGGCCAGTGGAGTTCGTTTTCGCGGACGAGGAGCCCTTGGCCGAGCCAGAGGCCGAAGTCGATTGGGCCCGGACCCTCGAACCCGAACCAGAGCCAGCCGCTGCAGCGGCCGAGGAGCCAGCCGTCGTCGCAGCGGAGGAGCCCGTCGTCGTAGTTGCCGAGCCCGAGGCGCCTCCGGCCGAGCCGGTCCCGCCGCCGCCACCCATCTTCCGGCCACTCCAGCCTCTCGGCCACATCCTGCCGCCGCATCCGCCCGCGGCCTCGGCGCCGATACCCCGGCTCGAGTTCGACCTACCTGACATTCCCCCTGCATTCGTCATCGCGCCGCCTCGGCCGCCGCAGGCGAGCATGCCCGTGCTGCCGGTGGGGTTGTTCGACGGACCCGGCCCAACGATCAGGCCGTGCTCAAATTGCGAGCTGCCCGTCTCTGCCAAGGCCCATTTCTGCCGACGGTGCGGATCCGCCCAGGGCTAGGCGCCGCGCCTCAGCTCGAAAAAGGCGTCGCAGCCGCGGCTGCGATGCCGCGCCGAACCTCCGAATCTCGCCGTATCCGAGCCCAGGCGGCTCCATACAAGAGGATCTGGTACGAGAAGCTGAGCCAGATCAGCACGCCGAAAACGGTCGCGATGATGCCGAACGCAAGCAGACCGCCGATCAGCCACGGTGTCAGCAGGCTAAAGAGGTTCGTCAACAACCCGATGCCGACGCCGGCGGCAATCGCCGGCGGCATGGCGGCGCGCCAGCTCGGCGGTGATGCCGGCACGAGCAGGTAGAGCGCGAGGACCACGAGCACCATCACGCTCAGCGCGGCGACCGAGAAAACGAGCCACCAGATTGTCCCGCCGCCAAGCTGGTTGCTGATGAGGGCGAAGACGCTGCTCAACGCGATTGTCCCGAGCATGAGCCCCACGAGCACGGCCACCGTAAGGATTCCGCGCAGTCGCTGCGAGATGAACCCGCGGACATGCTCCGAACCGAAGATCCGGCGCATCACCTCGTCCAGCGCGGCGTAGTAGCTGCTGGAGCCCCAGAGCAGTCCGACGAGTCCGACGATCGACAGGGTGCCCCTCTCGCGCACGACGCCCTCCAGCGAAGTCGACATCACGTCGGCCAGAGGCGGAAAGTAGCTCACGAGCTGATCGAGCAGGGCCGAGCGCAGGACAGCGTCCTCGATCAACCAGCCGAGCAGACCGGCGAACAGGAGCAGCAGCGGCACTACGGCGAACAGCGTTGTGAAGGCCAGGGCGGGGGCAAACAACGGCGCTCCGGCCTGGTTGGCCGTGTCCATCACGCCGAGCGTGGTCCGCACCACGACGTTGCCCATGACCCGCTGGATCGCATCGTCGAGCGTCCGCCGCCAGCCCGTCTGGGTCTGCGCCACAGGGGCGGCTGGGAGGTCGGCCTGGGGTTCGTCGGCCGTCATGCCGTCAGTCGGCCGAAGACGTGCCCGCGGAGGGATCCTTGGGCCCGGACGAGCTTCCAGTGCCTTCTGTCGCCTTCGTCGTTGATTCTTTCTTGGTCCCCGAGTCGGCACCTGACGACTCGCTCGACTTGACCGCCGAGGCGTCTGTTACCTCCGACTTGCCCGACGATGAGGCCGACGTGGATGCGGGCCGCGCGTCGCGCGCGTCCTTCTTGGCCCAGCCACTGCCCTTGAAGACGATGTTCGGCGTCGACACCAGCTTGCGCATCGGGCCGCCACATCTTTCGCACGCGGTCGGCCCGCTCGCATTCACGCCGTGAAGCAACTCAACGCGGTGCCCGCAATTGCGGCACTCATAGTCGTAAGTCGGCATCAGGTCAGCCTCGGGCCGTGCGCATCCCGCACTTGGGGCAATAGTGCGCGCGCCGGTCGAGTGCCCTGAACCCGCAGTGCGAGCACGGCACCGGCGCGTCGCCGGCCACGGCTACCGGGCGCTCAACGCGGCCGAGCTCGGTCGCGCCCTGGCTGGCAAGCAGGTTGCCCAGGAGTCGCGAGTGGATCCGCTGCGCAATGCGCTGCGTGTCGCCGCGGACGCCCTCGCCGCCCCACCCGAGCACGATGCGCACGATCAGTTCACCAGTGTTCTCGTCCCAGTAGCTGACCGGGCCGCCGACGATCGCGTCGAAGCGCGGAAACCCCTCACCGTCGACCTCGCCATGGAGCAACGCCACCGCGAACGTCTCGTACGCGAGGTCGAGAGCGTCGAGCGACTCCAGGATGAGCAGCGCATGCCGCGCGATCGGCGAGCGGCTGTAGTGAGCATTGATCCATTGAAGCGCGGTCTCCGGCCGGATGATCGAGGGAGAAGCGTTCTGAAACTCGATCGGCAGTGGCTCGATCAGGTCGACCTCTGAGAGCGTGTACCCCTCCAGCACGCTCGGCAGGCGCACGGGCACGTCGTGGTCAGACGGCATTCGTACGCCGTGGCTGGACAAGGCCCGATAGTGCAGGCGGAGGGACTGGTCTTCGAGCTCGAGCTGATCCGGCGGAAGCGTCGGCCTCGGCGCCGGGCGCGCGGGAGTTTTGCGCTTACGTCGGCCAAGGAAGGGAATCGGCACCGGTCAGGTCTCCTGCAGCCGTGCACGCAGGGCATCCGCCTGCTCATGCAGTTCCGCCGCGCGCCGACGCGCGTGCTCAACGACGTTCTCCGGAGCGCGGGTCACGAACGAATGGTCGCTCAGCCGCGCCTCGGCCGCTGCGAGCTGCGACTCGACCGCGCGCAGCTCCTTCTCCAGGCGGGCACGTTCGCGCTGGCGATCAGCGTCCGAACGCAGAACTCGCGCCTCTCCTGTGGCCGTGATCACGGCCAATCCCCGGGCGCCCTCCGCGTCCAGCTCGCTGCGTGAGTTCACGAGCGTCGGTCGCACCCGCGCCAGTCTGCCCACGGCCGCCTCCAACGCCGCGTACGCGTCGCGTCCGGCACCTTCCGGCAGCCAGATGAGCGCCGGCAGCCAATCCGAGGCCTCGATTCCGGACTCGGCCCGAGCCGCCCGGATGGCGGTGATGGTCTCGATCAGCTGGGCGACACCGTCCGAGAGGTGCTGGTCGGGCTTGAAGTCCGAGTCGGTCGCGTCGGGCCATCGGGCCACGATGAGCAGCTCCGGGTCGGTCGCCAGGTGGGGCAGCCGGCTCCAGATCTCCTCGGTGGCCATTGGCATGATCGGATGGAGCAGGCGGAGGTATCGGTCGAGCACCCAGGTGAGGGTCGACCAGATGGCGTGCTTCCGAGCACCTCCGTCGCCGTCGTCGCCAGCCGCGCCCGATTCGTTGAGGCCGACCTTGGCCAGCTCCAGGTAGGAGTCGCAGTAGTCGCCCCAGATCGCGTCGTAGAGGAGCCGCGCGGCCTCACCGAACTCGAAGGCCGCGTATGCCTTCTCGACCGCGACTATGGAACGCTCGCAGCGATCGAGGATCCAGTGCTCGGCCGGCCCCAGGAGATGGGTCTCGGCGAGGCCCAGCGGGGAATCTGCCGCCACGTCGTCCGGTCTTGCGCTCATCACGAAGCGTGCGGCATTCCAGATCTTGTTGGCGAAGTTCCGCGCTCCCTCGACTCGGCTCTGTCCAAGTCGTGAGTCGGCGCCGGCGGCGGAGCCGTGGATCAGCGCGAAACGAAGGGCATCAGCACCTGTCTCCGTTATCACGCCGAGCGGATCCACGACGTTGCCCTTCGTCTTCCCCATCTTGGCGCCGAGCGGGTCGCGCACCATGCCATGGAGGTACACGGTGTGGAACGGCTCACCTCCGGTCAGCCACTCGCCCAGCATCATCATCCGGGCCACCCAGAAGAAGATGATGTCGTAGCCGGTCTCCAGCACGCTGGTGGGGTAGAAGCGCGTGTAGTCGGGCGTCTCGTCCGGCCACCCGAGTGTCGAGAACGGCCACAGGCCGCTCGAAAACCAGGTGTCGAAGATGTCGTCTTCCTGGCGCAACTCGGCGCTTGGACGGCCGCAAACGTCGCAGGCCGACGGCCCGTCGCTCTCGGCCGACACGGTGACGTGCCCGTCGGGGCAGTACCAGGCCGGGATGCGGTGGCCCCACCAGAGCTGGCGACTCACGTTCCAGTCGTGGATGTTCTCCATCCAGTCGAAGAACACCTTGCTGAATCGCACTGGGACAAACTTTGTCCGGCCTTCGCGGACGGCGGCCATCGCCCGATCCGCCATCGGCTTCACATTGATGAACCACTGCGTCTTCAGCCGCGGCTCCACGACGTGGTCGCTGCGCGAGCAGCGGCCGAGGATCATCTGGTGCGGCACGGCCTTGGCCAGGTCTGTGCGCGCTGCGAGCTCGGCGACGATCCGTTCTCGGGCTTCTTCGCGAGTGAGTCCGGCGTATGGGCCGCCGCGCTCGTTGATGCGCCCGGCATCGGTCATGACGTCGATCACTTCCAGGTCGTGGCGCTGGCCCGTCGCGAAGTCGTCGGCATCGTGAGCCGGTGTGATCTTGACGGCTCCGGTGCCGAATTCCATTTGGACGACCGGGTCGGCGATGACCGGCACGATCCGGTCGACGAACGGGATCATCACCCTGCGGCCAACCGCGTGGCGGTAGCGGTCGTCGTCCGGGTTCACGGCCACCGCCGTGTCACCCAGGATGGTCTCGGGCCGAGTCGTGGCGACGGTGATCGTGTCGGTGGGATCGGAAGTCCCGTCATCACCGACAAAGTGGTATCTGACGTACCAGAGCGTCCCCGTCGTCGGCGCGGCGACGACCTCCAGGTCCGACAGGCTGGTCTGGTCCCCCGGACACCAGTTGACGAGCTGCTTGCCACGGTAGGCGAGGCCGTCGTCGTACAGGCGCTTGAAGGCCACACGTACAGCGCGGGCCGAGTCGTCGTCCATCGTGAAGCGGAGCCTGCCCCAGTCGGCCGACAGACCCAGGCGGCGCTCCTGGTCGAGGATGACGTCGCGCGTCTCGTTGATGAACAGCCACATCCGCTCGAGGTAGCGCTCCCGGCCGAGCGAGTCACGGGTCTCGCCATCCTTGGCGATGATCCGGTCGAGCACCACCTGGGCGGCGATCGAGGCGTGGTCAAGCCCCGGCACAAATAGCGCGGGGTGGCCCTGCATTCGCGCGCGGCGGATCATGACATCCTGAATCGTGGACCCCAGCGCGTGTCCGATGTGCAGGGCTCCGGTCACGTTGGGTGGCGGCTGTGTGATCGTGAACGGCGGCTTCGACCCGTCGGCCCGGCTGCCGGCGCCGTCGGGGGCGAACACGTCGGCATCGAGCCAGCGCTGGTAGATGCGCGGCTCGACTTCTGCCGGCTTGTAGACCGGCGACATCTCGGTTGTCGGGCGGGTCTCGGTCGCCACGACTGAATTCCTCCAGAAAAACAAATCGCCCCGATCGTCCAGCGGACGAACGGGGTCGTGGTACCACCTGCTGGTTCGGTTCCCGGCGTACCGCAGTCATCCCGCGGCCTTCATCTTCCAGAGAACCCTCATCGCGCTCTAACGGTTGCGAGCCGCCCGACTCTCGGTTGACGTTCGCGCCGCGTTTCCTGATCCGGCTTTCAGCCACGGGCCGGACTCTCTGTTCAGGTGGGAGCGGTGCTACTCCTCCCGGTCGCTGTCGTGGGGCGCGAGTGTAGCATCGGGTCGATGTGCCACGATCTCGATAGCCGGCCTCCGATTCCGCAGCTCGCAGGGGCGGCAGTCGATGGGAAACGGATTGAGCTGCGGGCCCCAGATGGGACGCGCTTCCTTGCATTCGACGCCGTCGCTGAGTCGCCGACAGGCGCTGGAATCGTCCTGCTCCCCGACGTCCGCGGCCTCCACCATTTCTACGAGGAGCTCGCGTTGCGTTTCGCCGAGCGCGGCATCGACGCCACGGCGATCGACTATTTCGGCCGAACGGCGCGCACGGACGACCGCGGCGAAGGGTTCGAGTTCATGCCGCACGTGGATAAGACGCAGTACGAGCAGCTGGTCCTCGACATTGCCGCGGCCGCAGAGCATTTGCGGTCCCGCGGGGTTCGTTCGGTTTTCACCGTCGGCTTCTGTTTCGGGGGGCGGCTGGCGTTCCTGACGGGGACTCGGCCGGAGCTCGGGCTTGCCGGAGTGATCGGTTTTTACGGCGGGCCGGCAGGCCAGGGACGCGCGGGCATGCCCGCGCCACTCGACCTTGCCCGGGCAGGTCAGTTCCGCGCGCCGGTCCTGGGTCTGTTCGGCGGCTCCGACCAGGGAATTCCGCAGTCTGCGATCGACGGGTTCGGCCAGGCGCTGACCGACGCGGGCGTTGACAACGAGCTGGTGACGTATCCCGGGGCGCCACATTCCTTCTTCGATCGCAAGGCGGCCGAGTTCGCCGACGCCGCGGCCGACGCGTGGGTGAAAGTGCTCGAGTTCGCGGGGCGCCACGCCCCGCAGTCCTAGAGCGCGAAGGCCGCGGCGAGCTCCCTGTAGGCGGCGATCGAGGGGTCGTTCGACCTTTCTGCGCGGATCTGAACGCAGACGTGGTCAGCACCAGCATCGACGTGGGCGTTGACTCGCTCGACGATCGCTTCGACGTCGCCCACGACCACGACCGCATCAATGAGCCGATCGCTGCCCTCGCCGGCGATGTCGTTGTCACTCCAGCCGAGACGCCGCAGGTTATTGGCGTAGTTGGGCAGCACGAGATAGTGCTTGGCGAAGGCGCGCGCGATGTCGCGGCCCGCTGATACGTCAGTAGTCAGGACGGCGGTCACCTCGGTCGCGAGACAGGCGTCCGGCCCCAGATGGCGGCGCGCCATCGCCGTGTGTTCGACCGGGACGAAGTACGGATGGGCGCCGTCGGCGCGCTGCGCGGCCAGCTCGAGCATCTTGGGGCCGAGGGCGGCCAGCAGCAGCGGGACCGGTTGCTCCGGAGCCGGGGCAGCGTACTGGGCCGCGTCCATCGCATCGAGGTAGGAATTCATCTGGGCAAGAGGATTGGCGTAGTCGCCGCCGCGGGTGGCGACCGACGGCGCGTGGCTCACCCCGATCCCGAGCACGAACCGATTCGAATACGCCTCGCCGAGCGCTCTCGCGCCATTGGCCATCGACATCGCGTCGCGCGCGTGGATGTTGGCGATGCCCGTCGCGATCACGGACCTGGTCGTGTTGGCCAGGAGAAGACCGGAGTGAACGAGGACGTCCTTGCTGCCGAGGCTCTCGGGGATCCACGTTGCCGGGTAGCCGATCTCCTCGAACTGCCTCGCTGCCTCGATCTCGTCCTTGGCCGCCATGCGCTGGAGAGCAAAGCTCCACAGGCCGACAGGCTTGAGCAGATTGGCCAGATTCCGTCCGCCGTATCCGCCGAGACCGTTCATTCGGTAAGCGCTTTCACCGGCTGGATGATCGCACGCCCAATCACGATCGATTACCGGTGACCCTACCCTCCCGCGCAGTCCCGACCCGCCCGGTCACTAACTCTTCCGACATACCCACCATGCTTACGCCGAGCGTAGATAACCGCATAGCCCTCATCCGAACCCCCGTGGGACATTGACGCGGGGGCCCACGGCCCGCGCTATGCGTCTAATCGGTACGAAATATTCATGGAGGGCATCAACGCTTCGATAGGCGGCCACAGCCTGGAGCGCCACGAACGCTATCGAAGAGGATCGCGCTCAGCGAAGCATGGGAGGCATACCGCCAGCGATACCGAACCCTGCAATGGCGGCTGCACCGCTCAGCAAGCGTGGGCCGGCTAAACCGCATCGCCAGCGGCGCGGCG
>JBBDRY010000140.1:0-34889 GCA_040905225.1 Chloroflexota bacterium | reverse complement strand
AGCATCTCCGAGTAGTTGTTCTCGTCAAGACCGCGGTCGATCTCGGCCTTCGTGAGCAGCAGCGGCGCGCGGCCGGAGCGGATCGTCTCCTCGGTGATGATGCATTTGCGGACGTCGGTGCGCTCGGGGATGTCGAACATCACCTCGAGCAGCGACTCCTCCACGATCGAACGCAGCGCACGTGCCCCTGTTCTGCGGTTGAGCGCCAGCTCGGCAGCCGCTTCAATCGCTCCGGGCGTGAAGTGCAGCTCCACTTTGTCGAGCTGGAGGAACTTCTGGAACTGTCGCGTGATCGCGTTCTTGGGCTCCGTCAGGATGCGCATCAGGTCGTTCTGCGTCAGAGCGGTGAGAGACACGATCACCGGCAGACGGCCCACGAACTCGGGGATCAGCCCGAACTTGAGCAGGTCCTCGGGCATCAGGAATTCCAGGATCTGAGCGCGCTTCTCGCGCGGGGTCTGTGCCTGTGAGCCGAAGCCCATCGTCCGCTTCCCCACGCGCTCCTCGACGATCTTGTCCAGGCCCTCGAAGGCGCCGCCGCAGATGAAGAGGATGTTCGTGGTGTCGATCTGGATGAAGTCCTGGTGCGGGTGCTTTCGGCCGCCCTGTGGCGGGACGTTGGCAATTGTGCCCTCGAGGATCTTCAGCAACCCCTGCTGAACCCCCTCCCCGCTCACGTCGCGGGTGATCGATGGGTTGTCCGACTTGCGCGCGATCTTGTCGATCTCGTCGATGTAGATGATCCCGCGCTGCGCACGCGCAACGTCGAAGTCGGCCGCCTGGATCAGCCGCAGGAGGATGTTCTCGACGTCCTCGCCGACGTAGCCCGCCTCGGTCAGCGAGGTGGCGTCGGCGATGCAGAAAGGCACATCGAGGACCCGGGCCAACGTTTGCGCAAGCAGAGTCTTGCCTGACCCGGTGGGGCCCACGAGCATCACGTTCGACTTCTGGAGCTCCACCTCATCGACCAGATTCCCAGCGCTGACACGCTTGTAGTGGTTGTAGACCGCGACGGCGAGGACCTTCTTGGCGCGGTCCTGCGATATCACGTACTGATCCAAGGCGGAGTTGATCTGGCGCGGGTTGGGCAGCTTCGTTTGCGTCGGCTTCGCGCGCGGCGTCTCGAGCATCTCCTCTTCGATGATTTCCTGGCAGAGGTTGATGCACTCGTCGCAGATATAGACGCCCTGGCCCGCGATCAGCTTGCGGACTTGCTCCTGGCTCTTGCCACAGAAGCTGCAGCGATAAGGAACCTTTGTGCCCTTGCTGCCCGTTGTGCTCATTCGGGCTGCAAACCCTCCGATTGTGCGCCTCGGCCCGGGTGACCGGACCTGGCGCCGGCTTTCAACCCTTGGCGGGTTTCGGGCCGCTTTCTTCTTCCGCTGCTGCCGCACCCTCGCCGCCCAGCAGGCCCTTCGACTTGGCCTCGCTGATCAGCGACTTGTCGGGTGCCGCGTATACCTCGTCGATGATGCCATAACCCTTGGCCTCTTCGGGGGACATGAAATAGTCCCGCTCGGTGTCCTTATTGATCTTCTCGACCGTCTGTCCAGTGTGACGCGCGAGGATCTCGTGGTTCAGCTGGATCAGCGCTTCCAGCTCCTTGACCTGGATGAAGACGTCAGGCGTGTTCCCGCGGAAGCCACCCGACCCCTGGTGGATCATGATCCGGCTGTTCGGCAGCGCATAGCGCTTGCCCTTCGCGCCGGCCGCCAGCAGGACCGCCGCCTGCGACGCGGCCATGCCGATGCAAATGGTCGAAACAGGTGCGCGCAGGTACTGCATCGTGTCGTAGATCGCCAACCCCGCGGTTACGACGCCGCCGGGCGAATTTATGTACAGCGAGATGTCGCGCTCCGGATCCTCGGCCTCCAGGAACAGCAACTGGGCGATGATGAGGTTGGCCATGTGATCTTCGATGGCATCGCCCAGGAAGATGATCCGGTCCTTCAGCAGCCGGCTGTAGATGTCGTAGGCGCGCTCACCCCGACTCGAGCTCTCGATGACCATCGGGACGAGCATCAACGACTTCCTTTCTTGGACCCAGCGGCGTCGGCCGGCGCTATTTCAGCCGGTCCCGCCTCGTCATCGTGCAAATGCTGCACGTTCTTGAACTCCGGATGTTGGTCGATCCAGCGATCTATCAGCGTTTCGACGGTCTTCGATCTCCGCAACAGGGACCGAGTGTAGGCACGGCCGCGAGCCGATTCCAAATAGGACACCAGGCGCGGGTTGCCGGCGTAGCGCTCCCGTGATCGCTCCAGATCAGCGGCAAGCTCCTCCTCGCCGACCTCGATGCCCTCCCGCTCAGCGATCTCGGACAAAACGAGCAGCGTCTTCACCCGCCGCTCTGCGTCGGGGCGGAAGTCGGTCAGCAGCTTCGCTTCGTCGCGCTCGGTGGCCTTCAGGTATTCCTCGTAGCCGATGCCCTGCTCGGCCAGGCGAACGCGCAGCTCGTCGACCATCACCTCCAGCTCGCGCTCGATCAGCAGATCGGGCAGCTCGAGCGTCGAGTTGGCGACCGCGAACTCGATGATCCGATCGGCAAAGACGTGCCGCGCGCGATCCAGGGAGTTGCGCTCGAGGCGCTTGGCAATCTCGGCGCGCAGCGCGGCCAGGTCCTCGTAGGAACCGAGGCTGCGCGCGAACTCGTTGTCTGCCTCAGGAAGTCGCTTCTCACGCAGCTCGAGCAGCGTCACGTCGAACTCAACCCTCTCGCCGGCCAGGTCCTTCTCGGGGTAGTCCTCGGGGAACGTCAGGGAGAAGGTCTTCTCACCACCCTCGCGCAGGCCGATCAGCTGATCTTCGAAGCCGGGCACGAACCGCTCGCGGCCGATGATCAACGGCATCCGGTCGCTCTGCGCACCCTCGACGGGCTGCCCATTCCTCTTGCCGGCGAAGCGGATGACGGCGTAATCGTCGGTCGCCGCGCCGCGATCCTCGACCGGCACGAGCGAGCCCTGCTGGTCGCGCAGCTGCTCGATCACCTTGTCGACTGAAGCATTGTCGATCGTGTCGGTGCTGATCCCGAACGGATATTCCGCGTATGCGCCGAGCTTGACCTGCGGGCGCAGCGGCAGGGTCACGCGATAGGCAGCGCCGTTGCCCTCCTCGAAGTTCAGCCATTCAGGGGCCGGGATGGACAGCACGTCGAGATCGGAATCCTTGAGCGCCTCGAGCACGCTGTGCTCGAAGAGGTGCTCCTTGGCATCGTCGTAGAGGGGGTTGGGCGAGTCGGGGTCGTCGCGCCGGATGCCAAGCTCGCGCTCGAGCATCGCGCGCGGAACCTTGCCCGGCCGGAAGCCAGGGACCTTGGTTCGACGCGCTAGGTGGCGGACGGACTCTTCGACCGATCGACGCACTCGCTCGGGTGGGAACTCCACCTCGAGGACAACGGAGCTTCGCTCCGCGGGGCGCGTGGTCACCTTCATCTGGCCGCTTTCGGCATTGATCATCGGAAGCGTCGAGTATAGGGGCGTGGGCGGTTTCCTCAGGTTCCTCGCGCTGTTCTGTGTGCTCGTGGCTTTCCTCGGACTCGTGGTCGTGCCCCTGCTGGCGACGCCCATCCTCACGCAGATGGTGCGCGACATGGGCCTGCGCTCGGACAGCCTGCGCGTGAGCGTCGACCTCTTCGATCCGTCGCTGCTAATAGGCCGGGCGCGCAATCTCCACATCGTCGCGGGCGACGTGGACCTGTCACCGGCAGGCATCGGATCGCTCGATCTCACGCTGGGGGACGTGTCGTTCTTCGACCGAACGTGGGGCACCGTGGAGGGCGAGCTTCAAAACATCAGCGTGACCAGCGGCGGCCAGACGCTCACGCTGGGTTCGATTCGCGTCACAGGCGAGGCCGGTGAGGCCCGCACCACTGCTCGCCTCACGGCTACCGAAACCGAGGCGCTGATCCGCTTTGCCGCCGAACGCGAGGGCCTGCGCCTGAACAGCGTCGAGTTCAGCAACGACGTGGTCAGGGTGACGGTCCATGGCGTGTCGGCAGACGCACGCCTGGAAGTGCGCGGAGGTGCCCTGGTGCTGTTCCCCGGTACCGGTGACGGCGCGGTGCCACTGCTCCAGCCTGCTCCCTCGGATGGGTGGCAGCTCCAGGAGGCATGGATAAGCGACAACGGTCTCAATGTCCGCGGCGTGGTCGACACGACCCGCCTCGCCGACCAGGTGACGACCTAGGCTCGTCGACGGATGCGGCGCGCTCGATAAACTCGACTCGGGCGAGTGGCGTAAAGGTAGCCGCGCCAGTTTTAGGAACTGGTGTCGCGTGAGCGACGTGTCGGTTCGAATCCGACCTCGCCCACAAGACGATTTCCGAACGTTTGTGCTATATTGCTATCATGGCACGGCGGCGCTATACGCGAGAATTGTTGCAACCGATCGTAGCCCGAGCGTTCTCCGTCGCCGAAGTCTTGCGACTTCTCGAGATGCGACAGTCCGGCGGCAGCCACACACACATCTCGAAGCAGATCCGCACCTTTGGGCTGGACACTTCTCACTTCCTCGGTGGGCGTCGCAACCAAGGATCTGCCCACCTCGGTGGCCCGGCAAAAAAGTCGGCATCCGAGATACTCGTTGAGAAGCCAGACCTCGCGCCGCGAACCCGTGCAGCGAAACTTCGGCGTGCCCTCGGCGAGATTGATCGACCGTTTCGGTGCGAAATCTGCGGCTTGGATCAGTGGCACGATTCCGCCCTCACGCTCGAGATCGACCACATCAACGGCCGGCCGAATGACAACCGACGCGAGAATCTCCGTCTTTTGTGCCCCAACTGCCACTCGCAGACTGAGACCTATTGCGCCCGAAATGTCCGCGTGTCAGAACTTCTTGGTCTGTACGAGGTCGCCTGACGCAATGGCACGCGACCGACCCCGCTTCTAGGCTGGCTCTGTCCGGGGGTCAGCCAAGGCGCAAGCCGTCGGCCGTGACGTTTCAGGTGCCTTTCAGCGACACTTCGCCCGCGGCGTCAGCGGCGCCGGGCGGCGCGGGACTAGGCCGTGCCGCGCTTGGCAGCCGCGGTCTTCCTCTCCGCCTGGGCGATCTTGGTGTCCGCCTCGGCGAGCGCCTCTGTCTCTTCCTGGATCTCCTCGACGCGCACTTCCTTGGGGATCTCGAAGAGTTTCTTGGCCATCTCGCGGGCCGCGGCCAGGCCAACCACGCCGAGCAGCAGGTCGTATGTCTTCCACACGGACTGGCGTGCGTTGGCCGGCTCCTTGGGATGCTCGCGGTTCAGGTAAGCAGCGAAGTCCCGCTCGAGATGCGCCTCGACCTTCTCGCGATCCTCCGGCTCCAGCCTGGCGAGCGTCGCCTGGACGTCCTTGGGCAACGCGCGGTCGCGCTTCTCGACCCGACGCGGGAAGAAACGTGCTTCGGCCGCCTTTGCGACCCGCTTGGGCCCGCCCAGGAACAGGAACGCGGCACCTGTGGCCAGACCAACCGTGCGGACCGGGTTGCGCCGAACCTTGGCCGGTATGTCGATTGCTGCTCGTGTCGCGGTGCCGAGACTGTCGAGCTCTTTCTCGACGCCGCGCCGCGCGTTCTCTACTTCCTGCCGAGCTTCGGCTGCCGACTGCGCCATTGCTCCTCCAGCCATGCCTTGGTTTCGTTAGCTGCTTCGATCGACTGTTGCGGGTATAGGCGCCCGAACCGCTGGCCGACGTCCAGACCCGGGATGGCCAGCGCCGCGGCCAGGATTGGCCAGGCTATGAGGCCGATCGTGACCGAGAAACCCACTGCGGGCGGCCACGTCCACGACGCGCCTCCGATGAGCCAGCCGATCGGCAGACCCAGGATTGCGCCGACGACAAGCCCGCCGATAGCACCGGCGCCGCCGGCAATCCGCCACAGCAGCACGGCGAAGACGAGTGCGCCGATCACGGCTCCGGCAATCAGCGATGCGGCTGCGGCGCTGTTGATGGGCGACGGCAGCGTCGTGGCGACGCTGGAGGCCGAGTTGTACGCGACGTTGGAGCCGGTCAGCAGGGCGAGGCCCACGATCAGCGCCACCGCCAGTAGGAATGCCACGAAGGCGCTGCCTTTGCCTGCGCCCAGGATGCCGAGCATGAGCACGACGACGAGTGCAAGGCCGAACAGGATGCCGTGGGCCAGGCCCCAGCCCATGGATCCGAACAGCCATTCGCCCACGAACAGGAAGCCGCCGACGTAGAGCATGTTGCCGACGAACAGCAGGACGGCCAGGGCGACGCCGGCCAGGGTCCCGATGAGCTTGATCTGATCGACGATCTCGGCGATCTCGGCCTTAAGCAGCCCGATGTGTGCACTGACCAGCCGAGAGAATGACGACCTGGTCCGTCCGAACTGCTCGAGGACGGTCGCCGGCGCGCCTCCCCGCACGCTGCCGCGCACGTCGTCAGGATTGCCGCTCCGTGGATCTGCCACCTAGTTAGCCGGCCCGGAACCGATTGCCGCTTATTCGCGCGGCCGTGTCGAAGAAACCGTACGTCCGCCGGTAACTGCTGTCGGACGGTCGCGGGGCGTGGTGTGTTGCGACCGCCCACAGGCTTCGCTCCAGCTCCTCGATTCGCTCGGCGAGCTGGCCGGCGCCGCGCGGTGCGGAGATGTCGGCGTACGTGCGCCGTCCGATCGGGTAATGCACGTCCTGCGCCGAGGTCTGCGGCAGCAGGGCGAAGACCAGCCTGGCGTGTTGGAGCGCGGCCAGGCATCGCACCGGCGCGGGCAGGATCTCGTGCTGGGCGCCGCCGGAGCGCGCCAGATCGTGCATCGTCTCGATCAGCGCCGCGCGCTGCTCCGCGGCAGACGCAGGGTCAATGGTGCTCACGCCCGCGCGCGCCACCAGGGCACGGAGCTCCGACAGCCCGGCAGTGCTCGCGCGAAGCGAGACGCGAAAGCCTTCCTCTATGTCCTCGACGTGGGGCAGCGTCTCTCGCGCCAGCATTTCCGTCGCGCCGTCGGGAAGCTCCCCCGTGGCCGTCACCATGTCGAGCAGCTCACGCGTACGCCGAAAAAGAATGGCCATGCGGTCGAACTCGGCGAAACCAGACGCCTCGAAGCCGTGCATCGCTGACCATGCTCAGGTGGGCGGAGCAGTACCGTCAAGCGCCGAGAGGTACCGCTCCCGTTGCAGTGACCTAGAAGTCGCCCATGCCTCCGGGCGGCATTGCCGGCATGGCGGACCTGGGCTCCGGCTTGTCGGTGATCATCACCTCGGTCGTCAGCACCATGCCGCCGATCGAGGCGGCGTTCTCGACGGCCGACCGTGTCACCTTCGCCGGATCGACGATCCCGCGCTTGAGCATGTCCGTGTACTCGTCGGCAATGACGTCGTACCCGAGCGTCTTGCTCTTCGATTCGGCTGACCGTCGACGGACGTTCTCGAGCACCACCGCGCCATTGAGGCCGGCGTTCTCGGCCAGCTGGCGGAGCGGCTCCTCGAGCGCCTTGCGGAGGATCTCCACACCGATCGCGGCATCGCCCTCGAGCTTGACCTTGTCGAGCGCTGACTGTGCGTTGATCAACGCGACGCCGCCACCGGGGACGATCCCCTCCTCGACTGCCGAGCGGGTGGCCGAAAGGGCGTCCTCCACGCGGTGCTTCTTCTCCTTGAGCTCGGTCTCGGTCCCCGCGCCGACCTTGATGATGGCAACGCCGCCTGACAGCTTGGCCATGCGCTCCTGGAGCTTCTCCTTGTCGTAGTCGGACGTGGTGTCCTCGATCTGCGCCTTGATCTGCTTGATCCGCGCGGCGATCTCCGACGGCGAACCGCGGCCCTCGATGATCGTGGTGTTGTCCTTGTTCGCGACGATGCGCCGCGCCCGCCCGAGGTCCTCTATGCCGACCGAGTCGAGCTTCCGCCCGAGCTCCTCGCTGATGACCGTGCCGCCGGCCAGGATCGCGATGTCGCGCAGCATCTCCTTGCGCCGATCGCCGAAGCCGGGGGCCTTGACGGCGAGTACGTTGAGCACGCCGCGCAGCTTGTTCACGACCAGCGTCGAGAGTGCCTCGCCGTCGACGTCCTCGGCGATGATGAGCAGGTCCTTCTTGCCTGTCTGGAGCATTTTCTCCAGGGTGGGCAGGATGTCCGCAATCGCGCTGATCTTCTTGTCGGTGATCAGCAGGTAGGGATCCTCCAGGACCGCCTCCATCCGGTTCGTGTCGGTCACGAAATACGCGCTCGTGTAGCCACGGTCGAACTGCATGCCCTCGACGTACTCGGTCTCGAAGGCCATCGTCTTCGACTCCTCGACCGTGATCACGCCGTCCTTGCCGACCTTGTCCATGACGTCGGCGATGAGGTTGCCGATCTCCTTGTCCGCGGCGCTGACGGTCGCGACCTGGGCGATGTCGTCGTGGCCCTTGACGGGCGTGGCCGCCTTGCGGATGGCCTCGGCAACGGCCGCGGCGGCCTTGTCGATGCCGATCTTCATCTGCATCGGGTTCGCGCCCGAGGCGACGTTCTTGAGGCCCTCGTGGACGATGGCCTGGGCGAGCACGGTCGCGGTGGTGGTGCCGTCGCCAGCGACGTCTTCGGTCTTGGTCGCGGCTTCCTTGAGCAGCTGAGCGCCCATGTTCTCGAACGGATCGTCCAGCTCGATGTCGCGAGCAACCGTGACACCGTCATGGGTGACCGTGGGTGCGCCGTACTTCTTGTCCAGCGCGACGTTGCGGCCCTTGGGCCCGAGCGTCGTCTTTACGGCATCTGCGAGCGCGTCCATGCCGCGCTTCATCGACGCGCGAGCGTCCTCATCGTAGGTGATCAGCTTGGCCATGATGGATCGGCGTCCTCTCTCGTCTGTGGCTGTGTCTTTCGCGTCGCGACTGCCGCGTCATGCGGGCGGAGCCGGCGATCGCCGTTAGCACTCTCGGCAATAGATTGCTAACAGAATAGACCACCTGTCGTCAACTGCCACGGCCAACGCGGACGCGGATGCGGACACGGCGTAAGTGGAGCCGTTAACGTGCCTTGCGATGAGGCCAATCGAACACGCCGTGATCCTGGCTGTGGGAACGGAGTTAACCACTGGCACGACGCGGGACACGAACTCGGGCGAGCTGGCCAGGGAGCTCACGCAGCTCGGCGTCAGGGTGCGCCAGACCGTCGCCCTCCCCGATGACCTCAACGCGGTAACGGCGGCGTTCACGGAGGCGCTGGAGCGCGCGGACCTTGTCGTGTCGACCGGTGGGCTCGGTCCAACCCCGGACGACCTGACGCGTGAGGCAATCGCGGCAGCGTGTGGTGTGGAGCCGAGGGTCGACCCTGGGCTGGAAGCCTGGCTGCGCGGGCTGTTCGAGCGGCGGGGGATAGAGATGCCCGACGCGAACCGCAAGCAGGCCTGGCTCATTGACGGCGCAACCGCTCTGCCCAACAAGCGCGGCTCGGCACCGGGTTGGTATGTCGAGCGGCCGGATGGTCGCCTGATCGTTGCCCTGCCCGGACCTCCGCGTGAGATGTGGCCGATGTGGCGCGACGAGGCGCTCCCCCGTCTCGAGCAGGGACGCCTGGGGGTCACACGCGTGGCACAGACGCTGCGCCTGAGCGGGGTGGGTGAGTCCGCGCTCGTCGACCTGATCGGCGAGGACATCCTCCGCGCACCGTCGCCCCAGGTCGCGACCTACGCGCGCGTTGACGCCGTTGACGTCGTCGTTTCGGCGGAGTCGGCCGACCGATCCGAAGCGGCCCGGAAGGTGGACGCGATGGTCGGCCTGCTGCGCGAGAGAGTTGGTCAGTACGTGTTCGCCGAAGGTGACCAGACCTGGGCAGATGCGCTGGCGGCACGATTGGACGGCCGGACCCTCGCCACGGTCGAGTTCGGTACCGCGGGACAGCTACAGGCGCTGCTGGGCGACGCCGATTACCTGCTGTTCGGGGAGCTCGTGCGCGCTCCGGCCGACGTTACCCACGCGGCCACGGACCTGGGCCATTACGCGGAACGGGTACGCGAGCTTGGGCACGCCGACATCGGACTGGCGCTCTATGCGCGTGATGCACGCGGCGACACGCACGTACGCGTGGCCGTCGCGACGTCTGACGGGGTGACCGAGGAGCAACGCGTCGCGTTCCTGGGTGGCGAGGACGGCCGGCGGCGCGCGGCGCTCTCGGCCTGCTCGGTGCTGTGGCAGATGTTGGGCGACCGCGCGAGCGTTGAGTGATGGACGCGGCTGACGACACGCGTTCGAAGGAAGCGTGTCCCGTTTGCGGAGAACGTCAGCTGACGCTGCTCCGTTTTCCGACGGTCGACGTACTGGGTGTCCAGCCCTACGCCGAGCTCATTGGCATGGGCGACCCGTCACCGGACACTCCGCCGGGAATCGGCTGCCTGGCCTGTGGCTCGGAGTGGCCTGACCTCAACTCGTTCCGCCGAGCGCAGCAGGGCGCTAGCTGATCGTGATCGCCGGCGCTGCCTGGGCGGCGCGCACGCTCATTCGCGCGGCAACCGTGCGAGCCAGCGCTCGCAGAACCTCGGCGGCGACACCAGGCTCGCGCTGAGCGACAGCCGGCACCCCGGCATCGCCGCCCTGGCGGACCTTGACGTCGATCGGGACGGCGCCGAAGTACTCGAGCTCGTTGCGCTCGGCGAACTTCTGGCCGCCGCCTCGGCCGAAGATCTCGGTTACCTCGCCGCAGTGCGGGCAGACGAAGGTGCTCATGTTCTCGACGACGCCCATCACCGGTACGGACAGGCGGCGGAACATGGCCAGCGCCTTCGAGACATCCAGGACGGCCACGTCCTGCGGCGTGGTAACCAGCAGCGCCGCGCTTATGGGCACCGCCTGGGCGAGCGTCAGCTGCGCGTCTGAAGTCCCCGGTGGCAGGTCGATCACCAGGTAGTCGAGCTCACCCCAGTCGACATCGCGCAGGAACTGTTGGATCGCGCCGCCGACGAGCGGACCGCGCCACACGATCGGCTGGCCTTCGGGCACGAAGAACTGGATGCTGATGACCTTGACCCCATAGCGCTCAAGGGGCGTGATCTTGCCATCGGCGCTCGCGGTCGGGGCCCCTTCGACTCCGAGCATCATCGGCACGTTGGGGCCGGTGATATCGGCGTCGAGCAGGCCGACGCTGGCACCCTCCAGGGCGAGCGCCACGGCGAGGTTGGCACTCACAGTCGTCTTGCCGACACCGCCCTTGCCCGACGCCACGGCAATGATGTTCTTCACGCCCGGCAGCAGCTGCTGCGCCTGCGCGGGCTGGGCTCGACGGACCATCGCGCCCCAGATGATCGTCACCTCGTTCGCCCCGATCTCGCTGAGGGCGGCGTTAACGTTGTGCTCGATCTCGTCCTTGAGCGGGCATGCCGGGGTGGTCAACTCGATCTTCAGGGAGATATCCGAGTTCGTGATCGCGACGTCCTTGACCATGTTCAGGCTCACGATGTCGCGTCCGAGCTCGGGCTCCTGGACATGGCTCAGCGCCTCAAAGATCGCGGCTTCGTTCAGCATCCGGGCTCGCTCAGCTCGCCGCTTCGGCGCGTTCGCGACTGGAGCTCGTGCCCGATTGGGAGCCGGTCGACCTACCGACCTGGCGGTTCCGGTACGCCCTGCCCTTCATGCGATTGCCGCACCTGGCCATCGAGCACCACCGGGCCGACCGATTCTTCGAGCTGTCGAAGAACGCCTCCTGGCAGGCGTCGTTGGCGCAGATCTTGAGACGGCTCCATGAACCGGCCGCCATGGAGGCAGTGACGCTGATAAGCAGCTCGCCGATGGGTCGGTCGATGCCCACGCCTTCGGCCATCAATCGATAACCGTCCTCGGGGTGCAGCCGCACTCCCAGCCGGACGCGTCGGGCTGCTTCGTTCAGTGTCGTGACCGCGCGGCGCTGGACTCCGCCGCCGCCGTTGGCAGCCACCAGGCCGTGCAGTGCTCGGCGGACCTCGACCAATCGCCGTCGATCGGCCTCGTCGTACTCGGTGCCCGGCGAAATGAGCCGGCGGCCAGCCAGCCAGCCCTGGGCAGCGGCAAGGTCAGCGAGGTCGTCGCGGCCGGTTTCGAGATCAATCGTGTTCAGGAAGGATTGGACCAGCCCAAGCTGGCCCGGCGCCGTAATCGCACGGCCAATGGCCACGGGGAAACCTCGTTCGTCAATCGTGGAATGCTCTTCGCTGCCAGTTTACGGCACCGAGTGATTCAGGCCGGCGAGGCCTCCATCTCGGTCAACGCGGCGGGCGCCGGTCGCGAGCGGCGTGGGGCGGGGACGTGTCGCTCGACCATCGCCCGAGAACCGCCGACGCGCAGCTGCTCGAAGAGGAACCGGAACTTGCGCTCCTGATCGGCCAGGATCTCGTCCTTGGTGGGCAGCTCCCATAGCTGGCGCTTGAACGGGCCGAGCGCCTTCTTGCGCGTCTTGTAGAGGAAGACGTCGTCGGTCTCGCCGGGACTGCGCTCGTCGGCGAGGTTGGCCCGGCACCACTCCTCGATCTCCCGCAGCAGGTCTGCCGGGAAGGCCGGATGTTCGTAGAGCAGATTCTGGAAGCCCGTCGCCAGATGAATCTCGGCTGTCTCGATCTGCGGAAAGCGGTGGAAGAGCTCGTCCGGGAGCGTCGACGCGCCGTGCTGAACGGCTCCCGCAAGGCCGTGCTCGCGCGCGACCACCGACAGTCGTTCGAGCGTCCCGAAGTCGAGCGCAACCTCGGCAACCCCGCCACCCGGTAGCGGCACGCCGCCGTGGCTGGTGCCCGTCTGAACGCTGACCTTCGACAGGCCATCTGCCTCCGGGCCGGCCAATCCGTCGAGGGTCGCTCGATAGCCGTTGAGGTAAGCGCGCAGCTCCTCCTCCGTCGAGTTCTGCTTGCCCACCTCGCCGATCTCGCCGCCGATGCTGACGGCCATCTCCGCCGGCTCGACCTCACGGATGAGCGCCGAGATCTCCGCGGCGCGCTCGTAGTTGACGCGCTGCTGCTCGTCGACAGTCGGCTGCGACAGATCGACCAGTGTGGACGAGTCGATATCGATGTTTCCGTAGCCCACACCGATGGCATCGCGGGACGCCTTGCGGATGGCCTCCGTGGTGGCGTCAGGGTCGACCGCGTACTTGGCCGCGTTGAACTGGTAGTGATCGCCCTGCACGAAGACGGGCCCGCTCCAACCGGCGGAGATGCATCCCGCCAGCACACTGGTGATGTACTCCCCAGGCCGTTGGAAGGTGTATTCCTGCTCGCTTCGGGCGAGCTCGAAGATGATCGCGCCAGCGTCGATCGAATCCGCGGCCCGGCACATCGCTGCGGCCTTGTCGAAGACCTGGGTGCGCAGGTTGACGGCCGGCACGGTGAACCCGCTCACCTCTCCTCGCCCGCGCGCCATGTACAGCTCATGAATGCTCGAGGAGGGCGCCCCAAGGGTCTGCGATGCCTCCCAGATCAACCAGCGCGCGACCTCGACGACGCCCGGGTCCTCGCTGAAAGTTGCCGACCAGACTGTGGTCCAGACGCCATCGGTGCGAAACGCTCCTTCGTCGTCGACAACCAGCCGGCCGGCCTCCACGTGCGCGCTCGATTCGATGTTGCCCATGAGCTCGGCGACCGATTGAGCAACGACAGGCTGGGGCATTAAGGACGTCTCCTGATGGGCTGGACGACCGAATCGTAAGCGGAAGGCCGCGCCCGCGGAACTCAGGGCTCTGAAAGGCGTCATGCGCTCATGAACCCTCACCACCGATTCGGCTCACTCGGTCTTCTCGGAGCCGCCCTCGTTCTTGCTGCCTGCTCCACTGGCGGCGCACCTGCACCAATCCCATCGCCTATTCCGGGGCCGACGCTCGGTCAGGCTGACCTGAAATACACGCTGCTGGCCCGCTTCGGACCGATCTCGTGGTGTGATCCCGACTTCTACCCGATCGCCCAGGAAGACGAGCAGGTTCTGGCGCGCCAACGACTGCCCGAGATGGAGCAGGACGCGCAGACCTATGCGGCTATCCGCAGACATCTGGGCATCGAGGCGGACAAGGCGCTCAGCGACTCCGAGTTGCTGGCCGTGTACCGCGACTGGAAGCTGCTCAACGCCGTTGCGTTGACGCCGACAGCCGACGGCCGTTTCGGCTTCGACCTGATCACGGAGACCGACGTCGGCCTGGGCAAGGGCGTTCACACGACGGGCACCATAGACACGCATGGAGTGATCGAGGTCGCGCTTCAGGAGGACAGCTTCCTCACCAGCTGCCCCATCTGCCTGGCGCGCGGAACGTTGATCGACACGCCCAACGGCATGGTTCCTGTCGAGAGCCTGGGCGTGGGTGACCTGGTCTGGACCCTGGACGCAAACGGTCGCAGGGTGGCAATGCCGCTGCTGCGCACCGGATCGACGCCCGTGCCGGCCAGCCACCGGGTTGTCCACCTGGTACTCAACGACGGTCGAGAGCTGTGGGTCTCGCCCGGCCACGCCCTGGCCGATGGGCGCGCGGCTGGCGACCTTCGCGTGTCGGATCTGGTCGACGGGGCCACGGTCCTAACGGCCGAGCTCCTGCCCTATGCAGGCGGCGCAACGTTTGACGTCCTGCCAGATGGGCCCACGGGCTTCTATTGGGCCAACGGCATCCTGCTCTCGAGCACGCTGCGCTGAGATCGGCGCCGGCCGGCGCCATGCATCTCTGAAAAGTTATCGCGCCGCCGCAGGCAGCCGGCGCGATAAAGTGAGGGGGTGACAGCGCCGGTCGAACTCCTCATCGGCACCAAGAAAGGTGCCTTCATCCTCGAGAGCGACGGGCAACGGCGTGATTGGCGTGTGCGCGGTCCGTTCTGCGAGACGTGGCCCATCCACCATCTGGTCCGCAACACCGACGGTGTGTTGTATGCGGCCGGCGGCAACGCCTGGTACGGCCCGTCGGTCTGGCGCAGCGAGGATGACGGCGCCAGCTGGTCGCAATCGAGCGCCGGCCTGACCTATGGTGACGACGGGCCGAAGATCACCACGATCTGGAACCTGACGCCCTCGAACGGCACTCTGTACGCCGGCGTCGAGCCCGCTGGCCTGTTCCGAAGCGACGATCTCGGCGAGACATGGAATCACGTGGCCGGCCTCCGTGAGCACCCTTCGATGCCGGAATGGCAGCCGGGCAACGGCGGCCTGTGCCTGCATTCGATCATGCCCCATCCAACCGATGCCGATCGGATGTGGGTGGGCATCTCGGCCGTCGGAGCGTTCGAGACCACCGACGGCGGCCAGACCTGGGAGACACGAAATCGCGGCGTGCGCGCCGATTTCGTGCCAGGCGACCCGCCCGAATTCGGCCAGTGCGTGCACAAGATGGGCCTGCATCCGGCGCATCCGGATGTGCTCTACCAGCAGAACCATTGCGGCGTGTACCGCTCCGACGACGGTGGCCGCCAATGGACGGAGATCACGCCCGGGCTGCCGTCGCAGTTCGGCTTCCCGCTCGCGGTGCACCCGCACGACCCATCGACCATCTACGTCATCCCGCTCAACGGCGACGACAAGGGCCGCCACATGATCGACGGGCACACGCAGGTCTGGCGCAGCCGCGACCGCGGCGAAAGCTGGCAGAGCCTCGACAACGGCCTGCCCAAGAGCGATGCCTACCTCGGCGTCCTGCGCGAGGCCATGGCGATGGATTCGCTCGATCCGGCCGGGGTGTACTTCGGCACATCGACCGGCCAGGTATTCGGCAGCGCCGACGAGGGTGACAGCTGGCAGCTGGTGGCCGACTTCCTGCCTCCCGTATGGTCGGTCGAGGCTTCGTCGTCGCCTAAGTGATGGCGACGGTCCACCTACCTCGCTCGCTGGTCACGCTCTTCACTAATCCACCCCCGAGACGAGTGGACCTTCAGGCAGCCACGCTCGACGAGCTCGTAGGGCGGCTGGACAGGGATTGGCCCGGCATGCGCGACCGCTTGTGCGAGGCCGGACCTCAGATCCGCGAGCACATCAACGTCTTCATCGATGGCGAGCGTGAGCGAGCCCTCGACGCGGCGATCGGACCGACGGCGGTCGTCCACATCATTCCGGCCGTCGCGGGAGGCTAACAATCGGGCTAGATCCGGCTGCGCCGCCCGACGTAGTCAACCAGCACGTACTCGCCCAGCCGTTCGGGCGTGGCGAAGAACGCGCGGCCACGATTGAGGCGCGTCATGCGCTCGACGAATTCGGCCAATGCCCGCGAGCGCTCCAGCATGAACGTGTTGATGGTTATGCCGTCGCGAGTGCATCGGGCCACCTCGCGCAGCGTCTCGCGCACCGTCTGTCGCGTCGGCGGGTAGCTGAATTCCACCTGGCCGCCCTCGAAATGTGCGGTCGGCTCCCCGTCCGTGATCACGACCACCGAGCGATTCGCCGCGTGGCTCCGCCCGAGCAGCTGCCGGGCGAGCATCAGGCCGTGCTGGAGGTTCGTGCCGTACTCGTAACCGTGCCAGGACAGGGACGCGAGGGCTGACGGCGCGATCTCGCGCGCGTAATAGGCAAAACCGACAACGTGCAGCTCATCGTGCGGATAGCGCGTTCGGATGAGCATGTCGAGCGCCATCGCGACCTTCTTGGCGGCCAGGAAGCAGCCGCGCAACAGCATCGAGCGGCTCATGTCGACGAGAAGCACGGTGGCCGCGCGGGTCGTGTCCTCGACGTCGTGAATCTCGAAGTCGGCGGGCACGAGTTTGACGTTCGGTGCCCTCTCGCCGCGCGCCAGCGCGTTGGCCAGTGTTCGGCCGAGATGCAGATCGAAGGGACGGCCAAAGTCGTACGCCCTGCTGCCGTCGCCACGCTCGCCGAGGGCGCCCGTCGCGCGCCGGCCGTGGCCGCCGAAGTCGTCGCGGCGCAGCCTCGCGAACAGCTCATCAAGCACGTTCTGTCCCACACGCCGGGCGCCGCGCGGGGTCAGCGTCAGCCGATTCCCGTTGCGCTCCGCGTATCCAGCCTGCTCGAGCGCGCGGCTCACGCTCTGTAATGCTCGGAGCTCCTCTGCGGCATCGCGGTCAAGGAACTCCGCCAGCTCATCCGGATCTATCTCGTCGAGCGCGGCCGGCGACCCCACTTCGCCGATCTGATCGGTGAGCTGCTCGAGCCGACGCAGCTGGCCAAGCTGGGCCAGCGCCCCCTCGAGCGTCAGCTCTTCGGCGCCGTGGAAGTCAATGCGCTGGCCCAATCCATCGGGCAGCAGTTGGTCGAGCGTCGCAGCAAGCTGAGCCAGGTCCCACCGCAGCCGATCGTCGCGCAGCAGCGCGTCCATCATGTCCTGGAGCTCCTGGCGCTGCTCAGGACTGAGCGAGGCCATCAGGGACTGCATCTGCGCCATCCGCGCGGCGAGCTGCTCGATGATGTCGTCGAGCGTCTTGGCGCCCGGGAAAACCTCGCCGAAGCGTCCGAGGAATTCCGATACGTCCGGTTCGCCACCGGCAAGCCGCTCCTGGAGCAGCGAGTTGAGCTCCCTGACCATCTCGCGGTTGGCCGCTAGGCCCTCCGGCGTGACGTTTCGGATTGCGTCGGAGAGACCCGCAAAGTGTGCGTCGAGCACCTGGCGACCCAACCGATCCATCAAGGCGTCGAAACGCTCTCGAGCATCCGGCTCCATGAAGTCGTAATCCGACAGAGCACGAATGCGGCCCGCGACGTCTTCGGGCATCGACTCGAGCTGCTTCTGGCGGCGGCCGGCGAGTGCTGCGGCAAGCTCCTGGAGATCCGCCTGATCGCCATCGGCCGGCGCAGCAAGGCGGCGCTCCACGGTCCGACGTTCGGCGGAGACGATTTCGTCCAGCTCCCGGCGGATGTCGGCCAACACGTCGCCCAGTTGGTAGCGCGCGAGCAGCTGCTCGCGCGCGGCGCCGAGACGGCGGAGCAGGTCGTTCAGCCCAGGTAGGCGATCGAAACGGCCCGGCTCCCCACGCAGTCCACGGTTCAGGAGGCGGGCCAGGGCGGCGCTCAGATCGGACTCGGCCAGCAGGTCATCGGACAGCTCGGCCAGGACGTCGTGTGCCGATAGTTCGTCCAGGCGCTGGCTGCCGTCCCACCGCGCGTAGCGGAACGAGCCGCGCTCAACGCGAGAGGGCGGTCGCTGAAATTCCGGTGCGTCCAAGCCCACAGAATCAGCATACTCGGGGGGTACTCGCGCTAGCGCCGGTAGCGTGCTCCGGCGCCTATTCGATCCTTGTTGAGCCGGCGGTTGAGGTGCAGTCCCTCGAGGACGAACTCGACCGCCGACGCAAGTGCCGCAGGTGAATCGGTCGCACCGAGCGACCTGACGACAGCCTCAAGCCCCGGCGCTTGCCGCATCCAATTCTCATAGCCGGCCACGGGCGCCAACTCACCGGTCTCCAGCACCAAGCCTTCGTCGAACGCATCGACAACGTCGTCCAACTGGTCGATGTCGACCAGGCGCGCGAACACGTTGTGGATTGCACGGGTTGCGAGACGATCGACGATGCGGTCCTCGGGCGTCTCGTCGCCGAGCGTCTCGAGCTCGACTTTGCCCGCGGTGGAGGCCACCAGAGCGGGTAGGTCGCTGATACGCGGCGCGGCCTCCGACTCACCCAGTCGCACCGCGCGCTTGACCGCGCTGGCCCCGAGCGTCTCGAGGTTGGCGATGCTGACGCGCACGCTGACTCCGGAGCGCTGGCTTACCTCCGGGGAGCGGCGGGCCAGCTGGGTCAGCTCCGCGATCAGCTCGAGCATGAAGCGCGGCTCAACGAGTCGCGGGACGCCGTCGCCGCTGAGCGGCGTCCGCTCCTGGAGCATGATCTCGATCTCGTCCTCGATGGTGCGTGGGTAATGCGTCCTGATCTGTGAGCCGAGCCGGTCCTTGAGCGGCGTGATGATGCGGCCGCGGCTGGTGTAGTCCTCGGGATTCGCGCTGACCACCACGAACAGGTCGAGTGGCAGCCGGATCGTGTAGCCGCGCACCTGCACGTCGCGCTCCTCGAGCACGTTCAGCAGTCCGACCTGGATGCGCTCGGCGAGATCGGGCAGCTCATTGATCGCGAAGATCCCGCGGTTGGCGCGCGGCACGAGGCCGAAGTGGATGGTCGACGCGTCTGCCAGGTAGCGGCCCTCTGCCACCTTGATCGGATCCACCTCGCCGATCAGGTCCGCGATCGTGATGTCGGGCGTGGCCAGCTTCTCCGTGTAACGGCGGTCGCGCGGCAGCCAGTCGATGGGCGTCTGGTCAGCCTCGGCCGCGACCAGCTCTCGTGCATATGGGCTCGCCGGAGCCAACGGGTCGTCGTTCAGCTCACCCCCGGTAACGACGGGGATGACCTCGTCCAGCAGGCCGACGAGCAGCCTTGCCAGCCGCGTCTTGGCCTGGCCGCGCTCGCCCAGGAAGCAGATGTCGTGACCGGCCAGGATCGCGTTTTCGATCGCCGGGATGACGCTCTCGTCATAGCCGACGATGCCTGGGAAGACAGGCTGCTCCGAGGCCAGCTGGCGGAGGAGGTTGTCGCGCAACTCTTCCTTGACGCTGCGCCTGAGGTAGCCCGTCGCGCGCAACTCGGCGAGCGTCTGTGGCCGCCGCTCATCGGTGGTCGTCATCGTCACCTCAGTTTGGCGCATCAGCCTGTGCGGCTCCCCTGGTGCCAGCCTCGACGAGTGCGGCGCGCTCGATGTGGCGACGGATCTCGTCAGCCTCAAACACCCGCGCCGCCGCAAGGTCGTTGAGCAAGCGGACGCGTCGGCGGTGCGCAACGTCGAAGTCGTGCGCGTCGCTCCCGACGCGCGTGGCCAGCTCGTCGGTGATTGCCCAGAAGAAATGGTCGAGCCGGGCGGCCTGCTCATCCCAGGCGCTGAGGAGCGCCGGCGGGCGCCGCTGGATGTGTCCCGCCGCGTCGCGCTCTATCGGACGCACGTAATGAGCCCGGACTAGGCGAAGCGGCTCGCCCGGAGTGGCCCGGCCGAGCACGAGCACGACACCGAGATCACGCGCCTCATCGGGGACGTCGTCCAGGTGCTCGGCGCCGCTGAAGCGCATCAGGTCCTCGAGCGAGTCCGCGTGAACGGTGCCCCCCGGCAGCGCGCCGTCCGCGGTCGCGTGGCCCGAACCGACGAGCGCAGCGAATGCCGAACGTACTTCCGTCGCGGCCGCTTCTCCGTGACGCGTGGCGACGACCAGCGGCACGCCACCCTCCAGCAGCGACCACAACAGTCCTGCGAGCTCGCCATCGAGGACGCCCTCGGCAATCAGCCGAGTCGCGCTGCGCTCGCCCGTCCCGTCATCTGCCGCTGGAGTGCTGGCCACGACTGACCCGAGTCTATCGGCGCCGCCGCGCTTCCCCGTACCGAAGCCTGGGCGTACCGGGCGCTGGTCCAAATTCGACTATTGACCGCTGTTCACAGACTCATCACAATCCGGCTGCCGCGTCGGTTAGGATGCGGGCGGAGAAAGCCCGTCGAAACGGGATAAATAGGCGCCGGTACCACGACACTCCTCTCACGGATCTCGCGAGAAAACGTCGCGAAATCCGGCTCGAGAAGGAGTGTCGTTCTTTGATGAACGCCGATAGGACGCTCACCTGTGCCGATTGCGGTCAGGAGTTCGTCTTCACTGCGAGCGAGCAGCAGTTCTACACGGATCGGGGCTTTTCCGATCCACGACGGTGTCGCAGCTGCCGCGCTGCGCGCAAGGCCCAGATGGGCGGCAGCGACTCGTCGTCAATGGGTGGCGGCGGGTATGGCGCGGGGGCGGGTGGCTTCCGCGAGCGCCGACCGCGTGAGATGTTCGAGGCCACTTGCTCGAACTGCGGCAAGACCGCGATGGTTCCCTTCCGGCCCACCAGTGGCAAGCCGGTCTTCTGCGACGACTGCTTCAGCCGACGCCGCGCCTAGCTTCGGCCCAAGCGGAGTAACCAGAGCCCCGGCTGAAAGGCCGGGGCTCAAACATTTCTGTCTACGGTTCGACTAGCGCGGTGCGCGAACCACCCTGCCGTTCCGTGGATCCCCCTCCGAGCGACCAACTCGGTAGTAGGCCGGCAGTTTCTTGTAGTGCGAGCGATAGGTTTCCTCGATGATCACCTCGCCGGCCCGGTTGCGAACGGTTCGCGTCACCCACGTATCGAAAGCGTCGTATGCGTCATTGACCTTGACGCGACGACCGGGCGTCAGTTCGTTCGTGTATTCGACGAGCGTGTACTCGGGTGGGCTGATGTTCTCGATCCGGGCCTCGGACAGCTGGACAGTGCGTCCGTCGTCGACGCCCCAGAGCTGGAACGTGACGGCTCCTGCCGAATTGATGCCCTTGACGACGAGCGGGTAGCCCGTGTCGTTGATAAAGCCCATGGTCTGGCGGTTCCGGGCACCTGACGACCAGACGGTGGCATCGAGACCCATCGGGTAGCGACTGATGTACAGGCTGTGGTTGTCGCGCGCCCATATGGGCAGACCAAACCGGAGGGCGGCGTTGAACAAAGTGGTCGACACCGAGCACATCCCGCCGCCGATGGCCCCAAGTTCCTCGATCCGCCCGTTGATGAGCGCACCACCATTCTCATAGGGCGGGCTGGTGACCGGTCCGATGGCCTTGATGAAATCGAACTGTGCCCCCGGCTCCACGACCTGGCCGTTCAGGATGGACGTGGGGATCTGGATATTGATGCCATTGCCGTTTGCCAGACCGGGTGTGTACCCAGTCGTCCACTCGGAGAGCTTCCTGACGCGGGGGGCGATTGCGCGTGCCTCGCTGGTCGACAGCGTTGGCTCAATGGGCACCAGGGAAAGGGTCGCGACAGCCTCTGGGCGTCCCTCGGCGCGCGCCTGTAACGCATCAAGGATGCTCGCCGCCGTCGGGTCGACGTCGACGGCTCGGCCAAGCTCACTCGGCACGACGTCCACGTCATTGCCGCGCAGCGTGAACGTGGCATTGGTCGGTGGCGTCTCCGCCTCCTGTCCGTATGTCGCAACGAACTCAGAGATCGGTTCCTGCTCGATCGCCAGATGCCACTGGCCCACGCCGAGCTCGTCGAGGTGAATCCAGCCGCCGATGACCTGCGGATCTATGGTCACGGACAGGTCGGCGCCGGAAACCGTCAAGCCAGTCGCGATGACGCGCTCGGCTGCCGCCGCAGCGCCCTGGGCCGTATCGGTCGAAACCTGAGGTACGACCGTCGTGCCCTCGACGACGACCTGGGTGTCGGCGGCCGACAGGTTGTTGACCGCTGTCATTGCCTCGGTCACGACGCTCTGGACGTCGATCGCCGTTCCGGCACTGGCGACAGAGGCGACATAGTGGCCGTTCTCCCGCGTGATTGCCGCGTCGACGACCGGCACCTGGGCGGCGTACGCGAGCTCGGCAACGCGCTGGGTCAACTCCTCGCCGTTGAATGACATCACGGGCTCGATTGAGGCGCCGTTCTGGAGCAGAGCAACCTGCTCGTGCAGCTGATCTATGAAGTTGCCGCCGCGTCCGAGGCTGAAGGCCTGCCCGAGCATGAAATCGAAGTCGTAGTCCCTGTCGATCTCCGCATACCGGATTGACGTGTCCAGCGCGCCTACGCGCACGCTGAGAGTGCCCGTCGACAGATCGGGCAGGACCTGGCGCAACCGTCTCTCGGCTGCCTTGCGGTCAAGGCCGGCGAGATCTACCCCGGCCACCTGCACGCCAGGCAGAACAGTGCCCTCGTGCATCTTCGAATAGCCCAGCGCGAATGCAGCCCCAAAAAGGGCGACCGCGAGCAGGGTCAGGCCGAACCAGAAGCCGAGCCTGCGCCACGCAAAACCCGGCGAGCCGGACGTGGCGAACTGAACCTGATCGACTCTTGACGCCAAAGACGTCCCCCGACACGGAGATTTCCAGTCCTGAGTCTAAGCCCTGACCATCAGGCGCCTCTCACGCAGCTCCCGCGAGGCTGTCCTATTTGTCTCGCTCGGCAGCACCGGATAGGGCGGCCTGCGCCGCTGCAAGTCGGGCCACCGGCACGCGATAGGGCGAACAGCTGACGTAGTCGAGGCCGACCTCGTGGAAGAACGCTATCGACGCCGGATCGCCCCCGTGCTCACCGCATACGCCGATCTCCAGGCCCGGCCGTGCCGCGCGGCCCTTCTCTACGGCTGTCCGCACCAGCTGGCCGACGCCCGAGACGTCGAGTGTCTGGAACGGGTTCGCTGGCAGGATCCCGCGCTCGACATAGTTGAGCAGGAAGCCGCCCTCGGCATCGTCGCGGCTGTACCCGAATGCCATCTGCGTCATGTCATTGGTGCCGAAGCTGAAGAACTCGGCGTGGGGCGCGATCTCGTCGGCGGTCAGTGCCCCGCGGGGCACCTCGATCATCGTGCCGAACTTGAAGTCGACCTCAACTCCGGCGGCTTCCTGGACGGCTTTCGCCTCGACGTCGAGGATGGCCCGCGTGGCGGCAAGCTCGTTAACGTGGCCGACCAGCGGAATCATGATCTCTGGGTGCGGATCGCCGCCGGCCTTCTTGCGCGCGATCGCGGCATTCAGGATCGCCCGCGTCTGCATCTTGATCAGGTCGGGGATCATCAGGCCGAGTCGGATGCCGCGCAGTCCGAGCATCGGGTTCTGCTCCTTTAGCGCGTCGATCGCGCGCAGCAGCTCCTTCGCCTCGAGGTACTTCGGATCGTCCTTGGCGACGCCCGTCGCCTCCATCCGCGTGACCTCGACCAGGACCTCGGAGTGGTTGGGGAGAAACTCGTGGAGCGGCGGATCGATCAGCCGCACGACGACGGGCAGGCCATCCATTGCCTCGAAGATGCCCTCGAAGTCCCCCTGCTGGAGCTTCTCGAGCTTCCCGAGCGCATCGTCGAAACGGGCAATTACTGTTGCGTCTTCCTCGCTCAGCGTGCCGCCGGCATCGCGCTTCTCCTTCGCACGGGTGGCCTGGAACGCAACGAGGATCGCGTCGCGGACGATGTCCAGCCGCTCCCCCTCGCGGAACATGTGCTCAGTGCGGCACAGCCCGATGCCCTGCGCGCCGTAGCGACGTGCCATGGCGGCCTCTTCGGGCTTGTCGGCGTTCGTCCAAACCTGCAGGCGGCGAGCTCGGTCGGCCCACTCGAGAACCTTCTGGAGCTCGGCCTGGTCCTCGAAGCGCGCCTGCGTGGTCTTCAGGGCGCCGACGAAGACCTCGCCGGTGGTCCCGTCGAGACTGATCCACTCTCCTTCACTGAAGCCGAGGCCGTTGACGCGCGCGGACTTCGTGGCGTAGTCGATGATCAGCGACGCGCACCCGGCGACGCATGGCTTGCCGATCTGCCGCGCGACCACTGCCGCGTGCGAGGTCGCACCGCCGCGCGCGGTCAGCACTCCCTGCGCGGCGGCCATGCCATGGAAGTCGTCCGGTGACGTCTCGATCCGGACGAGGATGACCTTCTCGCCCTGCTGCGCCATCTCGAAGGCCCGGTCGGCGTTGAACACCGCCTTGCCGACGGCCGCCCCGGGTGATGCGTTCAGCCCGGCCGTGATGCGCTGTGCGCTCTGCCGCGCGCTCGGATCGAACTGGTCGCGCAGCAGCTGGTCGACGTGCGCGGGCTCGATCCGGGCCAGCGCTTCTCTCTCGGTGATGATGCCCTCGTCGACCATGTCCGCCGCGATCCGGACCGCCGCCGCCGCCGTACGTTTCCCGCTCCGCGTCTGCAACATGTAGAGGCGGCCGCGCTCGATCGTGAACTCGAGATCCTGCATGTCGCGGTAGTGCCGCTCGAGCCGTCCGGCGATCTCCTCGAACTGCCTGTAGATCTCGGGCATCTGCTCGCGCATCTGGGCGATCGCGAGCGGCGTGCGGATGCCGGCTACAACGTCCTCGCCCTGGGCGTTGGTCAGGTACTCGCCGAAGAGCTGCTTGTCGCCCGTGTTCGGGTCGCGCGTGAATGCCACGCCGGTGCCCGAGTCGTCGCCCAGGTTGCCGAAGACCATCGTCACGACGTTGACCGCCGTGCCGAGGTCGTGGGCGATCTTGTTGTACTCGCGGTAGTCGTGGGCGCGCTTGCCGAACCACGAGGCGAAAACGGCCTTGATGGCAAGGTCCAGCTGCTCGATCGGATCGGTCGGGAAGTCGCGGCCGGTCTCGCGCTCGACAATCTGCTTGAACTCGCCGACGACCTCCCGCAGGGCATCTGCGTCGAAATCCGTGTCCTGCTTGGCGCCGCGTTTCTCCTTGGCGGCGTCGAGGGCCTCGTCAAAGAACTTCGGGTCCACGTCCATCACGATCCGGCCGAACATCTGGATGAAACGCCGGTACGCGTCCCAGCCGAACCGCTCGTTACCGGTCAGCGCGACGAGGCCGTGAAGCGTTTCCTCGTTGAGGCCCAGGTTGAGGACCGTGTCCATCATCCCCGGCATCGAGAACTTGGCGCCCGACCGCACGCTCACGAGGAGTGGGTTCGCCGCGTCGCCAAACCCCTTGCCCGCCTCCTCCTCCACCCGGCGGATGGCCTCGAGAACGTCGTCCCACAGCCCCTCGGGCAGCCGCTCGCCCGCGGCGAAATAGTCGTTGCACGCCTCGGTCGTGATGGTGAACCCGGGCGGCACCGGGAGTCCGGCTTTCGTCATCTCAGCCAGGCCTGCTCCCTTGCCGCCGAGCAGGTCGCGCATCGACGCGTCGCCCTCTGCGTTCCCCGCGCCCCACGCGTAGATGTAGCGCTTGGCGGAGCGGTGGGCGCGCTCGGCAGGCATCGTGGGTGTTTGCGTCATCGGAAGTCCTCGGGGCGTGCTGGGAACGCCGGTCACTCGGCGGACGGCTTCTGGTCGCCCGATTGTATCTATGGCCCAAGTGAGTTCGTCGCGGCGCTACTCGACCCTCGAGATGTCGAACGTTATCTCGCTGCGGCCGTCGAGGTAAGTACCGGAGATCCGATCGCCGACGACAGGGCGCGCCTCCTCTGAGTCGCCCAAGGTGTAGTGGCCCGAGGCACGGATGGAGTACGGGCCGCTCTGGAACACGCTGGTGGCCGGGCAGGTCCCCATTACCTCGACGAAGCCGGGGGACAGGTGCAGTATCCCTCCGAACGTGGGCGGATTCGTCGAAGTGTCGATCCTCAGCCCGCCCCAGATGGTTTCCATGTCCGGCGTGATCGGGAATTCGACGGGCGAGAGCGTGTGCGTGCATCCAAATAAACCGATGACCGTCCCGCTCACCGAGTATGTGAAGGTGCCACCGGTCGGGTTGTAATAGAGCGTGCCGTCCCCGACGCTGGGCGGATCTAGCGTCAACGTGACGTCGGCCTCGGCCACTTCCCAGACATTGCTGCCGGCGGCGAACAGCTCCCTTCGTTCGGTAAAGTGCCCGCGCCACACGGTGCCCGTTGCCGGGACAGCCGGCGCCGGCTCCGGGGTCGGGCAGTCGGAGTCCTCGATCGAGGTCACATCGACACGGAACTGGCCCACGAACGGGTGTCTGGTATTCGTCGCGATGACGATCAGCGGCCCCGTCGACTCGCAGCTCTCGGGCATCGTGGCAGGGAGATCGCGCCAGTCCTTTGCGCTGGGCGAGCGCGCCGCGACCGTGCGGTCCGCACCCGAGGTCGCGACCACCGCTCGCTTCCCCTCGTCAGGGCTGAGGGCGTAGCGCAGGACGGCGAACGGCAGCACGGGTTCATCGATGAGGGGCTTGAACGCATCGCCGAACGCGACCGTGATCGACGCGGGCACGGTCGGGATGAACGCTCCGCTCGTGTCCCTGATCGTGCCGTCGGTGTAGCGACGCACGAAGTCGTGGTAGAGCGCTTCCACGTCAGGCCACGCGGCCATCGCGTCCGCCTGCTCCGTGCGGCCGCCGGAGGTCGGCAAGGAGCCGATCAACTCCAACAAACGACCCCTACCGAGTCTGTTGGCGAGGTACTGGAACCACAGGAAGTTCGTGTACGCGCGGTCCAATAGCGACGTCGAGAGCTCTTGTGCCTTGAGCGTCGGAAGGAATTTCCACTCAAGGTTGTTGGATGGATAGACGAGATCGCTCAGATGGTCCGCCAGACCCTCCTCACGCCACCGGGTGACGCCGTAGTCGAAGTTCTGCGCCGGGAACGTCTCGGTCTGGAAACAGTGCGCCAACTCGTGCGCGACGACCTGCCGGAAGTCCGCTCCGGTCCGCTTCTGCGCCGACGGGTAGATCGAGATGCCGCACGGCTTCCCCGGCACGGGAGTCGCCGACATCAGTGCTTGCGCGTTCGCCTGGACGTGGAACACAAGATTCGCTGCAGGCACTTTGCCGAGCGACGACAGCACGGGCACCGCCTCACGCACACCCTGCTCCAGCAGGTCGACGTGCTGCTCCGTCCAACCCGCCGTCGGGAGCGGCCGCGCCGGTCGAAAGATCCGGTACGGCTTTCCGGCGATCGTCAGCACCCTCACCTCGAGGCACGAGCTGACAGGCGCGATCTTGTACCCCCCGAAGAACTTGGTGCAGTCCTCTGGCCCGGTACCCAGGAGCTCAGCGGTCAACGCACCATCCGCGAGATCGCGCGCGTCGAACGCTGTCGTCGAAGGCCTGCTCATCGCCGTGAGCTGCTCGTCGGAGAACACCAGGAACGAGAGCAGTCGCTCGATCTCCGCACGCGCCGCGGCGTCGTCCGCGTGGGCGCGCACGTACTCGCGCGCGAGCGCGACGATCCCGGTCGCCTCGGACGGCTGCATATCCGGGACGCGGAGCACGTCGGCGGCGCGCGCTTCGCCGGTGAGAAGGCGCAGCGTCGCGACGAGGCCCTCGCCGCGTGTCCACTCGCCGTCCTTCTCCTTCTCCAGCAGGTTCGCGGTCAGGTCCTCTCCCGCGGGATCAGGGCGGTTGCCGGCGTCGCTCGGGCTGGGGCGCGGGCGCCCGGTCGGCGCGGCACCAGTCTCGACGGCCGTCGCCGTCCCCGATGCGTTCGGGTCGACGCGTGCCTCGGGGGCGCAGGCGCCAACAGCCAGGACGAGCACGCACACGATCGATGAAGCAAGCCGCGGCCTGGATGCGCGCGGCCGCACGGTGACGGCCGTCCGCATGCGCGTGCCGGCGCGAACCCGCGCGGTGCCACCCATGGCGTATCCCTCCTGCAGCGGAGGTCGTGCGCGACCTGCACCTGCGGGACGAGAGTACACCCGGTACAAGCGCGGGAACCAGGCGCGCCGCCGGGTACCATCGCGTCGAACTCGCCGACGAGCTCGCGCAGGGCCGCGGCATCCAGATCGGTGTCCTGGGTAAGGCCGCGGGCCTTTTTTGCGTGCTCCAGCGCCTCGTCGAATTTGGCACCCTCGACGTCCATGACGATCCGGCCGAACATCTGGATGAACCGGCGGTATGCGTCCCAGCCGAAGCGCTCATTGCCCGTCAGCGCGACGAGGCCGTGCAGCGTCTCCTCGTTCAGTCCCAGATTGAGGACCGTGTCCATGATTCCGGGCATCGAGAACTTGGCGCCCGATCGGACGCTGACAAGGAGAGGGTTGGCGGCATTGCCGAAGCCCTTGCCGGTCTCAGCCTCAACCTGCTTTATGGCTCCGAGCACGTCGTCCCACAGGCCTTCGGGGAGACGCTCGCCGGCCGCAAAGTAGTCGTTGCACGCCTCGGTCGTGATGGTGAAGCCAGGCGGCACGGGCAGGCCGGCATTGGTCATCTCGGCGAGGCCCGCGCCCTTCCCGCCGAGCACGTCGCGCATCGTCGCGTCGCCCTCCGCCCGCCCGCCGCCGAAGGCATAGATGTAGCGCTTGGCCGCCTTGTGCGGTCGGTCGCCGGTGCGGTCCATGGCGCGCTCGGCAGGCAGCGTCGGGGCGTCGGTCATCGGGATCCCTCGGGCGTTCTGGGCGGTTCTGGGGCGGCCGATTGTATCCGTGGCCCCCGGGCAGCAGCTGGATCGCTGAACTCTTACTCGATCCTGGAGATGTCGAAGGTGCTGTCGCCGTAGGCGGAGAGGCTAGTACCGAAGATCCGGTCGCCGACGACGGGGCGCGCCTCGTCTGAGTAGACGTTAATGAAGATGCCCCGGGCGCGGGTGGAGTACGGGCCGGTCAGGTACGCGTAGTCGCCCGAACAGGTCTGCATTACCTCGACGATGCCGCCGGAGTCCCATCGATACGCCGATAGAACCAGGGCCCGCCGCTCGGACCGACCCTCGCCGGTGACCGTCTGGCTGGTCTCCCCGAGCGCCATACCGGAGTCCGCCCCGCCCGTTTACGCCAACGCGTCAGCCGCGAGGCCTCTCGAAGAAGGAGCCAACGGGGCGCCCCGGATGATCCAGACGCCGCGGCCGCCAACGGGCCGGAAGCGAACTGCATCCGAGTCTCCCTCGACCTCGGCGACGCTCTCCTCGGAGTCGAGCCACGCCACCAGCTCGTCGTTGCTGGCGCCGTCATTGACGAGCCTGACGGCCTCGTCAGCGAGCCGCTCCGTCTCGGCACGCACGTTCGCCGGAACGTCTGCGAAGACGCACGGAAATGATTCCGTCTCGCATTCCAAGGCTGCTGGCTGCGCCAGTGCTGTTGACGGCAACGGCGTGGCGGTCGGAGCCGCGCCGCATCCGAGCGCAACCAGGACGAACAGGACGGCCGCCACCGTCGGTGCCCGTTGTTCGTGGTCGCGATCCACGCTGCCTCCAGGGCTAACTGTTCGGTGCCGCGCGCGGCAGGATGCGGCCTGTCGCCAGTGTGCCAGCGTAGCCCGTGCGCCGGGCGGCTTCAATCCGAGGCTGACTCTATCGAGCCGCCTGCCGCTACCATCCTCCGCGATGACGGACATTGCGCTCGAAGAGCGCCCAATCGCGGCTGAGTCGGTGCACTACAACGCACGGCTCACGCGGCGGATCGACCTGACGGAGTCGCTCGGCTTCTTCTGGGTCTCAGCCGACGAGCCGCTCGATTTCGAGCCGGGGCAATACCTGACCATCGGCTGCGAGTCGAACGGGAAGCTGATCCAGCGACCGTATTCGGTGGCTAGCTCGCCACGCGAGATGGCCGACGGCTACGAGTTCTACATCCGGCTGGTCAATGGCGGCATGTTCACTCCACTGCTCTGGCGCCTGCCGGAGGGCCACGGGATGAGCCTGCGCGGCCCGAAGGGCAAGTTCGTTCTCGAGCCGGAAGATGACCGCCAGCACGTCTTCATCAGCAGCGGCACGGGCATCGCTCCCTTCATCTCGATGATGAAGACGATGCTCATCGACGGTAGGCCGCGGCCCGTGATCGTCCTGCACGGCGCCTCGTACGAGTACGACCTCGGCTACCGCGAGTTGCTCGAGGTGTGGCTGGCCGACGCAACCTATCCGCTCAGCTACGTGCCCAGCGTCTCGCGCCCGAGCGCGCCCGATAACGCGGGCTGGATGGGCCGAGCCGGTCGCGTCGAGGCCATCGTCCCCGAGGTCTACGACGAGCTCGGCCTGACGCCCCAGAACTCGATTGCCTACATATGCGGCAACCCGGACATGATCACGGCCGTCGACCAGCTGCTCCTGGAGCGTGGCTTCCCGGAGGAACAGATCAAGAAGGAGCTCTACTGGCCAAAGGGCAAGGAGCCGCGCGGGGCCGGTCCAAACGTAGCGCTCGGAGTGGCCAGCGCCGAGTAGGATTCGCCAATCGCCCAGCGGCCCCGCTGACGGGGCGGCATGGTGATCATGGACTGAGGAGGAAAGATGTCCAGATCGGTATTTATTGCCCTGGCCCTCGGATTGGTCGTCGTGGGTGCCTGCACCTCGGCGCCACCGCCGACGGCGTCGCCCGCGGGTAGCGCAGCCGCAACCTCTGCGCCGGTCGGTGCCCGATTGGCTGCGGTGAAGAGCCGCGACCAGCTGATATGCGGAGTCAACGGCGGCTTGCCCGGGTTCAGCTTCCTGGACCAGGCCAGCAATACGTGGTCCGGCTTCGATGCCGACTATTGCCGTGCAGTGGCGGCTGCGGTGCTGGGCGACGCGAACAAGGTCGAGTTCCGTCCGCTGAGCGCCGAAGCGCGTAGCACTGCCCTTCAGGCGGGCGAGATCGATGTGCTGATCCGGAACACGACGTGGACCTCTGGCCGCGATGCGACCTGGGGCAACTTCGGCCCAACGACGTTCTATGACGGCCAGGGGATGATGGTCAACACGACGCAGAACGAAGCGACGACGCTCGAGGAGCTGGCAGGCGCGACGATCTGCGTCCAGACAGGTACTACGACCCAGCTGAACCTGACCGACCAGATGGCCGCCCGCGCCATTGAATTCACACCGCTCGTCTTCGATGACATCGACGCCACCTACTCGGCCTATATCGAGGGCCGCTGCGACGCCGTTACGAGCGACCGCTCGCAGCTGGTCGGCCGACGCTCCGCGTTTGCCACCCCTGCTGACCATGTGCTGCTCGAGGTCGTAATGTCGAAGGAGCCTCTCGGGCCCGTCGTGCCGTCCGGGGACGATGATTGGTTCGACGTCGTGAAGTGGGTCGTCTTCGCCACCTTCACCACTGAGGAGCTCGACATCACGAGCCAGAATGTGGCCCAGTTAGCATCCAGCAGCGCCGATCCGGTGGTGCGACGGCTTCTCGGAGTCCAGCCCGAGGCTGGCAGCCTTGCCGCTGATCTCGGCCTCGATGACGACTGGGTCGTGACGATGACCACTGCCGTGGGTAACTACGGCGAGATCTACGACCGGAGTCTCGGCCCGAACACGCCACTCAACCTCGCCCGCGGCCCGAACCAGCAATGGACGGACGGCGGCCTGCTCTACGCGCCTCCCTACCGCTAGGCAATCCCTGTGCCGGGGGCGGGTAGCCGGCCCCGGCATTCAGTAGCGCCACGACCACCGGCCCCAGGTCGCGATGACCTCCGAACCATCGCTGCATCGCCAGGCGGCGCCACCGCCGTGGCGAGACGTCCGTGTCCTGCGCCTCCTCGCACAGCTGCTTGCCGGACTGCTCGTCGTCCTCGTGGGCTGGTGGCTTTGGAGCAACCTCGTCGCCAACATGCGCGACACCAACCTGAGCTTCGGCTTCGGCTTCCTCTCCACGACCGCCGGCTTCGAGATCGGTGAGACCCTCATCCCGTATCGCGCGACGGAGAGCTACGGCCGCGCGTTCCTGGTCGGCCTGGCCAACACGCTGCTCGTCAGCCTCATCGGAATATTGCTTGCCACCATCCTCGGCATCATCACTGGCGTCGCGCGGCTGTCTCAGAACTGGCTCGTAAATCGATTGGCGGCGGGATACGTGGAGGTCATGCGCAACACCCCGCTCCTCGTCCAGCTCGTGCTGATCTATGCCGTCCTGCTCCAACTACCCGCTGTTAGCGAGGCGATATCGCTGCCCGGCTCTATCTTTTTGTCCCAGCGTGGCCTGTTCGTTCCCCGGCCAGACCTGCAGCCCGGCTTTGGGCTCTGGCTTGGCTTCATCGCCGCCGGCATCATCTTCCTAGTCGTTGCCTTCAAGTTCGCTGGTCGCAGGGAGGCGGCAGGCCGGCCGGTGCGACACGCGCGGCTGTTTGGCCTCCTTCTGCTGATCGGCCTGGCGGTCGTTGGCTGGCTGATCAGCGGCGGACCGGTCGCGTTGGAGCTGCCGACACGTGACCGCTTCAACTTCGTCGGCGGCCTCACGCTGTCGCCCGAGCTGACGGCGCTGATAACTGGTCTCGTCGTCTACACCGCCGCATTCATCGGCGAGGTCGTCCGTGGTGGCATCCAGGCTGTCAGGCGGGGACAGCTCGAGGCGGCCTATTCGCTGGGGCTGACACCGATGCAAACGCTGCGGCTAGTCGTGTTCCCACAGGCTCTGCGCGTGATCGTGCCGCCCCTGACCAGTCAGTACCTGAACCTTGCCAAGAACTCGAGCCTGGCAATCGCGGTCGGCTTCGGCGACCTCTTCAGCGTCAGCAAGACGATGGCAAACCAAACCGGCCAGCCGGTGTCAGTAATCGTCCTGGTGATGGCCACGTACCTAGCGATCAGCCTCATCACTTCGCTCTTCATGAACATCTACAACCGCCGGGTGCAGGTCCTTGAGCGCTGACGTCGAACTGCGCGCGGGAGGTCTGCCGCCTCCGCCGGACACGGTTGGTCCATCGGCGTGGCTGCGCCAGAACCTATTTGGGTCGTGGCCGAGCACGATCTTCACGGTGGTCCTGGGGGCCCTGCTCGCCATGCTCGCCGCGCTCGTCATCCAGTGGGTCCTGAACGCACGATGGGGAGTCGTCACCGACAACCTGCGCCTGTTACTGATCGGGCAGTATCCGTTCGAGGAAGCATGGCGGGTCTGGCTCGCGCTGGTCCTTCTTTCAGTCCTCGCCGGCTTGGCGTCGGCGATCGGTGGCGGCGCGATCCGCACGCTGGCCAACTGGCTGGCGGCCGGCCAGGCCATGTTGGGCCTGCTGGCACTAGGTTCCGGGCTCGGGCTGCACGTCGCCGGCGCGCTACTGGTGAACGCGACATTGGTCTGGCTAGCCTTCTTTGTCGGTCTGCGCTGGCCAGTGTCGCGACGGCACCTCACGCTTGCGACGCTGGTCTACGTCCCGGTCGCAGTGGTCCTACTCCAGGGTGTCGGAGGGACGCCGCTATCGGTCGTCCCGACGCGGTTCTGGGGAGGCCTCCTGCTGACTTTCCTGCTCGCTATCGCCGGAATACTTCTGTCCTTCCCCTTCGGGGTAGTCCTAGCACTCGGCCGGCGCAGCAACCTGCCCGCGATCAGGCTGATGAGCACGGCGTACATCGAGGTCGTCCGCGGGGTGCCGCTGGTCACGATCCTGTTCATGGCGGCGATCATGCTGCCGCTATTCCTGCCCGGCGAAGTTCGCATCGACGCTGTCGTGCGCGCGGTAGGAGGCATCACGCTCTTTTCAGCGGCCTACGTTGCGGAAAACGTACGCGGCGGCCTACAGGCGATACCAGCCGGACAGCTGGAGGCATCCGACGCGATCGGCCTCAACGCATTCCAACGCAATGTGTACGTTGTCCTGCCGCAGGCGCTGCGCGCGGTCATCCCAGCCAACGTCGGCCTTTTCATCAGCCTGCTCAAGGACACCACGTTGGTGGCCATCGCCGGCGGTGGCCTGCTGGAGCTGCTGGGCATCGGCAACGCCGTCCTCGCTAACCCACAATGGGCCGGCGCGCGCCTCGAGATTTATGCGTTTATTACAGTCGTGTTCTTTGTGCTGTGCTACGCCATGTCGCAGGCCAGCTACCGACTGGAGGCGCAGATGGGTGTGGGCAAGAGATGAGGGCCAGGTGACAGATCAACCGCAGGTGACAGATCAACCGCTGGTGCCAGGCCAGACGCCCGATGTGACCCGCTCCGACATCATCGTGTGCCGCGACGTACACAAGTGGTTCGGACAGCTTCACGTCCTGCGCGGCATCGACCTCACGGTCAAGAGCGGCGAGGTGATCGTGATCTTCGGTCCGTCGGGCTCGGGCAAGTCGACCTTCATCCGCACCATCAACCGCCTCGAAGAGCACCAGCGCGGCGACATCTTCGTCGACGGAATCGAGCTGACGAGCGACATCCGCAACATCGCAGCGATCCGCAGCGAGATCGGCATGGTCTTCCAGTCCTTCAACCTGTTCCCGCATCTGACCGCGCTGCAGAACGTCACCCTCGGCCCGATCCGCGTACGCCGCTGGCCGCGCGCTAAGGCCGACCAGAAGGCGATGGAGCTGCTGGAGCGGGTGGGCATTCCGGAGCAAGCGCACAAGCACCCCGCCCAGCTGTCCGGTGGTCAGCAGCAACGCGTCGCGATTGCCCGTGCGCTGGCGATGCAGCCCAAGATCATGCTCTTCGACGAGCCGACCTCGGCGCTCGACCCGGAGATGATCAACGAGGTGCTCGAGGTCATGCGTGAGCTTGCCGGGTCAGGCATGACCATGCTGTGCGTCTCGCACGAGATGGGTTTCGCCCGGGCGGTCGCGGACCGCATGGTGTTCATCGACGAAGGCGTCATCGTCGAGCAGGGGCCGCCTTCGCAGATCTTCGGCGCTCCCGAGCAGGAGCGAACCAAGCAGTTCCTGTCCCAGATCCTGCACTAGAGAACACGGGAGGCGACAGTGAGCGTGCGGCGTCTGGCGGAGATCCCGGGTTTCAACATCGATCGGGTGGCGGCCGCCGC
>JBBDRY010000139.1:0-15564 GCA_040905225.1 Chloroflexota bacterium | reverse complement strand
AGATCTTCGTCACCTCCGTGACCGCGAACTTCGTGTCCGGCCAGCCCTCCACGGCCGACCAGAACGTGGTTACGTCCCAGACCTACGACGCCTGGGGACGTGGGCTGGTCACCACCGACCCCGACGGGATCACGGAGACCACGACATACGCCTCAAACAAGACGGATGTCGCCTCTGTCGCCGACCCGCTCGGCAACACGACGTCCTTTACCTCCTACGACGCGATCGGCCAGTTGCTCAGCGAGCAGGATCCTCTGTCGCGTACCCAGTCGACGACTTACGACTGGTTCGGAAACCGGGTGGATGAGACCGACTACGCCGGCGTCGTCACGCACTCCGTGTACGACGGCGTGGGCCGCCTGACCTCCAGCTACGCGAACTGGACCAGCGGCGGCTCCGGCACGTCCGGCGTCAACAACGTCCGCACGACATTTACGTACGACCAGTTCGGCCAGGTGACCCGGCAGGTCAGTGACGCGGGCGTCTCCGACGCGACCAGCGACACGGCTTACGACCTCCTCGGGAACGTCACCTCAGAAACCTCGTACCCGAACGGGACCAGCAACGGTCGCACTACCACGACCTACTACGGCGCGGCCGGCATGGTCGTTGGCTCGGCCGGTCCGATCGTCCCGACTTCGGGCTCTTCGCCCAACTGCCCGGAGACCTCGCCAACAGTCAAGTGCAACACGATCACGTCGGTCGACATGAACGGCCGCGCGTCAGCGGTTACCGATGCCTACGGAAAGATCACGCTGACGTGGTACGACCTCGCCGGCAAGACCGTCCGCGAGGTGCTCAACTACGTTTCCGGAGGCGCCAGCAACGGCTCTCAGAACGTAACGACAACGACGCGCTACGACGCCGCGGACCGGGTCATCTCGGTTACGGACGCTCTGGGCAATGTCACATCCACTATTTACGACGCGCTGGACCGAATCACCAAGGTCACGCGTCCCGACAGCACTTGGCTGTCTACGGTTTATCGACCGTCCGGGCAGGTTGACATGGTGTCCAGGCCGACCGCGACCGTGGGCGCGGAGGTTTGGACGAAGCACCTCTACGACGCTGCCGGCCGGCAGACCAAGACGATCGATCATTTCGACAGGTCCACAACAGCGCGGCTGTGGTTCAACAGCTTCGAGAGCGGAGCGGACGGTTGGTCCAAGAACTCCACCGGTTGGTTCACCGGTGCCGCCTCAACCTCGGCGACATCGACCACTGCCGATGGGTTCACCGGCGCACGTGGCCTGGCCATCGTGACCGGAACGAGCAACTACGTCGGGGCGTATCTGGATCTATCCGGGTCGACGTTCAAGAGCGGCCACGCCTACCGAGTGCGTGCGCGGGTAAAGGCACCGTCCGGCACGTCCCTCCAGTCCCATTTCGGTGTCGACGCTTCGGGCGGCGACTACATACCCCTGACCGCGATTACCGCCAACGGGAACTGGCAGGTATTCGACGGCACCTGGACGCCTACCGCTGACCGGTCGTCGAATGTTCACCTTTCCATTCGCCGGATCGGCACGACGTCTTTGACCATCACGGTTGATGAAGTGATCCTCTGGGACGCGTCGTCGAGCGCTGTGAATCCGTCCGGGCCGGACTGGAACATCCCGACAGAGACGGTCTATGACGCCGCAGGGCGGACGACCGCGTCCGTAGTAGTGCCCGGCGACCCAGCGACCGACCAGGCGCTGGTCACGCTCACGACTTACACGAACATGGATCAGGTCGCGTCGGTCCGCACGGCTGCCACTCCCGCCTATCCGGCCACGCTCGGCGAAATGGACCTGGACCTGATGACGACCTACGCATATGACGCGCTCGGGAACCAGACGGACGTCACCGATCCCATGGACAACGTCACACATCTCGAGTACGACCGGCGCGGCAACGTCACCGGCTCGACCGCCAACTACGTTTCCGGCGGCGCTGTAAATGCGGACCAGAACGTCAAGGCGACATTTGCCTACGACGACCTGAACGAGATGACGGCCTCGTGCGCACCCAAGCACGTCCAGGCCGGTTGCAATCCCTCGACCCCATCGACTACCGCCTGGCGCTACACGTTCGATGCCTTGGGACATATCTCGACTGAGACGCCGCCGGCCAATTCGACAGGCACGGCGCTGTCGGCGACGACCTACGGTTACGACACCGCTACGGGCGGAACCCGCCTGTGGCGCACGTGCGACCACCCCGCCGGCGGGAGCTGCGCGAACTCGACTCGGTACATAGACAGCGAGTACGACGCTCTGTCTCGGATAACGAAGGTCACGCACTTCACCGGAGTCGGTGGATCCGGCACGGAGGTCCTTCGAACCGAGTCAACGTTTGACGCCGCCAGCCAGCAGACGGGCATCACCTACTACGAGGCGACGGTCCAGAAAGACGCCCTGACCTTCACCTACAACAGCATGGGGCTCCAGACTGTGACCTCGCGCGGCGGCAGCCCCGTCACGACCTTCATCTACAACGCCGACGGGAAGCCCACCTCCCGCACCGACCACGCAATCAGCTCCACTGCCTCCACCTTCATCTACGACTGGCGCGGACAGCAACTCTCGGCAACCTCCCCGGCGTACTCGGGTTCAACGACGTTCAGCTGGCGCTTCGACATGCTGATCGGTGCTCGTGCCTGGCCGACTGGCACTAACGCCGCGACCTTTGCGTACGACCGCGCGAAGCGCGTGACGACCTTGACCGAGCAGGCCTCGGGCAGCAACCAGGCCGTGTTCACTCAGTCATACGACCGCACTGGCGTGGTCACGAGCGAAGGTCGAACGCTTTCGGGAGTCAGCGGCATCGCGGGCAGCGGGATTCAGACCTTCACCTACGATGATCTCCACCGGGTCAGCGGCTCGTCGATCAGCGGCGGTCCAACTGAAAGCTACGACTACGACGCGAACTCGAACCGCGTGTCGTGGAACGATGGCGCCGCCACGACCACGTACGACTACAACGAGAGCGACGAGCTCACGGCACAGCATCGGTCAGGCGTCGACCGCACCTACACCTACGACGCGTACGGAAACATGACGAGCTCCGCCGTCGCCTCGAGTGGCGCCACGAGCTACACGTACGACGCCCAGGGTCGAGTCAAATCGATCGCCCCGCCATCGGGCGGCGCCCTCACCTTCACGCTGGACGCGTTGGGTCGCCACTGGACGAAATCTGTCGGCGGCAGCCTTGTCGATACCTACGGCTACCTGGGTGCATCGTCAGCCGTCGTACGGATTGACCAATCATCGACCTCGATCAATTCGGCAATCGATGCCATAGGAAATCGAACGGCCACGGCGACAACAAGTGGCGGTCTCGGTTGGACCCTCCCAACCCTCCACGGTGACGTCGCGGGCAACCTCTCGTCCTCAGGCGGCGCCGTCACAGATGCCTTCCGCTACAGCGCGTATGGCGTCACGCTGGCGAAGACGACCAGCAGCCTGCCAAGCCCGTGGCGCTACCAGGGTCGTCTTCTGCTCAACACGGCCGACGGGACCGGGGTCAACACCGATCTCTACGACTTCATCGTCCGCGCCTACGACCCGGCGCTGGGCGTATTCACGAGCTTGGACACCCTTGCCGGATCTGCTCAGAACCCGCTGAGCCTGAACCGTTTCCTTTACGCCCTGGCCAATCCAACAACGATGATCGACCCGTCCGGCCATGAGGGTTGTGGTTGGTTCGCAGTCATTTGCGACACCGCCGCCAACCTCGGCAACTTTGCGCTCGGTGCCGGTGAGGGACTGCTCGACGCGGGCGCTGCGCTCGTAACCGGCACAATCGATCTAGGGAAGGCAGCCGTTGGCGCCGTGGTCGATACGGTCGGCTGCATGGGCAACTCCACGTGCCGCGATCAGACGTTCGCCGCCATGGGCCGCGCAGCGTCCGAATTTGTGCGTGACCCGGCCGGTAGCACGCGACGGATCGTAAACAGCGTCAGCAACGGCTGGGACGCGCTCTACGATGCGGCAGCGACAGGTGTGCAGAACACCCTCGATCGCGCGAGCAACGCGTGGAATACGGGCAACTTCCGTGAACTTGGACGGATCACGGGCCGAGTGGTGGGTGAAGTTGCCCTCACCTTCGTGCCTGTTGCCGGCTTGGTAGGAAAGCTCGGGACAGTTGGCCGGCTCGTCACCGAAGTCGCTCAGGCAAGCCGCTGGACGCGTCCGCTCGCGTCCGTCGCAAGCAGCGCAACCTCACTCGGCCGAACGGTCACAACCACGCTCAGCCGTGCGACGGCCGCAGCGCGCACCGCTGTTGGAACCGCCAGCAGCCAAATCCAGAGATCAGTCAGCCACGCGCTTGGTTGCTTCGACAGCTTCACACCGCACACTCTTGTAGCGACTGCAGCCGGCGCCGTCGCGATTGCGTCGCTGGCCATCGGGGATCACGTTCTGGCGTTCGATGAAGCGACGGGCACTACCGCGAGTTACCCGGTCAGTGCTGTGCACGTTAACGCCGATCCGGTAACTGGCACGGTCGTGATCGCGGGCGAGACGATCGAGACCACGCCGCATCATCCCTTCTACGTGCTCGGGTCCGGCTGGGTTCAGGCTCAGGATCTCGAGCCAGGAATGCGCGTGCCGTCAGAGTCGAGTGATCCCGGTGAGGTCGAGTCGGTCGACTTCAGCGCCGGCCCGGCGACGATGTACAACCTGACCGTCGAGGTCGCCCACACGTACTTCGTTGGCGATGGCGCCTGGCTGGTTCACAATTGCCCTCCCGCCAGGTTGTTACCCGGCGAAGGTGCTGCTGGCACCTACGGAGACCTGCTGCGCGCCGGATCCAAGGGCGACGACCTAACACCTAATCACATGCCCTCATCGGCCTACATGCGCTCGAAGGCGCCAAACTACCGTCACGATGACGGCATTGCTTTCAATATGCGCCAACCTGCGGGCCGGGGCGGCCCCCATCGAGCCACTCAAACCTACGGACCTCGCCCGAACCTGAATCTGTCGCCTCGCGACTCCCTCGCTCGAGACGTCTGGGATGTCAGATCCATTTACAGGAAGGAGGGTCTATACACACCGACTATCCGACGCGGCCTGCAGACAGTCATCAGATTGAACAAGACGCGATACCCTGCGCTGTTCATGAGGAGAGGACTGCTTGAATGACGTACTAGATGATCTCGTTCGTACTCGCCACTTGCAGTCGACGGCTGACGTTGAACGCTTCACCGAGGCTCTTGAGCGTTTGCCGCAGGTCCTGGACGAACAGACCGCTCTGGCGCTCTACGATGTGTTCGACGACGACGTCGAGATCCCAGAGGTAATGTTCGGACTCATACACCGGCTGGAAAAGTTTGATCCGGCGAGTTGTGAGCGTGTCTTGCTCAGTGCGCTGCCTGGGCTCCTGGCACGAGCTCCGTGGTGGACGGAAACCATCGTGGTCAGGTTCATCAACAACCCCGTCTCGAGGCGTCAACTGGTCGAGGCGTCCAAGGTCGCCACGCCAGAGCAAGTCTCCGCGTTGCGTGCCACTCTGAGTGCAATAGCCGCGGTCCATGACCGTGCGGGTGACCTTGCCCGGGAAATCATGCGAGAGCTGTAACCCCGCGGACTGTCGATCCGACCGTTCGCCGGTAAACCTAGATTCTGAGGGAACGCAACGTCGGCATCCGCCTGCAGCGTTCCGGGCCTCGATCAGGAATGTGAAGGTGACCCGCCTCAAGAGCGGGGTTGGGCTGGCTCCTGAATTGAGGACGAGCGACGACAGCGGCACGCACCGCCATCGGAACCGCGCGGTCGACCGTTAACAACTTCATCGTCCGTGGCGCGACGTGCTTCGACAGCTTCAGCGCCAAGACCCTCGTGGCCACCGCCGTCGGCGCGGTTGCCATCGCCTCGATCTCAGTCGGCGACCAGGTGCTCGCCTACGACGAGGCAAGCGGCCAGACGGCGAGCTACCCGGTCAGCGCGGTGCACGTCAACGCCGACCCGGTCACGGGCACCGTGGTCATCGGCGGCGAGACGATCGAGACGACGCCTGAGCACCCGTTCTACACGCTCGAGGCGGGGTGGCTCGATGCCCAGGAGCTAGAGCCGGGCATGCACGTGCCCTCGGCGTCGGGCGAGCCGGGCGCGGTCGAGGCGGTCGACTTCAACGCCGGCCCGGCGACGATGTACAACCTGACCGTCGAGGTCGCCCACACCTTCTTCGTCGGCGACGGCGCTTGGCTGGTCCACAACATCGTGTGCGATGGCGACTGGCCCGAGATCCAATATTCGATGCCTGGAAACCCTATCCGTCCTGGATCCCACGGTAATCTGATGAAGCCCGATCCGCGGGCGGAGGGCATGCCACATACCGTTTTCAAGCGCAATCCAGTCACGCAGCGTGTGGAACACTACTCTTGGTACCGGCAGGTCAACGCCTACGGGATACAGAACGCAAAACTCCGTTTCCGCGGATCAGGCAGAGAGCCACACGGCGGCGGGCCGCTACCTGTCGTCTACCGACCGAAGACCCCGGGGTCGCGACCCGTCGTTCGGAGCACGGTCCGGAGTTATGACGTATCGCGGGGGTACCTAGATTGGAAGATAGACAGGCTCCCGGAGTTCTAGGCGAACAGTCTCTTAGTGGCTGGGACGTGCTCTACAACCGGGGTTCATTCTCTGATGCCATGCTCTACGGCTCGCTGATTTGGCCGACTTTTGTCGAAACAAATGGGATGGTCTTCCTGGCCGAGGAGAAACGTGCTCAGCCGGCACTTGACGATCCCTCTAGGACACTTGCTGACATGTTCCACGGTGACCAAGCCGAGATGGAGCGTCAGTTCAACTATGTTGCGGTTTCAACTCTGGTTGGTGCGCGGCCGGGCGTCGACGATGACGATGCTGAGGATCGTCTCGCCCGGCTGCTAGAGGAGAGTTGGGCTGCGAAATTAGCACGCGAGTATCCGAATTGGGACTTTGCTGTCGAAGTCACACAAGAGGATGACGGTCCTTGGATCCGTTTCTTTGCGACGTCTAGACCGTTGGACCGGTAGGGCACGTCGTCCGGACCGAAGTCTGTCGCGAAACCGCATGACACCTCTTCCGGGAGTGAGTAGCAACCTATGCGGCTGAACGCCGACTCGGTTACCGCGCGCTTCGAACTGCAGGGGTCGATCGAGCTACGGCGAGGACGGCGATCGGACGCGCCGACGCGTATTTTGGCGCTATCGGAGTTACGATGCGGACCACCACGCGGGTACCGGCGACTCGGTTCTTCTTCAAGGAGGAGATGTGGTAACGGAGAGTGCACCCATCGTCGCTCTCGTCCGCAGAGCAATAGAGATGCTGGTAGAAGGTGATTTCGAATCGTTGGAACGCCTTACGGCTAGCCGCCGACTGACAGCGGCTGAGCTTAAAGAGGCCGTCGCGACCCAGCCCGGCAGACTAGTTATGCCCCCTGAGACCGAATTTGATCTTCTGCGCCAACGGATATCGGACGAGTGCTCCTCCGATGAGATCTGCCCATTAGAGCTAGATCTGTGGACACCTGAAGGGCGAGGAGATGTGACGTTGGAATTCACGATCAAGATGACAGACGGCAATGCGGGGATCGAGATCGACAACCTACACACCCTGTAAGTCCTCGAGGCTCGGCATCGCAAGTCACCATCACAGGCGCAGACGCGATAGGCTGCGCGGCTAACGGCCGCGTGTCGCAATGTGACCTTCGCCGCGATCAGCCGCGCGGCAACTGACTTCGTGCGCGACCCGGCCGGATCTGTACGGCGGGGCCGTCAACAGCGTCAGTGACATCACTGAGTTTCGAACCGAGTGCGGTTTCCGCACGGTTGAATGGGAACGACACTGCGGTTGCCTCGAGGTCGCTTCCCTCCCGCCATACCTGAGTATCAGCGGGCAGTTGACGTCCCAACTGACCCCTGAAGGAACGCAGGTCACGGATGTGCGGATCCAGCCCTAAGGTAGTGCCGGCGTCACGGGCAGGCGCGGAGTCGGTTGCCCTAGCGGCGTAGGCACGCCGCGTGGGGGCGCGGAAGGGCTCGGCTCAGCGGTCGGGGCATAGGTGATCGTCGCCGATGCCCGGCAGCTCACGAGCCACGTTTGGAATCCGTCCACTTCAATGCGACCGAGGGCGTCTGGCCCCGGTATGTCGGTCCGCCGCTCAAGGATTCGGGCGACGACGAGCTGCTCGCCGATCGTGAACGGGCCTGACAGCTGCCCGATAGGCGTCTCGAACAGCGCGGTTGTCGCGGCCGATGGCACCTCGAACTCGGCGGCGGATCGCCACGGGCCGGCCACCGCACGTGCGGCTTCTGCGGGCGACAGCGACGAAGCCATGTCGAACAGGCTGGTCGTCCCTCGGTGGAGCTCGGTCAGAGCACCTATCGACCTCTCGTCCAGCGCTCCTTCGTAGGTCGACCTCACCAGGAAGATCTCTTCGCCGTTCTCCGTTGCGATCGGACCGACTACGGAGCCGGAATCGACGCCATCTGCGAACGCCAGCGCGGCCAGCTCAGGACGAAGCTGCTCCCTCACGAAATAACCGAGCTCACCGGAACGCGCAGTAGTCGCGTTTGCCTGGGCCACCAGAGCCGCGAATGCAGAGGCGGTTTCGGAAGGCTCCGTCGCGGCCAGATGCCGCACGAGACGCTTGCCTGGAGTCCCCTCGCCGGCGGGAATGTGGGCCGGCGGAACATCGGCCACGACGAGATGAGCCAGCTCCACCCACGGGCCGTCGGGTCCCTGTGGGTCCGCGGGTCCAATGACGGCCTCGGCCGCCCGCACGTTCAGTGCCGGCGTACCGGCCCATTTCGCGAGGAGGTCCGCGCTCACCGCGCTCCTCTCCGCCTCGGCGAGCGCCCACGATTGAAGTGCTCCTTCCGACACACGCACGTCGCGGGCGTTGGACAACATCTGCTGGCCGAACACCGATGGGTCTGGCGCCGTGTCGGCGATGTCCAGGACTGCCACCCATGCGACACCCACAACAGCCGGCAAAGGACCGACGGGTGCGGCCCGGGCAGCGGCCACTGCCTCGCCATCCATCCACGGCACGGGTCCATCGCTCGGCAGCCATCGTGTGTCCACCGTGACGAACCAGCCCGCGGAACGGTAATCTTCGGCGAGCGCAACGCGGTCGGTGCCGCTGTCGATCGCCGCGCGAACGGCAGACCCCAGTTCGGCCAGTTGCGCAGCATCCGGCACCGCTGTCTCCGGTGATACCTCCTTCGCAACTCCTGGCTGCCAGGCGATCCGCATGTAGCTCATGCGCCGGTCGGTAAGGGCGGAGCGCGCCGTCGCAAGTTCGGTGGCGAGATCCGGCGGCGGAACCTGGACGCCCTCGGAGGTTGCATAGCGATGAACGAGGGCGTCATCGATGAGGCTCGCTATCGCGATGGACCGGACATCGGTCAGGGATGCCGTGAGTCCGTCCGTCAATTGCGCCGCCTCACCCGCGGATACACGATTCTGCTCACGTAGCGAATCGACGGCCTTGGCCTGCTCCTCCATCAGGAGCCCGAGCACGGCCTCACGGTCGCGCACCTGTGCCCGGTTGATCACCTGGCCATCGACGGTGGCGACTGGCGCCCAGTCGCGCTCGTTGAGATTCCAGACGACGCCCGTGGCCAGGAGGCCCACCGCGACAACAGCCACGAGAGCGAATACCACTGTGGGTGCGAGCATCGTCCGGCTAGACGGCCGCTGTGAGCGACGGGTTGGCACAGTCTTCGGCATGAAGCTACAGACCCCGTGAATGCACTTCGATCCAGCCGCTCAACTCTGTCTCCGTCCGGAGTGGATCAGCGCTCCGCCTCAAGTACGCTCGAGCCGACCCTGGTCACCGCTCGGAAGTGATCGTCGTAGGTCAGGACGATCGCTCCGGCGCGGGCTGCCGTGGCGGCGATCCAGATGTCGTTGGTCGGGATCGGCGTGCCCTTCCTGCGAAGCTCGAACACGATCTCGGCGTACTGGAGGCTGACCTCGTCGTCGACGGCCAGGACTTCGACAACGGGATTGGCCAAGAACTCAGCCATGACCTGATCGTTTCGGTCGCGATCTCGGCCCTGCATGAACCCCGCGCGAAGTTCGCCCAGCGCGATCGCCGGGAAGCCGATCCACACGGCCCCGTCGATCAGCCCCCTGACTTGAGATTCCCCGAACTGGAACCGGCTGTAAGCAGACGTGTCCAGGCAATAGCGACTCAACGCCACAGCTCTTCGTCGACGCCCTCGAACGCAGCCGTCGCATTCTCGAACTCGCGAAACTGGTCGTCGTCCCAGCGATCGGCCAGGCGGCCAAGTCCGTTGCTCCGGCTGATGCCGACGCCGAGCCGCTGACGAAGGAGGTCGATCACCGTCTGGTTGAGCGATAGTCCGCGCCGCGCGCGCTCGCTGGTGAGCGCCTGATGTAGATCATCGGGCACGTTTCTAATAGTCAGGTTCTTCACTCGGTCTCCGATGAATGCAGGTCATGATGCGCATGACTGCATCCTATCGCAGTCGTGACGGCTGTCGCGAGCGCGCTAGGGCTTGACGGATCGCCGTAGAACGACAGGGTTGCCGACGAACGTTCTGCGTCGTGCGCTAGTATGCGCGTATGAGACGCACAACAATCAGTCTTCCAGAAGAACTAGCCGACGCCCTCGAGCGCGAGGCACGTCGACGACGGGTGCCCGTATCCAAGGTCGCTCGCGAGGCAATCGAGGAGCGTCTCGGACGAAGACCCGGAGGCGTGAAGCAGCTTCCGTTCGTCGCCCTCGGCCACAGCGGGCATAGCTCGACCGCCCGTGACATCGACGACATCCTGGATTCTGAGTGGACCGTTGATCGCAATCGTTGACGCCGGCCCGCTGTATGCGGCAGTCGACGCTGACGATCGTGATCACACGCGCTGCGTCGAAGTCTTACAGCGCACGGATCTCGAGCTGGTCGTGCCAGCGTTGGTCGTGGCCGAGGTCACGTTCCTCGTAGGCCGTCGCATGGGCGCGGGCGTGGAGGCAGAATTCCTGCGCGGGCTTGCTGCGTTGGAAATCGAAGCCCCGGCTCCGGAGGATTGGCCGTCAATCGCAGATCTCGTCAATCGCTATGCCGACTTCCCGCTTGGCGGCACAGATGCCTCCGTCGCCGTGCTCGCTGACCGCTTGGGAACGGACGTCATCGTCACCTTGGATCGACGCCATTTCGGAACGCTCCGAACATCGAAAGGCAAGGCGTTCCGGCTACTGCCGGACTGAACGTAGGAATGTCGCCAGCCTAGGGCTTGACGGTCGCCCAGTAGCGTTCCGCGAAACCAGACACGCCGCCGGCCAGTGCGACGCGGGCGTGGAACCCCGCCAGATCGTCGAGAAGTCCCTGGTCTGATTCGAACAGGTTCGGCAGTTGCGACGCGTAGACCCGAATGCCGGCGGCCTTGCGGTCCAGCACGTCGGTGATGTCCGAGTACTGCGGCTCCACCCCGACGCCGACCGGCAGGTCGAGCTCCACGCCGCCCGGACGACCCGGCCGGGCGTCCTCGCGCCACCACGCGTACGGGAAGTCCTCGTAGAACGACAGTCGACCGATGAATGACCCTGCCGGCATGACCCATTGCGTTCGCTCGGCCAGCAGCGACAGCCCGACCTCGCGACACAACTGGTGATCGACGTGCCCACCAATCGCGAGCGGGAAGTAGACCATCTGAGGTTCGAGCCGCAGGATCTCCGAGCGCAGCAGCTCGTACGGCGGCGGGTCGTCGTCGTGGACCGCCCCGAGCAGCTCCTCATCGCCCGAATAGCCGCGGTAGACGGCGTCGGGCAGGTCGAGGAAGATCACGGATCCCTCGACGAAGAACGCGTAGCGCTCCTCCTCGAGCTTGCGCCGCTCCATCGCGTCCAGCGCGCTGAAGTCCACGGGTAGCGTGCTGCCCTGCCCGCCGATCGAATCGGCTACGGGTCGATCGTCGGCCTCCTCGTTGGTGATGTTGGCCGACCGGGTCCACGCCGCGCGCTGCCAGAACTGGCGCGCCTGGGTGTTCGCTCGCTGCTGGGTGACGTCGAGCTTCTCCGGGTCGGCCATCCAGGGCGGCGCACCGCCGACGGCCGCCTCGACCGGGTAATCGGGCGCGATGTTCTCGCGCCGAAACGCCTCCGTCAGCGGCCAGTTGGCCTTCGTGCCGAAACCAAGGGCTGCGCGCTGGTAGTCGGTCATGCCGCCATTGCCAGCAGACGCGCCGCTGCCCGAGTAGACGGTCAGGATCGTGACGGTCTGACCGAGCTCGCGCAGGCTCGCGACGAGGCCACCGCACGAGAGCGCGATGTCGTCCGGATGGGGCGAAACAAAGACGTGCGTCATGGATGATCCGGGTCGCTCACGGCGCGCCGAACGGCCTCCTTGTCCTCGAGATCGAGGCGCAAGCCCATGTCTTTGGAAATCCAATGAAATTCGCGTGGTTTTGTCCGCTCTGGCTCTGCCAGCGGGCCAACGAGGAGCTCAGAAACAAGCTGTCCCAGCGTCTTGCCCTCTTCGGCCGCGCGCGTTTTGAGATCGCGCAAGACAGATGGATCCAGATCAAGCGTCGTGCGGGTCATCGGCGGCCGAGCATATCAGCGCCCGCCGAAGCCATGCTCGCCGAGCAGCGGCACGAACACCGCGTGCTCGACCGGTTCCTGCGTGAATCCGTCCTCAGTCCGACGAACCAGCGTGATCACCTGCTCCATACGGGTGCCGATCGGTATGACCAGCCGACCATCGGCCAGGAGCTGCTCCACCAAAGGCACGGGGACCTGCGGCGCGGCAGCGGCCACCAGGATGCCGGCGAACGGTGCGTCATCGGGCGCGCCCAGACTGCCGTCGCCGACGCGGACGTCGACCTCGTATCCAAGGGAAGCGAGCGTGGCCAGCGCGCGCTCGGCCAGCGCCGCCTCCAGTTCGATCGATACCACACGCGCACCCATCTCGGCCAGGATCGCTGCCTGGTAGCCGGAGCCGGTCCCCACGTCGAGCACCTTCGGCGCCTCGCCCCCGTGGGCCTCGCGCCAGGCGCCGAGAGCCAGCGTCTCGGTCATGCGCGCGACTATGTACGGCTGGCTAATCGTCTGTCCGTGGCCAATGGGCAGTGCCCCGTCGTCATACGCCAGATGCCGCACATCGAGCGGTACGAACTGCTCACGAGGCACCGCGCGCATCGCGCGCAGGACCTCCGGATCCGTGATCCCACGCCGCTCCAACTGCTCGGCGATCCAGTCGTAGCCGTTCGACCGGCGCAACCAGCGGCGCACTTGATTCGGCCTAGGTTGGTCCCGCGGTCGGCGACCCGCTCGGTGTGGGAATCGCAGATGCACCCGGGCTTGCCGATGTTCCCGGGCTCGCGGACGTCCCCGGGCTACCCGAGGGGCCAATGGTGACCGACGGCGCGGGCGTCCGGCTGGGGCTGGGAGTCGGCACCAAGCTCGGCGCGGGCGATTCGGTCGGTTCGGGCGTCGGCACAGGGGTAAGGACGCCGCCTCGGCCGAACAACAGGCCGTATACGAGGATCAGCGCGAACACGGCGACGATCAGCCCCACCCACCACTTCGAGACTCGGTCGTCGACGTAGGGCAGGTCGTCGATTACGGGCGCGGCCGCAATGGTCGTCCGGGCCCCTCGCTCGCGCGAGGCCGTCGGCTTGGGGGCCGCAGCGGCCGCCGGAGCCTCCTCCTCTGCGGCGTACTCGGCCTCCAGGGCGTCATCGACTTCCTCGCGTTCTACGGCGTCGAGCTCCGCACCCTCGTCGGCAGCTTCCGCCGCAGCCTCGGCATCCGCCAGGTCCTCGGCTTCCGCGGCAGCCTCAACCTCCGCCATGCCCTCGGCTTCCGCCACGCCCTCGGCCTGTGCGGCCTCCTCGTCGACCTCCGCGACGGCGTCTGAGTCGGTCGGCTCCAGTTCGTCGGCGTCTTCCGGCCGCTTCGCGTCGGTCATCCCAGGATTGCCCTCCTAAGTTCGATCGCCCTCATGATCAGGCCCACGACCGATTTCAGCCTCTCCACGTTCGCACGCGCCCCTTCCAATTTCGCTCGGGTTGCGTCCAGCGCCTGCCTGCGTTCGGCCAAAGCCAGAGTCGCGCCGTCGACTCGATCGCCGAAGCGTGCGAGCAGCCACATCGAATGCTCTACCGCGGCGCCCTGCTCGGCGAGCTCGACGCGGGCTATGGACAGCGAGACCGGCAGCGTATGCGCCATGTCGTCGATCGATCGCGCCAGTTGCGCCATGCCAGGTGCCATGGCCTTTGCGCGCCGCCGCAGGAACCGCGCACAGAGCGCGAAAACCGCAGCGAGCCCCACGAGCGCGGCAGTCAGCGGGATCAGGTAATCGGTCAGCAATTCGCGTCGATTATGTCAGCCGGCCCGGGCTCAAGCGTCACGGACGGCAGGCAGCAGTGCACCGATGAGCCCGCCAAACACGGTCAGCACCCCGAAAGCCGCGATCACGAGCCCCGCCGGCACGCTCTCCGCGAGGATGCCCGAGATGGCCATCGCCAGCGTCATCGCGCCGAAGACGAGGCTGCCGCGGAAGGCCACCACGCGGCCCATCAGCTCGATCGGGGTGGTCTCGATGAAGATCGTCTGGGTGGGGATGATGAAGATGAGATTGGCAATGCCCATGCCGGCAGCTGCCACAAGCGCGATGGCCACGTTGCCGGTCAGTCCGAGCACGATGGTCGCGAGGCCCATCGCCACGAAGCCACCGACTACCAGCCAGCCCTTGCGCAGCCGGGCCCCGAGCGCGCCCACGGCAAGCCCGCCGACCAGGTTGCCGACACCGATGGCGGTCTCGATCGCGGCGAAGTTCTGCGGGTACGGGATGAGGGTGCCGTCGAGCACGTCGCGGGCGTAGACAACGGTCAGCGCGAGGGTCACCCCGACTGTCATCTGCGCGACCGCGCTGATCAGCGTGTTCTGGATCAGCGCCGGCCTGCCGCGCAGGAACTGCCAGCCCTCGGCCAGCTCGTGCCCAAATTTCGCGAAGGCGTTGCCCACCCGTGGGACCTGCTCGCGCACCAGGGGAGCGACGGCGATCCCGGCGATCAACAGGGCAGAGAGGACGTACGTGGCCGAATCGGCGAAGAACGCCAGTCCGAGATCGGTCGCGCCTGTGCCCAGGAACGCGATGAACAGCCCCGCGAGCGGGAAGCCGACGATGTCGGCGAGCGTGTCGGCCGTCCAGGTGGCGCTGCTGGCGGCCATCACGTCGTCCTCTTTGACGATGCGCGGGAGCATGGCCGTCTTGGCCGGGCGGAAGAACAGGCTCACGGTCGTGATCACGAAGACGAGCGGATAGACGAGGACCACGTTAGTCATCGCGGCGAACGGGATGATCAGCACGAGCACGGCGCGGATGAGGTCGCTCGCGATGAGCACGGTCTTGTGCTCCCAGCGGTCGACGAACGTGCCCGCGATGGGCCCAAGGAAGATGTTGGGCAGCGTCGCGGCGAGAAAGACGAGCCCGGTAGCGAGCGGCGAGTTCGTGATCGCGTAAACGAGGACAGCGAGCGCGACCTGGTGGAGCCGATCGCCAAAGAGGCTGATCGTCTGCGCCAGCCAGAAGGCGGCGAACCGCGCGTCCAGCGCCAGCCGGACGTA
>JBBDRY010000138.1:0-2594 GCA_040905225.1 Chloroflexota bacterium | reverse complement strand
CTCGGTCTGCTCGGCTTCGACTGCCGGGAGCTCGTCGTCCTCGTCCTCGTCCTCTTCGACAAGGAACGGGTTCTCGGCCAGGTCGGCAACGTCTGTCTCGCTGGCTGCGCGGGCCGCGGCCTGCTCGCCAATGAGCGGGTTGTACTCGCCGGTCTGCATGGCCTCGGCCTCGGCGCGGGCCTGCGCCTCGGCGAGGAAGATGTTGATCTCCTCGTCGCCAAAGCCCTCCGGCAGCTCGCCACCGGCCAATGCCTCGGCAGCCGCGCGCCGGGCCGCGGCACGAGCCGCTGCCAGGTTCTGCGGTGCACCGGAGCCAGCCGGGATCAGCTTGCCGATGATCACGTTCTCCTTGAGGCCCAACAGTCGGTCCTTGGAGCCGTTGATCGCCGCCTCGGTCAGCACGCGCGTCGTCTCCTGGAAGGAGGCGGCGGCGAGGAACGAAGAGGTGTTCAGCGAGGCCTTGGTCACGCCCAGCAGGACGGTCTCTGCCGTTGCCGGCTCGCCGCCCTCGGCCAGTACGCGGTTGTTGATCTCCTCGAAGTCGAACTTGTCGACGAGCTCGAACGGCAGCTGCTCCGAGTCGCCCGGCTGGTCGATGCGCACCTTGCGCAGCATCTGCCGGACGATGATCTCGATGTGCTTGTCGTTGATCGTCACGCCCTGACTGCGGTAAACACGCTGGACTTCCTTGACCAGGTAGCGCTGCACGGCATCCCGGCCGCGCGTGTCGAGGTATTCCTGCGGGTTGATCGGACCATCCGTGATCGGGTCGCCGGCACGCACCATCTGGCCGTTGTCGACGAGCAGCTTGGCGTTGTGCGGGATGGCGTACTCGCGTTCGACCACGTCCTCGCTGCGGACTCGGAGTCCGTCGTTTGACTTCACCATCAGGCCGCGATCGGGCGCCCTGATCTCGTCCACGGTGCCGTTCTTCGCCTCGTGGCGCGCGACGACCTGGTTGGCCTCGACAATGTCGCCGTCGGCGACGAGTACCTCGTGACTCTTGCCGATCCTCAAGGGGGTGTCGAACTCCTCGCGCGAAGTCACCTTCACGCGACGAGCCCCATTCTCACCCTGGATGATCTCGACGACGCCGTCGATGTGGCTGATCTCGGCCTTGCCCTTGGGCATGCGTGCCTCGAACAGCTCCTCGACGCGCGGCAGGCCGGCGGTGATGTCCAGGCCGGCGACGCCGCCGGTGTGGAAGGTCCGCATCGTCAGCTGCGTGCCGGGCTCCCCGATGGACTGTGCGGCGATGATGCCCACCGCCTCACCGATGCCAACAAGCTGCCCTGTGGCGAGGTTGCGTCCGTAGCACGCACGGCACACGCCGTAGCGAGCCTGGCAGGTCAACGGCGACCGCACGAGCACTTCTTCGACACCAGCCTCGGCGATTGCCAGCGCAATCGCTTCGGTGATCTCGTGGTTGCGCTCGACGATGGGCTCAGCGCCCTTCTTGCCACCCTTTGCCTGCGGATCGGCCACCGGGCCCGCGGCGTAGCGCCCGACGATCCGGCGCTGGAATGCGTCGGCCTCATTGGCGTACTCCTCGGTCTCGCCACGCGTGATCCAGGTGCCCTCCTCGGTGCCGCAGTCGTCCTCGCGAGTGATGACGTCCTGCGCCACGTCGACCAGGCGACGCGTCAGGTAGCCCGAGTCGGCCGTGCGCAGGGCGGTGTCGGCCAGACCCTTGCGCGCGCCGTGGGTTGAGATGAAGTACTCGAGGACGGTCATACCCTCGCGGAAGTTGCTCCGCACGGGCACGTCGATGATCCGCCCGGTTGGGTCGGCCATCAGGCCGCGCATGCCGCCCAACTGACCGATGTTGCCCTTGTTACCGCGGGCACCCGAGCTCGTCATCATCGTCACCGCACCGGTTGGATCGAGCGCGTCCATCATCCGGTCGCTGACCTGCTGGGTGGTGTCCTTCCACACGTTGACCACCTGCTCGTAGCGCTCTTCCTCGGTGATGAGGCCGCGCTGGAACTGGCGGTCGATTGTCTCGACCTGGTTGTCGGCCCCCTTCAGCAGGGCCGGCTTCTCCACTGGGATCGTGATGTCGTCCACGGCGATCGTCATCCCGCCACGCGTCGCGTAGTGGAAGCCGATCTGCTTGATGCCGTCGACGAGGTGCGCCGTCTCGGTGGATCCAAGGAGTCGGTAGCAGTCGGCGACCAGCTCGCGCAGCGCGGTCCGGTTCATGGGCTTGTTGACGAAGCGCAGCCGGTCGGGCAGCGCCTGGTTGAAGACGACCCGGCCGACTGTCGTGCGGATGGACTCCGTTACGACCGCGCCGCTCTCATCGTCCCAGCGGCGGACGGCGACCTCGATCGGGGAATGCAGCTCGAGGCGCTGGACGTGGTGGTTCCTGAGCTCGACGTCCTGGCGGGTGTCGATGCGGCTGACGTCGTAGGCCAGGATGGCCTCGGTCTCATCGGAGTAGTGGGCGACCGGATCCTGGCCCATCGTCTGCTCGCGCTCGAGGGTCAGGTAGTAGCAGCCCAGGACCATGTCCTGGGTTGGAGCCACGACCGGGCCGCCGTCGGAGGGCGACAGCAGGTTGGCGGTGGACAGCATCATCCGCTTTGCCTCTT
>JBBDRY010000137.1:0-15840 GCA_040905225.1 Chloroflexota bacterium | reverse complement strand
TCACACTTCTTTTCGGCTCCCTGCCCCGCAGGCATGTGCGGAGCACGGGCCTAGGTGCGCAGCGCGCAGCCAGGGCGCTGTGCGAGGCGGCTCCGCGTGGTGATGACGTGAAGGGCGGCATCGACTACTGGCTCGCCCAGTCCGAGATCCTGCTGTTCGGCCTGCTCTTCATCGCCGCGCAGACCGACCAGGACATGGCTCGCGTGTGTGAGTGGGTGATGGTCCAGGACCGGCCACGCGAGGACGGGCCCGGTGACGTGCAGGTAGCACTCAACCGATTGCTCGAGTCTGAGGATCCCGTCGTGCGCGACGGGGCCACGCGCGCATCACAGGCGGTGATGAGCATCTGGGAGATGGAGGACGAGACTCGGTCGTCCGTCTACGGCACCGCCCAGACAGTGGTGTGGCCGTGGGCCGATCCCGGCGTCGCCGCAGCGTCCCGAGGCGACAGCCTCAGCCTCGACTGGCTCCTCAAAGGGCCACGCCACAACACGGTGTACCTGTGCGCGCCGATCGAGGACCAGGAACGCCTGGCTCCGGCCTTCGGGGGCCTCCTCAACGATCTGGTCAAGCAGATCTTCCTGAGGGTCGCGGCCACCGGGCGCCCCCTCGATCCGCCGTTGCTCCTCGTGATCGACGAGGCCGGAAACACGCCGCTCCGGTCTCTTCCCCAGTACGCGTCGACGCTGGCTGGCCTGGGCGTCCTCCTCGTCACCATCTGGCAGTCCATCGCCCAGATCGAGGACGCTTACCACCGCCAGGCCGACACCATCCTCACCAACCATCTCTCGAAGGTCTTCTACACGGGGCTTTCCGACCCGGCCGCCTTCCGCTACCTCGACCAGGTCCTCGGCGACGTGGAGGTGGAGACTCGCAGCCGGTCGCAAGCGACCGAGTGGCGCAGTTCGCTGCAGTTGTCCACCACCCGGGAGCCGTTGGTCCCGCCGCATATGGCCCGCCAGATGCGCCCGGGTGACGCCCTCCTCATCCACGGGACGCTCCCGCCGGCCCATCTCCGGACACTGCCGTGGTGGGACGACCGGCGGCTCGCCACCCGAGGCGAGATCGATCCGGGTCGACGGCCGGCACTCACCGTTCCGAAGGAGGTCAACGCAGCATGAAGGAACCGTTCTTTCGACCCGCGCCGCCCGAAGGGTCACCCTCGCTTCCGTGTCCTGACGGACTGGTCGCGCACGCCGCAGGAATCTGGCACGGGAGGGCTATGGAGGTCGTTTATGACACCGCACGCCACGACATAGCGTTCCTTCGCGGCGGCGTGTCCCCCAACCTTGAGCACGGGATGCGCAGTGTGGGCTACGAGCATCGGCTGACCGACGGCTCGAACCAGATGTGGATCCGCGACCGGGCAGCCCTTGCTCGACGACGGCTCGACCACGTCCGCTCGACGCACGCCGTTCCGCGCATCGCGTAACCAATGGACGGCACCGCAACGGCACTGCTCGGCCGCGTGAGCGTCAACATGCCCGACGCGGCGATCGGACGCCTCGAGCTTCATCTCGACGGCTGGCCTCTCATCCTCGTCGACGCCGACGGCGGCGCGGTACGTGTCAACGACCTCCGGACGAGCGCGCTCTTCGCCCATCACGCTCGTCTCCCATGTGAAGACATCAGGCTTGCGGTTCGAACGGGCGCGGTGGGCGACGAGCTCTACGTGTTGCTAGGCGAACTGGCGGCCGTGTTCGTGACGCTCGACACGGCGCGACCCACGCACGCAGAGGTCCGGGTGATCGAGGCGGCGACCGGACGGCTTCTGCTCGACCGCTCCATCCGCTACCGGCAGCTACCCGCGGAGCCGGGCGTCTTCAGCGACTGCATCCGTCCCTGGGAGTAGTCTGTGGCCCGGGATCGGAGTGAGGCCCCGTCCGCACAGCTGTCGCTGTTTGACTCGCTCTCTGAACCGCAGACCGGGCCAGATGCGCCTGGGGAGGTGCCTGACCATGAACCGCTACGGGCGGATGGCGTACGAGCACACGAAACAGCACCGGCCCACGGGATTTGGGGCGCTGACGGATCCGACGGCGTTCTTCTCGACGATCGGCGAGGAAGCGGCCGCCCAGATCACGCGGCTGCGCGACGAGATGCTCGGTCCACAACGGTCGGGCGAGAACCTCGAGGCGTACCGGCGCCGGAGCTACCAGGCGCAACACCAGGCCGAGGAATTGGTGCTGGCCGAGCTGGTCTGGTTGCCGGCGGAGACTGGCGCGGTGCAGCCGGAGGACGAGCAAGTCCTCGACTACCGGGCACGGCTCGCGGCCCTGTCCAAGACGCTGGCGACGGCCGGCCAGAGTTGGACGGACACCGCGCTGGAAGCGAGCGGCCCGACGTAGCTTTCCGGCCCGGGGGCCAGCATGACTTGGCCCCGCCGGGCAGCGCCGCCAAGCTCGCGGCCAACCTGGCCGTCCTCGAAGTCCTCGACCTGCTGCGGGCCGACGCTCGGTCGCCGCGCCCGGACGAGCAGGCGGCGTTGGCGCGCTGGTCCGGCTGGGGGAGCCTCCCTCAGGTGTTCGACGAAGCGAACGGCACGTTCGCTGAGCACCGGGCACGAGCTCGGCGACTTTTGGGAGACGACGCGGCCTGGTCGGACGCGCGACGCACAACCCTGAACGCCCACTACACGTCCGCTGAAGTCGTGCAGGCAATGTGGCGGGCGGTGAGCCAGCTCGGCTTCGACGCCGGACGGGTCCTCGAGCCCGGCTGTGGCTCTGGGAACTTCATCGGCTTCGCGCCCGACGGTTGCGATGTGACGGGCATTGAGGCGGACGGCACCACCGCCGCCATCGCCCGCCACCTCTACGGCGCACGCGCCAACATCCACCATCGACGATTCGAAGGGTTCCTCGCGCCCGAAGCACACTTCGATCTCGCAATCGGGAACGTGCCATTCGCCAAGGTCACCCCGCACGACCCTCGCCACAACCGCGGACGCCACGCGCTTCACAACTACTTCATCGTCAAGAGTCTGCGGTTGGTTCGGCCCGGCGGGCTCGTCGCGGTGCTGACGTCCCGTTACACGCTCGATGCCCGGAACCCGTCGGCGCGACGAGAGATCGACGGTCTTGCCGACATGGTCGGGGCGGCCCGCTTTCCTGCCGGCGCCTTCGCGGACTCCGCGGGCACCGATGTCGTCTGCGACCTCCTCGTCCTGCGGCGGCGGGACGATGGCCAGCCGCGCTCCGGACCGGAGTGGGTCACCACCGTTCCGGCTCTGGTCGCCGGAGCCCTCAGCGACGAGCCGCTGTTCGTCAACGAATACTTCGCTGCGCACCCCGAGCAGATCCTTGGAGAACTTGTCGCCGATCGGGGCATGTACCGGGCCAGGGAACTCACCGTTGAACCCGCCGGCCCGCTCGCCTCGGCGTTGGACGAGTCTCTTCGCCGAATCGTCGCAGACGCGGATCGTCGCGGCTTGCGCTTCGTACCACCGTCGGCCGTGAGCGCAACGGCTGTCGCAGTGCGGTCGGATCCGCGTAACGCAGAGTTGCAGTTCGCGCAGGAGGGCAGCTTTGTGCTGGCCGATGGCCGCATCGCGCGCGTCGACGATGGTGTCCCGCTCTCGTACCGGCCGCGGTACGCGAGCGATGAGCCGGAGCTCCGTCGTCTCATCCGACTGCGGGACGCGGCACGCGCGGTGCTCGCCGCTCAGGTCGGGGACTCGGACGACACCGAGCTTCAGTCGCTGCAGCGCGAGTTGGGCGACCGCTACGACGCCTACCGACGAGCCCACGGCCCGCTCAACCGGTTCCGCCCGTCACGAACCGGCAAGATCGACCCGGAAACAGGGGAGGAGACGGTCCGCCGCATCCGGCCGCGGATGGGTGGCTTCCGCGATGATCCAGACTGGCCGCTCGTCGCTGCGCTCGAGGTCTTCGACGACAGCACCCAGCAGGCGCGACCGTCGGCGATCTTTACCGAGCGGATCATCTCGCCCCCGGCAGCTCGACTCGGGGTCGACAGTCCGGCAGAGGCGGTCGCCGTCTGCCTCGACGAGACCGGAGCGGTCAGCGTCGACCGAGTCGCGGAGTTGCTCGGCACCGACCCCGACACGGCCCGAGCGGAACTCGACGGCCTGGTCTGGGAGGAACCGACGACATCGGAGCTCGTCCCAGCCAGCCGCTACCTGTCGGGCAACATCCGGCGGAAGCTCGATGCGGCCCGCGCGGCTGCGGATGCGGACCCTCGTTGGGAGACGAATGTCGCTGCCCTTGCGGCCGTTTTGCCGCGCCAGCTCGATCCCGGGGAGATCACCGCCGGGCTCGGTGCTCCGTGGATCCCGTCCGAGGACATAGAAGCGTTCTGCGCTGATGTGCTCGGGGCGGAGGTAGAAGTGGAACGAGTCGCCGCGCTCGGCCGCTGGAGCGTCGCCCTGCGCGCCGGGCGGCGTGCATCGGTGAGTCTCAGCTCAGAGTGGGGGACGGCGCGCGCTGACGCCATCACGTTGCTCGACGCCAGTCTCAACCAGCGCTTGCACACTGTCAGCGACGAGACGGAGGAGGGGCGTCGAGTCCGGAACGACTCCGAGACGATCGCGGCGCGCGACAAGCAAGACGCGCTGGCGACGCGTTTCGCGTCGTGGGTCTGGGAGGAACCGGATCGCGCGTGCAGGCTGGCGGAGCGGTACAACCATCTGTTCTGCAGCGTCGTCGTGCCCAGCCACGACGGTACCCACTTGAGCTTGCCGGGCATGGCAGACAGCTTCACGCCGCATCCTCACCAGCGAGAGGCCGTGGCCCGCATACTCACCGAGGGCCGCGCGCTACTCGCGCACGCCGTCGGGGCAGGCAAGACCGCCACGATCGTCATGGCCGCAATGGAGCAGCGCCGGCTCGGCCTCGTGTCCAAACCGGCTGTGGTCGTTCCCAACCACATGTTGGAGCAGTTCACGCGCGAGTGGCTCCAGCTCTACCCGTCGGCACGCGTCCTCGTCGCTGACCGCGACCGGCTGTCGAAGGAGCGCCGCAAGGAGTTCGTCGCACGATGCGCCACCGCTGAATGGGACGCGGTGATCTTCACGCACGCCGGCTTCGGGCGGTTGCCGCTTGGCGGTCAGCTACTGGCCAGCTACATGGGTGACGAGTTGGAGCGATGCTGACAAGCGCTGGGGGAGTCTCGCAGCGGCAAGGCGCTGAGCGTGAAGCGGCTGGAGCGGCGCATCGCACAACTCGAGGAGACGTACCAGCGGCTCCTCGCAGCGGAAGCCAAGGACGACGGCGTGCACTTCGAGGAGACCGGCATCGACTACGTCTATCTCGACGAGGCGCATCTGTTTAAGAACCGGCGGGTCGACTCTGCGATCGACGGGATCGGAACGCCAGGCTCTCAGCGAGCCCAGGACCTCGACGCGAAGCTTTGGGCCCTGCGCAGGGCGCATGGCGTCCGTGTGACCACCTTCGCCACAGCGACGCCGGTGGCGAACTCGATCGCAGAGCTGTGGACCATGCAGTCCTATCTCCAACCCGATGCACTCGCCGAGGTGGACCTCACTCCGTTCGACTCGTGGGCGGCCACGTTCGGTCGGACGGTTACAGCGCTGGAGCTGGCCCCTGACGGCGGCAGCTACCGGATGCAGACTCGCTTCGCCCGCTTCCAGAACATCCCCGAGCTCCTCACGCTCTACCGGCAAGTCGCCGACGTCCGCACCAACGACGATCTTCGTCTTCCGGTGCCAATGCTGTCCGGTGGCGAGCCGGAGACCGTCGTGGTTCCCGCGAGCGAAGAACTGCGCGAGTACGTCGCCGAACTCGCGGCCCGAGCCGAGCGAGTCCGGGGTAAAGCGGTGTTGCCAGCCGAGGACAACATGTTGAAGATCACGGGCGACGGACGCCGCGCTGCGCTCGATCTTCGGCTCGTAGGCGAGGCACCCGACCCTGACGGCGGCAAAATTGCCGCCGTCGCCGATCGCATCGCGTCGATCTATGTAGCAACGCGTGACCACGTCTATCTCGACGCCGGCGGCGAACCTCATCGGCGGGCGGGCGCACTACAACTCGTCTTCTGCGACGTCTCGACCCCCGCTGCATCGGCTTGGAACGCATACGCAGAGCTCCGCGCGCTCTTGGCGGATCGAAGTGTCCCCGTCGACGCGGTCCGCTTCATCCATGAAGCAGGCACCGACCAGGCCAAAGCCAACCTGTTTGCTGCGTGCCGCGACGGGCGCGTGGCCGTTCTCGTCGGGTCCACCGACAAGATGGGCGTCGGCACCAACGTGCAGGCCAGGGCCATCGCGCTGCATCACCTCGATTGCCCCTGGCGTCCGGCCGACATCGAACAACGGGAGGGGCGCATCCTTCGGCAGGGCAACCAGAATCCCGAGGTGTCGATCCACCGCTACGCCACCGAAGGCAGCTTCGACATCTACATGTGGCAGACCGTCGAACGAAAGGCGGCGTTCATCAACCAGGTGGCCACCGGCCGCGCTGTCGACCGGGAAGTAGACGACATCGGCGACCAGGCCCTCTCCTACGCAGAGGTCAAGGCTCTGGCCACGGGCAATCCGCTCATCCTCGAAAAGGCTGGCGTCGATGCCGACGTCGCCAAGCTCGGGCGTCTGCGGCGCGCACACCTGGACGATCAGCACCGGTTACGCCGAGCGCTCGAAGCTGCCGAGCGGCGCGCCGACAGCACATCCGGGCGCATCCAGCTGTTCGAAGGAGCGATCAACGCACGTACCGATACCCGAGGCGACCGGTTCGCCATGAGCGTCGACGGCACACACCACGACAAGCGAGCCGATGCCGGTGCGCACGTGCACCGACTGCTGACCGATCGTCTCGCGAACACATCGGCGCGTGACACCGGCATGGTCGTGGGTCGTCTCGCCAGGCTTGCCGTCCATGGGGGAGTCGATCGCCGATTTGGCGACGAGATCTGGATCGCGATTCCGGACGCAGGGATCGAGGTTCGGTACGCCGCCGACGATTGGCGCGCGGTGGACGCCTCCAGTCTCGTGCAGCGTCTGGAGCGACGCATCCAAGGTCTGGACGTCGCGCTCGTGGACTCGCGCCAGGAGCTGGCCGCAGCCAAGGCGGAAGCTGACCGTGCACGCGCCCGCATCGGTGCGCCGTTCGAACACGAGGAGGAACTTCAGCGGCTCCAGCGCCGAAAGCAGGAGATCAATGAGCAGCTCGTCCCGTCGGTTGACACTGCGTCCGCTGAGCAGGATGCAGCCCAGCGCATGGCAGCTCGCCTCGCGTCGGTTGGCCCCGCCCAGGCAACTCGACCCCGCCCGCCCATCTCGCGCTGAGCGGGTCCTCGCACGACGAGCGTGTCCGACGTACGATGTTGGGGACGCAGGGATCCCATGACTTGGGGTTCCGCCGCTCGGGGTTGGCGAGACGACCCCTCCACCGTGTCGAACATGGGAGGAGGGCGAAGTGACTCTCGCCCCGCATCAGTTGACTGCTCGTGACCGCGCTGGCGGTCGGAGCGGTGGCCTTGAAGACAAGTCTGAGCAATCGGTCACAGTCGATGGCGTTCTCGTCGTCACATTGGAGCTTGAGCGCCGGCCGTCGAGGTACGAACCGCTCGATCACATCTGGCTGTTCCAGTCCAGCGACTCGTGGACCTTGCTCACCCTCCGGCGAACCGAGCGGTGGACGGACGGCGGCGCCCAAGCGCCTGTCGGCGGGACGGCGACCGTCCAGGTCGAGGAGGTCGGTTGCGTCGACGCCCTCGCTGACAGGATCCGGCGCCACTACGGCGAGAGTGGATGGACCGGCGTGCTCGATGCTGGGCACATCAACAGCGACGAGCTGTTTCGCCAATGGGTGCCGGTCCAAGTCGAGCGTGACCTCGACCGAGCCGTCTTCTTCCGGCCGGACCTCGTGGCGATCGGCGGGTTGTCCAGTCGGCAACTCGCCGAAGTCCGAGGCGACGTCGAGCAACAGTTGGGTACCGCCGGCTTTGCCGTTGTCGAAGTCGGGCCACCACGCCGACCGACTCGTCCGGGTGAGAATCTCGTCCTCGCCGAGGCAATCGTTCGCCGATACAGCCACGAGATCATCACCGTGATCAGAGTGGACAGCGCCGGTGAGATCTACCCGAGGCTTGCCGACCCCGACGACGTCACGGGGGCGATCATCCGGCAGCGGGCTGACGACGATGAGTAGATCGCAGCACCGGCTTGGCGAGGTGTCGAGTGAAGCGACCGCATCGTTCGCTGAGGCCGAGCGGCTCGCTGCTGCCCTGAGCGATGGTGGACAGCTGGTGCCGAAGGCGATCGAAGGGGTGCCGCTGGCAGCGGGCGAGCTTGCGTACGGAGACCTGTTTCCGCACGGGTGGCGCTACTTCGGGCTCGAGGCGGTCGCCTACGAACGACGCACGCTGTTGGCAGGCGGTCCATTGCTCATGGCGATGACCGGCGTGGCGAGCGCCATCGGCAATCGTCGGCGCCGCCAAGCCGCTGAGCTGATGGCGGCACCACAGTGGCGGCCGCTCGGGCTGCTGCGAGTCGTCGTGACGTCGGAGCGCCTCCTGGTGTGGCACGAGAACGACTGGTGGTCGGTGTGGTTCGCCAATGTCACCGACGTTCGTCCCGACGCGGTCAACGGAGTGCTCGAGCTTGTCTTCGACTCCGACCCTCCGTACCGGCTCGCCGGACCCGGTGTCGCATCCCTGGGCGCCGTGCTCGCGTGTGCAATGCCCACGCGGATTGCGACAGCATGAGGTCGATGCCGTCGAGCCCGCCGGTCAGCGGACCCACCCCCGACTTCGCCGCGCTCTACCTGGCTCAGGTCGATGGGGGCGGTCTCAGCCCGCGACTCGCCTACTACCTATGGAACTGCGCCGTGTACCTCGCCGACACCTGGCGCGACAACCTTGACGATCCAGCCGAGCTGCTCGCTCAGCTCCCACCAGTCGCAGAGCGTCTCGCGGATCGCGCCTGGCTCGAGCGGTTCATCGACTGCTTCGAAGCCGTCGCCGACAGACTTGGCGCCGGTGAGGTGACCTATCCGGGCCTGGCCAAGTGCACCGGTGAGGAGATGGCTCTCCATCTTGTGATCGAGCTCGCTGAGGCGTTCACCAACGACGGTGTCTTTGCCGACGACCTCATGGCGCATCGGCTCCCGGCGCTCGGCGCGCCCGATAGTGACTTCGAGGCTGCTCGCGACAGCCTTCTTCCCGACCACGATGTGCTCGCCCTGTTCGATCTCGCGCTCGACGGCATCGAGGACAGCGATGCTCCTGAGAACGCGCAATACCGGACCGTGAACCTGCACCCGCGGAAGTGGTTCGATCCGTTCGAGTAGAGGGTTCGTCGAACTCCGCGAGCGCACGTCGAGGTGTTCCGTCAGCTCCGCAGCCCGCTCACTGGTCGACGCGAAGCGCAAAGCCCTCGTTTGTCGGTAGACGTCGTCACTCGATCAATGGTTGTGGGCGGCCAGTGGCAACGATCGAGCCGTCGGAGGAGACTCGCCACGCCATCACCGGCGCGCCGGAGCCGTCGCACAACAGGACGGCCACGCCTGGAACTGTGACGTGGGGAGTGTCGTCCGTCGCCTCCACGACAAGAACTTGGTTGCCGCCGATCGCGAAGACGAGTTGCACGCCCACGCCCGCCTCATCCAGCAACCACGCCCGCGCGCTGCCAGCGCGGTCGAACAACTCGATGCCGAACATCTCGTTAGCCGACTCCACCGTTGCGAGTTCGCCGAAGACCGCGCGTAAGCGGTCATCGGCGTCGACAACCTCGAACCGGCGGGCCCTCACCACGTCAACCGCCTCGTTCGCATCCATGGGCTCGATCGACCTCCAAAGCAGGAACCGGGGAGGCCGCCCATCGTTAGCGGTTGGGCAGCGAACTGGCGGCGTGCGCCGCGCCGGCCAACATACAGGCTGCGTTAGAGGCAACGCAAGCGATGAGTCGACGCCGCCCGTTGCCTAGCGTCGATTGCGTGGGCCGCAAGGTGGATGCCGACGACCTGGTCAGCGCGAGCGAGATCGCGACACGCCTTGGCGTGCGTCGGCCTGGCGTGGTGCACGACTGGCGGCGACGACATGCCGACTTCCCGGAGCCGATAGCGCGACTCGCACTCGGCTACGTCTGGTCGTGGCCCGACGTGGAGCGATGGGCACGGCGCACGAACCGCCTCCGGTGAGGCGCGAAGACGACGCCCTCCGGCGGTCGAGGAACTTGCGGCATGGTCGCGATGGGTGCCGTTCGCCCAACGCTCTCGAAGCCCGCCCCCCGCCAGCCCAAGGCCTCGGGCAACCCCAGCCGAATCGGGCGCGCGGGTGGCGCTACATCGCGGCATCGGCTATTTCGCGAGCACTCGGTAGTAGTGCCGGCTACCCACTTTGGTTGTTGCTGGCGGCGCGACTCAGTGGTCGAGCGCCGTCACCCGCGTTCCATCAAGGGTGACGGCGCCGCATGTGGTTCGACGCCGAGCCGCAGATCTCGACTCAGCGGCGCGGAGGACGACAAGAAGGTCTGCCAAGAACTCGCCGCGAAGGACGACGCGGAACTCGCTGCTTTGAGGATCAGCGAGGATCACGTGATCGGCGTCTTCCGGTGACCGATGTCAAGCCGCCGCGCTCCGATCCCGACGAGACGCTCGACCAGTCTTCGCGCACTCGCCAGCGTGAGTGGCGACGATGCTCAGCTTGTCGATGCCACGCTCGCTACCGGACAAGCGGCCCAGCCCGCGCATCGTCATCAACGGCTGTGCCACGCCTACTGACCGCGATGAGCAAAACGGGTGTGCGAGCCTCTGCACGGGCCTCTTCGGCGTATTCCGCAATCCAGCTGCTCATGACCCCGTATGTCGCGGCGCCGTCACCGGCGACGAGTTCTCGAAACGCCTGCTGTGTGGTGTCGCTGCTTCATCGGCGCCTCGTCGGCGCCATGGTCCTCCCATGCCGCGGCGCTTGCCGGCGACCCCGCGCCCGCGCTCGCCTTCGGGGCCACAGCTACCCTCAAGGTGTGGATCATTGTCAGGGTGCCATGTGAGACGCACGATGTCGGGTGCCGAGCATGGCTGACGTCGCGCTCGCTTGGGGAGGTGACGAATGGGAGGAGAGGTGTCTTGTTCTGCTGCGCGTTCGATATCGGCCGCCGTCTCCTCATCACTTCCAACATGTACCCGCGGATGATCAAGGCGATCACGGCATCGAGGGCTACTCGAGCGACGGGAACCTGTACCAGTGCTATGCACCTAACGCTCAGCTGAAGATCAAGGACCGCTTCGAGGATCAACGCGACAAGTTGACCGAGGACGTCGGCAAGCTGATCGCGAACGCTGTAGGGATCGCGGCGTTGCTCGGCCCGCTGAAGATCAAGAAGTACTACTTCATGGTCCCCGTCCACGACAGCAAGCGCATCGTCAAGCACGCGCAGGACCAAGCCAAGCGAATTCGTGATGAGGCCTTGCCCTTCGTTGACGACAATTTCGAGGTCGTTGTCGTGACGGAGGCGGACTTCCCCCTCGAGAAGCAGGCGCTGCTCCGCGAAGGGCTGGATCGCCTCCACCTAGATCAAGTGGAGACGAGTTCGGAGGCAGTCGACGCGTTCCTTGCCAGCCAGCCCGAGCTGGTCCGGAACCTCGAGGAGAAGCTCGCGAAGATCCCCGAGCTCAACGACGAACGACGAGCGACTGCTGTGAAGCAACTCATCGATCACCACATCCGCGGGGAAAACGTGATCGATGTCGTCCGTGAGCAGCATCCCGCCGGCTACGACGAACTCGAGGAGATCCGTGCTCGCAAGGAAGCGAACCTTCCTGTTGAGTGTGCGCTATCCGATCTACCCGCGCTGACCCTGTTGAACCTCGTTCGTAAGGAGTATGCGCAAGTTCTTGAGGGCGAGCTCACCTTCATACGACCACAAGACATCGACGGGATCGCGTGGGCGACGACCGCGGAGTGGCTCATGGAGTGTCCGCTCGACTTTGTGGCGGCGTCGTGACCGACTCGCCGGCGCGTCCAGCCGTTCGCGCCGTCTTCCAACGACGCGCTCGGTCTCTGCCCGTCGACCTCCGGCGGTCCTGGAGACTTCCACTTGTGTTGCTTGTCGTCGACGCCTGCAGAGGCCATCAGGCAACCCGTCTGCAGATACACGTGCTCGGATGGGCTCTCCTCCGTTCAGAGATGCGGGACGCGATGGGCGACCTCCTCTCAGCAGACGCGCCCGACCGTTCGCTCCTGCGATTCGATCCCGCTCTTGCCCGGGCAGTCGACCTCGCTGTGGGATCGGGCTTCCTTCGCGAGACCGACACCGGGGTTCTCGCTCCCACAGCCGATGGCAAGGCGATCATCGAACAGATCGTCGCCGAGGACGGGCCGCTCGCGGCGGAGCGGCAAGCGCTGGCGCGGTTGCCCCGTCGGTTCACACAGACCGACGCTGCGCGGCTACTCCACTCGGGGAGAGCGACATGACGCTGCGACTGCGCAAGCTGTCCCTGCGAGTGGCTACTGACCAATTCCCCATGGGCGCGGATCTCGAATTCGCTCCGGGCCTCGTGGTACTGCGAGCCGACAACTCAACAGGCAAGTCGACGAGCCTGCAGGCAGTGATCTTCGCGCTCGGTCTTGAGGGGATGCTCAGTCCATCGCACGCGATACCACTCCCGCACGCGATGACGCATCGCGTCACAGACCCGGATAGCGGAGCTGAGGTCTCGGTACTTGAATCTGAGGTGCTGCTGGAGATCGAGAATGGCGACGGGCGCGTCGCGACCGTGAGGCGGCACCCACGGCATAACGACATCAGCGCCAACCTCGTGACCGTCTTCGAGTCACCGGGGCTCACCAGCGATCAGTGGGTGGACCGCCGGGACTACTTTGTGCGCGTGCCTGGCGCGGCGCAGCGCGAGAGCGGCTTCCATCGATGGCTGGCGGACTTCCTCGGGTGGGAGCTACCGGAAGTCCCAAGGTTCAACGGACCGCCAGCCCCCCTGTACCTCGAGACAATCTTCCCGCTGTTTGTCGTTGAGCAGAAGCGCGGTTGGGCCGGAGTCCTGTCTCGAGTTCCGACCCATCTGCAGATCCGTGACGCGGCCCGACGAGCCGTCGAGTTCGTGCTGAAGCTTCAAGCGTCCGACATCGCACTCGAGCGGCAGCGACTTGAAGGTGAGATTCAACGCCTCCGATCCGAGTGGCAGAGCATCGCGAGTCGAGCGACCGCCGCGGCGCAAGCCGTCGGAGGGCTTGTTCAGAATCTTCCGGACCTTCCCGTCGCGAGCTGGCCACCTTCGGCATCCCCGATAATTCTCGTTCCCCTCGGTGACGGCTGGCACTCGGTCGAGGACGAGATGGCGCGCATCGGCACAGAACTCCAAACGTTGCGAGCCTCCAAGGTTCCACGGACGGAGGATGCTGTTCCCGGGGTCGAGGAACGCCTCCGCGAGTTGAACGACGAACTCCAGGCAGTCGGTCAACTCTATGACGAGCTGCAGCGAGACCTCGCTCTGGACCAAGAGGAACTCGACGGACTCCGACGGCGCCGCGAGCATCTTGCTGAGGAGTTCCGTCGCACGCAGGACGCGGCCTTGCTCGGTCGGCTGGGGTCGCCGCTCGAAGACTGGATCGAGATGGAGGACTGCCCCACGTGTCACCAGCACTTGCCCGAAGCGCTGTTGTCCTCCGGCGCAGGTCTTCAGCTCGTCACCCTTGCGGAAGCAGAAGCGCGTATCCGACAACAACTCGAGCTGGTTCAAGCGCTCGGGCGGGACCTGGAAAGAACGGTGCTTGCGAAGCGGCTAAAGGCAGAAGCTGTCGAAGCGAGAGTCCATGAACTGCAGCGTGCAGTGCGGGCGGCCAAGCAGACACTGCTCGCACCGGCCGACTCGCCATCCATAGCGCACGTCCAGCAGATGGTCGAGTTGGAGCGTCGGTCAGAGATGCTTGCGACCGCAGCAGCGACGCTTAAACGCGTCGTCTCCGAGCTCGCCCCGCTCGCTGCCCGGTGGCGCACGGCCCAAACTGCACTGCAGGGCCTCCGCGACGTAGATCTTGCGGAGGAGGATGAGACAAAGCTTCGGCGCCTCGAAGAACTGGTGGTGAGTCAGCTCAAGGACTATGGCTTTCGAAGCCTTCCCGCAGACGAGATCAAGATCTCACTCGAGCGGTATACGCCAACGCACGAGGGGTTCGACCTGGGCTTCGACCTCTCCGCAAGCGACATGATACGTCTGATCTGGGCGTATCTACTCGGCCTACTCGAGCTCGCCCGGGAGCACACCTCCAATCACGCGAATCTCTTGCTGCTCGACGAACCCCGCCAACAGTCAACGGACCCTGTGGCATTCCGAACGCTGCTGCACCGTGCGGCAACCAGCGGCGCGGCTGGACAACAGGTTGTCTTCGCGACGAGTGAACCGGACAGGGACGTGCGAGCGATGCTCGTCGGGACAAACCACACCTACGTCTCCTACGACGGCTTCATCCTCCGCCGTCGCGACAACTGATGGCCAGCGAAATTGATTTCCTCCTCGACGTCGAAGACCCCGGGGCTGAGGGCGGATCTCTCGCTCAAGGCGGGCCTCCCCGTGGTCTACGTCCGCCTCGAGCCCATCCACAGCGCTCGTAGAAGCGGCAGGCGCGAGGGTTGTCCTGATGGGGCGACACGCATCGACACGGACGTGACGTCGTCGCGTGTCGACACCCTTGAGGTGAGTTGCTCGTCAGTTCTGGGCTGCACGCCAAAGTCTTGTCTCGTAATAGGTCGCCGCTGGAGGTCGGTGCGCGGGGTGCAGGTGACCGCACCTTGTCCTGGGCGGCATCCGCCTGGGAATGCTGCCAAAGTTGCCGTGTGCCCGAGGAGGAGGAGCTCCACCGGGGGATCGCCAATGCAGGGCGAGCGGGCTCGGGCACGGTTAGGTCTACACACGATGAGTAGCAGTTCGTCGTCCGACCGCTTCTCCTGCTTGCCCCGCAGACACGAGGACCACTCGAGGCACATCGATCCGCTGTTCTTATTCGACCTGTGGAGTCCAACGTGAAGCAGCGGCACATTCGGCCGAGCGACTCCTTGAGCGATGAGACCGAGGTCGTCGTTCGAGGAGGTGATCTCGATAGCGACATCGTCGTACAGGACGCTCGCCGGATGTTCGAGGTCTATGGCCTCTACGGCATCTCGGTGCTGGCGCTGCGTGGAGCGACAATCGATGAGCTCGCCCAGGCGGCTCCGCTGGTCCGGTTCGCTCACCTCGCCCTCGTCACGGTCGGCGCTATCCGAGCGGCTGGCCTCGACTTGGAGCCGACCGGGCGCAACCCACGCCACTACACCGTCGTGCTGCCCGACCTCGAGGACTCGGTCGACCGGCTGTGCGCCTGCGAGCGGCGACTCTGGCCCAACCCGTACCATGAAGAGTGAAGGGACGTCGTCCCGAGGAGTCGACATGGAACTCGACATCGACATCGAAGCGGACTTGAACGCCCAAGACGACGACGGGCTTGGCTGGTCGACGTTGACCGACGCCCGCGATCCGGCCCGGGTCACGCCGGGGGTCATGCTGCTTGCGGGGAACCGCTTCGGCCGCGCCGTCGTGCGGGTCGTGGCGGTGGACGACGATGGCCAGGTCCACTTCACGATCTTGCCGGGATCGGTCGAGAAGAACCGCCACCTGCTTGGGCGGACCGTGGCATGAGGTCGACCGGATCTTCTACCGGATCTTCTACCGGATCGATCGGCACGGGGCTCGCCGGAGCCGCATGGATCGACACCACGCCGCCGCGAAAGTCCTGCTCAGCGACACGGAGCCACACCAACCGACACCAGTTCGCACCCGGACTATCTGGCTCATAACCCGAAGGTCGTAGGTTCAAATCCTTATCTCAGTCTCTTCATCTGAGTCCCCCATCCGGTCGGCGCCCAGGAGGGTGATC
>JBBDRY010000136.1:0-15942 GCA_040905225.1 Chloroflexota bacterium | reverse complement strand
TGGCAGCAGGAAGCCGCGCTGCGGATGCTCATGAACAACCTCGATCCGGAGGTCGCCGAGCGGCCGCAGGACCTGGTTGTCTACGGCGGGACGGGCAAGGCCGCACGTTCCTGGGAGGCGTTCGACGCGATTGTCCGCGAGCTTCGCCGCCTGGGCGACGACGAGACGCTGCTCGTCCAGTCGGGCAAGCCCGTGGGCGTCTTTCGCACGCACGAATGGGCACCGCGCGTCCTCATCGCCAACTCGAACCTGGTCGGCAAGTGGGCCAACTGGGACACGTTCCGCGAGCTGGAGCGTGCCGGTTTGACGATGTACGGCCAGATGACGGCCGGCTCGTGGATCTACATCGGCACCCAGGGCATCCTCCAGGGCACGTACGAGACGTTTGCCGAGCTGGCGCGCCAGCATTTCGGTGGGACGCTGCGCGGCCGAGTCGTGCTCACTGCCGGTCTCGGCGGGATGGGCGGGGCCCAGCCGTTGGCCGTGACGATGAACGAGGGCGTCGCGCTCGTCATCGAAGTTGATCCGGAACGCGCGCGGCGGCGCCATGAGATTGGCTACGTCGACCGAGTGACCTCGTCGCTTGACGAAGGATTGGCGTGGGCGCGGCAGGCTGCCGCCGATGGTCGGGCCGAGTCCATCGCGCTGATCGGCAACGCGGCAGAGATCGAGCCTGAGCTTGTTCGTCGTGGCGAGCGCTTCGACGTCGTGACCGACCAGACCTCGGCCCACGATTCACTGAACGGCTACGTCCCAGCCGGCGTGACGATCGACGAGTCGGCCGAGCTGCGACAGGCGGACCCATCGACCTACGTCCAGCGATCCATGGCCTCCATGGCCGACCAGGTCCGCGCGATGCTCGCGCTCCAGAAGGCGGGCGCGATCACGTTCGACTACGGCAACAACATTCGGGCCCAGGCGCAGGCGGCGGGCGTCGAGAACGCCTTCGACTTCCCGGGTTTCGTGCCGGCATTCATTCGGCCGCTGTTCGAGGAAGGCAAGGGGCCGTTCCGCTGGGTCGCGCTGTCGGGAGATCCGGCCGACATCAAGCGCACCGATGATGCCGTGCTCGAGCTATTTCCAGACGACGCCGGACTGGCACGCTGGATCCGGATGGCGCAGGAGCGAGTTCCGTTCCAGGGGTTGCCTGCGCGCATCTGCTGGCTCGGGTACGGCGAGCGTGCTCGTGCGGGTCTTCGGTTCAACGAGCTGGTCGCGTCCGGCGAGCTCAGCGCGCCCATCGTGATCGGTCGGGACCACCTCGACTCGGGATCGGTCGCCTCGCCGAACCGGGAGACGGAAGGAATGCGCGATGGATCTGATGCGATCGCCGACTGGCCGCTGCTCAACGCGCTGGTCAACACGGCGGCGGGCGCGTCATGGGTCTCGATCCACCACGGCGGCGGAACAGGCATCGGCTACTCGCAGCACGCCGGAATGGTTGTGGTCGCCGACGGAACGCCACTCGCGGCACAGAAGCTGGAGCGAGTGCTGACGACCGATCCGGGCATGGGCGTGATCCGCCACGCGGACGCCGGCTACGAGCGGGCGATCGAGGTCGCCCATGAGCGCGGCGTGCGCATCCCGATGCTGGACGAATGAGTGGGATGATGAGTTTTCATGCGGTGAAGTTGGCCCTTGCGCTGGCGACGCTGCCGCTCGTTCTGGGCGGCTGCGATCTCTTGTACGCATACCTCGATCCGATGGCCATGGATCCCAATGGCTTGACGGAGCCGAGCACGCAGACGTCCTACGGCAAGGGCACGGCAACGATGGAGCTCACCCAGGACGGCACGACCGAGACGATCATCCTGGGTCGTGTGGGGGCGAGCTCAATGCTCGACTCCTGGTTCGGCGCGACGGTCAGCTGGGAGAACGACGACGGATGGACAGTCACTATCAACGCCTACGACATGTCGAACTTCGGGCCAGACCTGAGTGCGCCGGGCGTTACTTCTGGCGACGTGACGATCTCGCGCATCGACGGCCTTGACTACTGGACCGCCGGCTCCTACACCTCGTGGGGCACCGGCAACGGCTGCATAGTCGACGTATGGGAAATGACCGAGGCGAAGCTGTCAGGCCGAGTCAATTGCAGCGATCTGAAGTGGACCGACGCAATGGATCCGTCGCTCGAGCAGCCTGCTTACGTCTCAGGGCAGGAGCCGTTCGATCTGACGATCACCTTCGAGGCTGTACCCGTGGCGAACGTGAACCCCTCGTCGTGAACCGTCTCGGCGGCGTTGCGCTGGTGCTTATCGGGCTGCTCGCCGGGGGCTGCTTCTTCCCGAACTTTGGTGCGTTTGGCGACGAGGAATTCCCTCTGCCGACCGTCCTGGCCACGTACACGACGGGATCGGCCAGGCTCCATGTATCGCAAAGCAGCGAGCAGGGAGGGAGTGGCGAGGTAGTCATCCTCGACCGAGTCGGCCAAGGCTCGGCGCTGAACTCGCTGACCGGCGCGACCGTTTCGTGGCGCAACGATGACGGTTGGCTCCTTCAGCTGACCGTCTACGAATTTGGGTTGCCCTTCTTGCCGGTCCCGACCGGAGCACCCGAGGACGAGTCGTACTCCGCCGACGTCACGGTTCAGCGGATAATCGCAAACGAGTTCTGGACTGCTCGCGGCGTTGGACCCTCAGGCAACCGCTGCATCGTCGACGTAGCCGAATCGTCCGAGACGGTCGTTCGGGGATCCGCGACGTGTCGCGGCTTGCGCTGGCAGGACGGCACCGTCCCTGATCCTTTCGGCGACCCGATCTACATCGAGGGCCAGGAACCCTTCGAGGCCGAGATCACGTTCGAGGCCACGCCCTAGCCGCACGGCGGACTAAGAGATGAGCGTCGACTCCTCGACGACGTTGATCATTCGCGCATACAGGACCTGCTCGTTGATCTCGAGGTTGTTGATCACCGAGAGCGCGGCGACGATCGCGTTACCGACGATCTCATCGGCAGTCTCGCCGAACTGGACCTCAAGCAGGACATTGTCCGCGCGCTCGTCGTTCGACACGCTATCGGGGTCCTGCCACGTGCCTGCCGCGGAAAGCTCGGTGGAGGCGCGCATGAAGTCCAGGGCGCCTGCCTTGGACCGCGGGACAGCCAGCGTCAGCAGCTCCTGTGCGACGCGATCGAGGCGGGTGTCGGTCTGTTCATCGCCGAATAAGAGGCCGAACAGGCAGTCCTTCGCCAGCACCAGGAGCGCGTTGCCGGCTTCGCTCCGGTGCTCGGGGAGGAGAAGGGCCGTCCCCTTGGCTGGCGCCTGCGGTAACAGGTAGCCGTCGCTGATCGCGCGATCGCGCGTCATGTCCTTGTGGTCAGCGGTGAATGCCCTGACGGCCGAGGGCTCCAGGGCGAGGGTGGTGACTCGCGCCACCCGCTCCGCTCGACGGCGCGCCTTGGCCTCCATTACGGATGCACGATCGAGGTCCTCCAGGCTATGCGCGTCGAGCGTCAGGCGGACAACCTGGTCAACCAACCAGTCGCGATCCTTGTCCGCGAGAGCCTGTCGCAGGCGCTCTTCGAACTGCGGGCTCAGCTCCCGATTGATCGCGCGAACCAGGTCTTCGATCGTCGCCACGTTGACGACAGCCTACCCGGCTGCGGTCGCTCGATTCTCTGCCGCCACCGCCTGGCCGACGCGGATCAGTGCGCGGCCCAGCATCTGGCGCGGCCGTTCGAGGTGCGACGCGCGCCGTCGGATCTCGTACGCCCACCAGGGCATCTGCCGAGGCGCGACAAAGGCGACGTACGCTCGTCCGGGTTGAGTCCCAACAGCAACATTTCCATGTCCCTTTTCTCTCTTGTGTCTGTCTATTCGCTGACGATCAGCACGCGGCTGCCGTCTTCACCATTGATGTCGAGGATTGGTCCGCGCTCACCTGACACGATCGCGCCACGGATGCGGTTGGTGTGGTCGTCCGACAGGCCCGGCAGGAAACTGCTGGCCCAACCGGCGATATTCATCGGAACCCTCAGGTTGACCACGCGCCTGCCGCCCTCACTGACTTCCACGCGCAGGTGGCGTGCGCCCGGTGTTGGCGGAGCGGCTGCGGCTTCGGTGGTCGCCGAGAGGATCTCGTCGGCCTCCCCTGCGCTCAGCACGCCCTCTGACACGAGGCGCACGATCTTGTCGATGTCAGCCACGACTACCAGCTCCCTCGAGTCGGCGCGAGGCCTCCTCGACGTCGATCTCGCCGCGCTCGAGCGCGCGCAGGATCTCGAGCGAGTCCGCGTTGCTCATCGATGGCTGCGGGGGCGGAGTTGCTCCGCCCGTGAAGCCGCTGAGGCGCGCATCACCGGATAGCGACCGGAAGCGCAGGTTCGCGCTGCCGTCCCCGCTAACCATCGGCTTGTGGTCCTTCTTGGTGAAGTCGAGCCCGCGCTTGGTATCGACCGTCAGGCCGGTGGTCGTTTCGATCGTGAGATCGCCGCTGACGGACTCAACGGTGTGCTGCGGCCCAGGGGCAAAGCCACCAACGACGTTCATGTCGCCGCTGACGGATCGCAGGCGGACCGGTTGGAACGTCGGCGCTGTGAGCGAGGCATCACCAGATGTCGTCGCGACGTTCGCCTCGACCGGCTGCGTCGCGATCAGCTCAATGTCGCCCGACACGGTCGTGGCGGACACCCGGCCGCCGGCGTCGACGATCTCGAGGTCACCGGAGATCGTCTTGTACGTCTGTTCGCCAAGCAGGCCATGGGCGTCGATGTCGGCGCTGACCGCGTTGATGTCCACTCGCGCCCCTGCCGGGAGGCTCACGTCGAAGCCGATCGCGCCGCTATGCCGGAACGAGAGCCAGCCGCGCTGCTCGTCGGTGTCGACGTGCAGCGAGGTCTCGGAGCGGCGGACGACCAACGGGAGAGGTCGGTCGTCGCCGCCACCTTCCCAGCGCGCATTGACGACGACCTCTTCACCGTCATTGCCGCGGAGGCGAATGTCGCCCGAGACGTTGCTCAGGCTGAAGGTGCCGTTCGCCCCGATGCGGTGGCGGATTTCGGCGGGTGAGCTGAAGTTCTCGTCGTCGGCCATTTAGGCGTCCTCCTCATCGTTCGTGTTGGTGTCCTCGCCGCGCAGCGCCGCGGCTGCGTCCTCGGCGCTGATCTCCTTGCGCGCCAGCCGCTCGAGGACCTCTCGCCGGGTGGCCGGGTCGACCCCAACCTCGGTTACCGATTCGGCGGCTTCGGATGCAGGCACTGTGGATCCGTCGCTCAACCCGAGGGAGCGCAGCAGGCTCTCGACCCGTCCGCGGATCGTGGGATAGGAAACGCCCAGCTCACGCTCGAGCTCGCGCAGGTTGCCGCGCGAACGCAGGAAGCCTTCGAGCAGGAGCATCTGATCCCGCCCGAGGTGGGCGAAACGTCCGACGTTGAACTCGCCCTCGATGGTCGTGCCGCACGTGTTGCAGTGCAGCCGGGTCACCTGGAGCTGGCTCTCACAGACGGGGCAGGTGGAGATCACTTCTCTTTGCATGGCCGGAATGTAGTAATGGAGTTTCACTTTGTCAAGTCTATTCTCAACAAAGTGAAAGTTCTGTCGCGCATCGCGTTGTCGGCGCCGTCTATCTAGACTGACGCCCAGCCATGGCACACCTCGTGGAATGCGTTCCGAACTTCAGCGAAGGCCGGCGGCCGGATGTCGTCGATGCGATCGCCGAGCGCGTTCGCTCCACGCCCGGGATCCATCTCCTGGATCGCACCATCGACCCGGACCACAACCGCAGCGTGCTGACGTTCGCCGGCCCGGCTGCAACCGTCACGGACGCGATGGAAGCCGCGGTGGCCGAAGCGATCCGGCTGATCGACATGAACGTCCACCAGGGCCAGCATCCGCGCATCGGCGCGGTGGACGTGATCCCGTTCGTGCCACTCGGCGAAACGACGATCGAGGACTGCGTGGAGATCGCCCGCGCGTTCGGCAAGCGCATCGCCGAACGCTTCGAGCTGCCCGTCTATCTCTACGCCAGGGCGGCGACTCGTCCTGACCGGGTCGTCCTGGCGGACATCCGCCGCCCGCAGTACGAGGGCCTCAATGAATTGATCGGGACGCCCGAGAACGCGCCCGACTTCGGACCGCCCCGCCTTCATCCCACCGCTGGCGCCGTCGCTGTCGGCGCCAGGCCCTTCCTGATCGCATACAACATCAACCTCGAAACGGCGGACATCGAGATCGCCAAGAGGATCGCGCGACTGGTGCGCGAGAGCTCAGGCGGCTTGCAGCGCGTCCAGGCGCTCGGGTTGTACCTCGACGACCTCGGCTGCGCCCAGGTCTCGATGAACCTGCTCGATCACACGGTCACGCCGATCTGGAAGGTGTGGGAGGCCGTGGGCGAGGCAGCCCAGGCCGAGGGCGTGGCGGTGCGCGAATCGGAGCTGATCGGACTTTGCCCGCTGGCCGCGTTGGTGGAAGTGGCCGACCATGTCGGCGTGGACGCCGCCTTGTCAGATGAGGACCGAATCGCCAAAGCGGCCGCATGGCTGAAGATTCGCGACTTCGACCCATCGATGGCACTCGAGCTTCGGCTGGCGGCTGCCCAGGCGGCCGGCTGATGGCGACCGGCTGATGGCGCCCGATCGACCCGGGCTGCTCGTTCACAATGCTGCCGAGATCGCGACCCTGGCGGGCGGGGTGCGCCGCGGATCGAGCCAGGCCGAGCCACACATGCTGGTGGCCGAGAGCGGCGGCGGCGACGAAGGCACAGGGCCTGCGTTGGGCGCTTACCAAGGCCGGATCGTGGCCGTAGGGCGGCTGATGGAAGTGGAGTCCCAGATGGCCGAGATGGGCATCGCGGCTGGGTCGGTAACGCGACTCGATGCCCAGGGAGGCACGGTCACGCCGGGCCTGATCGATCCCCACACCCACCTGCTCTTCGCGGGAACGCGCCACGCCGAGGTGGAGATGCGCCAGCGCGGGCACAGCTATCTCGAGATCCTCGCCGCCGGTGGGGGCATCCTCCAGACCGTGCGCATGACCCGCGCCGCCAGCGACGACGAGCTGCTCGACCACGGCCGCAGGTGGCTGCGCGAGATGCTCAGCCACGGCGTCACCACGATCGAGGCCAAGTCCGGCTACGGGTTGGACACGGAGACGGAGCTGCGGATCCTCGGCTTGTACGGTCGCCTGGGCGAGGAAGGCCCGGTCGAGGTCGTGCCCACGTTCCTCGGTGCGCACGCCGTGGCGCCTGAATTTCGGGATCGCCCGGATGGAGCGGAGGCGTACCTCGACCAGGTGATCAACGAGCAGCTTCCGCGCGTCGCCGAGCAGGGCATCGCCACGTCGTGCGACGTCTTCTGCGAGCGCGGCGTGTTCGCGCCCGATCAGGCGCGCCGACTGCTCGAGGCCGCCCGCGGCCTGGGCATGGCCACCCGCCTCCATGCGGACCAGATCAACGACTCTGGCTCGGCCGCGCTCGCGGCGGAGATCGGCGCGCTCTCTGCCGACCATCTCGGCGCGATCTCGGATGCCGGAATCGATGCGCTGGCTGCGGCGGCCGCGGGCGCGAACCCCGTCGTCGCCACGCTCCTGCCGCTGGCCAGCTTCTACCTCGATGAGGATCGCGACGCGCCGGCGCGTAGGCTGATCGACGCCGGCGTCCCGGTCGCGGTCGGCACGGACTTCAACCCGGGCACGTCACCGGCCCCCAACGCGCAGCTTGCGATGGCCTTCGCCGTTCACCGGCTCAGGCTGACCGCCTCGGAGGCGCTCGCTGCCCTGACGATCAACGCCGCGGCCGCGCTGGGCATGTATGGGAGCCACGGATCGCTCGAGGCCGGCAAGCACGCCGACCTGGTCGTCTGGGGGCCCGACTCGCACGCGCTGCTGCCCTACTGGCTGGGCGCGAACCTGGTGCGGACGGTGGTCAAGCGCGGCCGCGTGGTGCACTCGGCGGACTCACCCGCCAGCTAACAAGCGACGGGCCTTACCCAGCGGCACGCTGGGGAGGACCCGCTTCGTGCGTAGCTGGCCGCAGGCCAGCGAAGGAAGACCTGTCGACTAGCCCTAGTTTCGGCCGCGCGGCTCCAGCAGGACGACCGTCGATTCAGCCGGCAGCGACGAGTGGGTGACAGCCAGCTTGGGAACCGTCTCGCTATGCGCGACGCTCATCTCGTGCAGGAAACGCTCCAACTCGGCCTTGCCGGCGCCGTCGCCGTCAACAGGCATGGGCACCACCAGCTTGGCGTCGAGCTGGGCAACCAGCTCCGCGGCCTTGGCGGCAGCAAGCGATCCGCCAACCGTGATGCAGACGACCTCGACGGTGCCAATGTCACCGAGCTCCTCTTCGGTCAGCAGGTGGCCGACGTCGCCGAGATGGATCACGTGTATGCCATCCAGCTCGTAGACGAAACAGGTATTGAAACCGCGCTCGGCGCCTTGGCGCTCGTCACGGAATGTGCGCACGCCGGTGACCAGGATCCCGTGGACGTCGTACTCGCCCGGCGAATCGAGCAGGAAGGCCGACTCCAGGCTCGTGGGTACCAGTGCCCCGTTCTTGCTGGATGACCCGCGGCCCGTGGCGGGCTTGTCGACGCGCCGAGTCGCGGCGGGCACGTCCAAACCCAGCGTTGGCTGGCCATCGGGATGACTGATGGTGAGGATGTCAGCCGTGAGACCGCGCCCGGTCGGCCCGACTATCCGTGGATAGGCATCGGAGACCACGACGCCTTCGCGGCCGCGCATGCGCAGGCAGGTCTCGCCAAAAGAAGAGATTTCCATCAGGGGAGATTGTCGCGGAAAGCCGGACACAAAAGAAACGAGGGGCGCCTGCCCAATTGGCGCCCCTCGTTCCGAGGGAGGGAGAGGGAACAGGAAGCGATGCTTCAGGTTCCGCTGGCCAAGAGGTTAGGTGGGCTGCGTGAAGCCCCAAGTCGGTAGTCGGTGAAGAAACGCACATCAAAGGAGGAAACCGTCCTCAACGCACCGGCTGGCACAATTCCGGGGTGAGGCGCGTATGGGCAATCGTTCTCGTCCTGGCCGTGGCCGGGTGCGTTTCGATCGACCCGATTCCAAGCGCCTCCCCAGCTCGAAGCGCACTTCCGACCGCGAGCCCGACGACACCTACCCAGAGCGGGCAGCCGACAGACACTCCTGCGCCGCCTTCGACACCTGGCGTCTCCGACACGCCGCGGCCAACCGGACCCGCGACGCCCGGGCCGACGATCGATCCGGAGCTGGCCGCGCAGATCGACGCCGTCATTGCGCAGATACCTGCGATCCGGCAATTGGAGCCTCTGACAGACGTCCCGTACGAGTTCATCAGCCGCGAGCAGTTCCGAGACGACCTGATCGAGCTCCAATTCGAAGAGGTGCCCGAGGAGACCCTGCGCGCAGAGGAGCGGCTGCTCAAGCGCCTCGGGCTACTGCCGGATGATGCCGACCTGCTCGGGCTGCTGGTCGAGCTCTACGGCGCACAGGTTGCCGCCTTCTACCGGCCGGACACGAAGCGTTTCTACATAATCGCGCGCGACCAGCCGTTCGGCGCGACCGACAAGATCATCGTCGCGCACGAGTACACGCACGCACTCCAGGACCAGCACTTCGACCTCGAGGGCACTCGTATTACAGACCTCACCCAGGGTGACGCAGTGCTCGGGCAACTCGGCCCGATAGAGGGCGACGCGACGCTCACGATGCAGCTCTGGATGCTCGAGCCCGGCAACCTGTCGCCCGAAGAGGCGCTCGAGGTTCTGTTCGAGTCGTTCGGCCAGCTCGACGATCCCACCCTCGCCAGCATGCCGCCTGTCCTGCGGCGGCAGCTCGAGTACCCCTATGTCGAGGGGTTGAGCTTCATCCAGGAAATCTACAACGCGGGTGGCTTCGATGCGGTCAACGCCACGCTCAGCACGGCCATACCAGCATCGACGGAGCAGGTGCTCCATCCCGACAAATACCTCGCCGACGAGGCTCCGATTCTTGTGTCGCTGCCCGACGCGACCTCCGCACTCGGAGACGGATGGCAGAGCGTCTACCAGCAGACGATGGGCGAGCTGCTCATGCAGGTCTGGGCTGCGGGTGACGAGTCACCGGCGGAGACGATCCCCGGGCTGCCTGTCGAATGGCCTCACGCCGAGACCGTCGCCGGCTGGGGCGGCGATCGCCTCGTGATGTACGAAGGCCCTGACAACGCATGGATCATCGTGTGGGTCACAACGTGGGACACGCAGGCCGACGCGGATGAGTTCGTCGCGCGCGCGCACGAGGTCGCGAGTCCGTTGTCTGCAGGTCGCCCGACGATGGGGACGGCGCCCGATCGCGTCTGTGTCGCGTTCGCGTCCAACCCCGCGCTAATCGTCGTGGATCGGCTGCCGCCGCTCGGTTGTCCGTAGAGCTACATAGATTCGGGCGCGGAGATCCCCAGCAGCCCGAGTGAGCGGGCGAGCGTGATGCGGACGGCATCCACGAGTGCGAGGCGGACGGCCGAGGTCTGTGGGTCGTCCTTGTCGACGACGTGCCGGTCCCTATAGAACGAGTGGAACTTAGTCGCCAGCTCGGTCGCGAAGGTGGTGATCGCCTGCGTTTGGCGTTCGGCCGCTGCGTCCAGCACGATGTCCGGCAGTTGGAGCAACTCCTTCGCCAGCGCCAGCGCGATGTCGTCGGCCGCTAGCGCACCATCGAGCGAATCGGCCGCCCGCAGCCCTTCGTCGGCTGCCTTGCGCAGCATCGAGGCAATCCGGGCGTGCGCGTACTGGACGTAGTAGACGGGATTCTCGGCCGACTGCTTGCGCGCCAGCTCGATGTCGAAGTCGATCCCTGTCGACGGGGCCCGTGACGCGAACGACCAGCGCGCCGCGTCCACGCCGACCTCTTCGAGCAGCTCATCAAGCCTGACGAACTCCCCCGCGCGCTTGGACATCGACATCTCTTCGCCGTCACGCACGAAGCGGACCCAGGCGATCAGCAGGACGTTGACCGCGTCGCGGTCGAAGCCGAGAGCCTCGGCGGCGTTCTTCAGTCGGGCGATGGTCCCGTGGTGATCCGCGCCCCAGATGTAGATCAGCTCGTCGAAGCCGCGGCTGAACTTCTCGACGACGTAGCCGATGTCCGACGCGAAATACGTGGGCTCGCCATTCGATCTGATGACGACCCGATCCTTGTCGTCGCCAAAGGCGGTCGACCGGAACCACAGCGCCCCGTCGTTCTCGTACATGTGGCCGGACACCTTGAGCTGATCGATGCCGCGCTCGACCCAGCCTTCTGTGTGGAGCGAGCCCTCGCCCTTCCACACGTCGAACTGGACGCCCAGGCGTTCCAGGCTTGCCTCGATCCCCTCCCGGATGCGCTCCGACGCCCATTCCCCATAGACCCAGCCGGTGCGCACCGGGGTGGCCTCGGCCAGATGGAGGACCTCGTCGGGAACCTGGGAGGCGAGCTCCTTGACGTAGTCGCCGTGGTAGCCGTCCTCGGGCACCTCGTCGCCGGCGCGGATCGCGCGGATCGATAGCCCGAGCTTCTCGACCTGCGCGCCCGAATCGTTGAAGTAGTACTCGCGCGTGACCTTGTGGCCGACCGCTTCGAGCACCCGGCAGAGGAGGTCGCCCACGAACGCGCCGCGGGCGTTGCCGACTGTCAGCGGGCCGGTGGGGTTGGCCGAGACGAACTCGACGTTGATGCTCTTCGGGTGCTCCGTCGGAGCGGCGCCGTAGGTCGTCGCGTTGGCCCGAATGTCATCCAACGACCGCTCGACATGGCGCGACGCCAGCCAGACGTTGACGAAGCCCGGACCTGCGACCTCTGCGCGCGCGATCAGCTCGTCTTCGGGGCCTGCGTTGAGGTGTTGTACTAGCGCCTCGGCGATCTTTCGCGGCGGTTGGCGCAGCGGGCCGGCAAGCTTCATGGCCAGGTTCGTCGAGAAGTCGCCGTGCTCGGCCAGCTGCGGCCGGACCACCTCAATATCCGTGGCGTTCAGAACGTCCCGGGCGGGAGCCTGGCTTCCCCCGTTGGCGCCTTGAAAAGCGGCGGCGATCCTCGCCTGGACCAGGCCGCGCAGGGTTCCAGAAGCGCCGTCTCTCATGGCCCGCAGCGTAGCCCATAGGGCATTCCACCGGTTGGAGTCCCTCGCGCAGGCAACGAATTACACCATCCGTACTACTCAATTGTTGCGAGGGCGCACCAGATCGGTGCCACGGTTATTGAGGGTGACGTTCAGTTATGTGCAGTTAGGTGAGCGGAGACTTATCCAGATGTACTAGACGCAATGGGACCCAGGTAACAGACTCGGAACGACAGAGCCTCAATCAAAGCCCAATCACCGTCATTCATCCATGCGAGGTTTTTCTTGAAGACGTTCCGACCAATGCGTGCTCTCGGACATCCAGGACGGTCGCGTGTCGGCAGGCTCGCCGCCGGGCTGGGCGTGATCACAACGGCCGCGTTGTCGTGGATCGTGTTCGCCACTGCCACGTTCGCTTGGGCACCGCTGATCGTCAGCGGCGGCTGCTCCGACGATGGTGTCCACATTGACTGGCTGGTACGCGCAAGTCGAACGGAACCTGATCTGGGCATTGATTTCTCGACAAATCAATCCTTCACCAACTACTCGTCGTACGCGCTCAATTCGTCGACTCTTTCGGTACGGGTCGAAACGAGTGCATCAATTACGTCGGTCTGGGTTCGGTGGTCAGACGATCATCGTGTCGTGACCGCCGGGTACAGTGGCCCATGCGAGACGCCCACCCCGACGCCTACGCCGACGCCCGAAGACACGCCGACGCCGACTCCCCCGGACACGGCTCTGATTGCTGCCAGCCATCGGAACACCGGTGGGCCGTCGGTTCCGCTGGGCGCCGTGGTCCTCCTTATCCTCGCCACGATCGTGGTTGGCGCGGCCGTGCGAGTTCCACGCCGACGGCCGGCAGCGGCCCGGCAAAGCTCCCTCGGACCCTGGTCGACGAACAGGCCCTTCTGATCCCAAACGCGCCGTGTCAGGCGATAGGGATCACCATCGCGGGCTCCGCGACCGCCACTTGGCCATCGAAGATCGACTCGGCCGCCTCTCGAACCAGTTGAACGTCATGGCGGTCTTGGACGTGCGTCAGGATGAGCCGCTCAGCCGAACGTCGATCCGCCACTGACGCGGCCTCGGCAGCCGTCAGGTGGATCCCGGGCACTTCGCGCTGCGTGCCGAAGGCTGCCTCGCACAGCAGGGTGTCTCCGGACCGTATGAGCGGCAACAGGTCGTCGGCCACGCCACAGTCGCCGGAATAGACCAGCCCCGGACCCTTGCCGTCGGCTGGCGAGACACGGATTGCGAAACTATCTGGGATGTGCGTCACGCGGGCCGTTTCCAGGCGCACGTCGCCGACCGTGATCGAGCTCGAGTCCAAGGATTCGCCGCGGAGGTCCGCCAGGAACTCGGGGTCCGCCTGGAACTCGCCGAACCGTTGGCGCAGCTCGCGCGGCCCGAACAGCGCCGGTCCGTAGCCGCGGTTCTCGTAGCGAACCCAGTGACGGAGCGGGATGAGATCGACATTGTGATCGGCGTGCATGTGGCTGATGACGATCGCCGACACCTCGGCCGGCGATAGATACCGCCACAGCTCAGAGAACGCCCCCTGGCCGAAGTCGAGCACGATGGCTGTGCTGCCGTGCTCAACGAGATAGCACGACGAGGCGTGCCCGGGCCGGCTCGTGTACGCCGGAGCGGATCCGACGACTGTCAGCTTCACGTCGCGACCGTGGCGACCGGAACCGTCCAGACCTCGGCGATGCGCTCCACCAGTTCCGTCAGCGACCAGACGACGAGCGTGCCCACAGGCGGTGCGTCGTCGACGATGACACCCCATGGACCGCGCTTGAGCCAGACGGGGTGCATCCCGGCGGCGAGCGATGGGAGCACGTCGTTGTCCAGGCGATCTCCGACATAGGCGATGTCCCACGGTTCGGCCGCCATGAGCTCCAGGGCGCGCGCGTAGAACTCCGGCGAGGGTTTGTGCACACCGAGCTCGTCGCTCATCGCGAGCAAGTCGACGTCGACGCCGAGTGCCTTCAGCTCGGCAGTGCGGTCGATCGGCTGATTGGCGAGGATCGCGATCCGATAGCCGGCATCACGCAGCGCCCCGAGGGCCGGGAGCGCGTCGGGATACAGGTCGTTCAACCTGAAACCGCCGTAGCGCGCCGCGAATTCGGGGCGCAGATCGTGCCAGTCGGGCCGGCCAAGGATCTCGAAGACTTTTCGGTGGTCCTCACCTTTCGCGATGACGGCCCCCAGCGCGGCCATGAACGTGAACTGCGTCACGCCCAGCACGTCGGCCCAGGTGCTCCAGACGCGCGTTTCGTCGATGAGCGTCTCGCCGACATCGAGGCAGACCCAGCGGACGTTCTCCTCCGCCGGGATATGTCCTCCTTCGCTGGCCTTCGGCCAGCTACGCGCGAAGCGGTTGGTTCCCGGCGCACCGCCGGGTCCCAACCGTCGCTTGTACGGCATCAGATCAGGCGCAGCTCGCGGCCCACGGTGGCGAATGCGTCGAGGCATGCCTGGAGATCGTCACGCGAGTGCTCGCTGCTCACGATCGTCCGGATGCGCGCCTTGTCGAGCGCGACGGTCGGGTAGACGACCGCCTGCGCGAAGATCCCGAGTTCGAACAGGCGCTGGCTCATATCGCCGGCGACGGCCGATTCGCCCACGATCACCGGCGTGATCGGCGTCTCAGACACCCCCGTGTCGAAGCCGAGCTCCGCCAGGCCCTTCTTGAAGAAGCGAGTGTTGTCCCACAGCCGCTCGATACGCTCTGGCTCCTGCTCCAGCACATCGATGGCGGCCAGGCAGGCGGCGGCAACGGCCGGAGGGTGGGACGTCGAGAAGAGGAACGGCCGCGAACGCTGGATCAGGAAGTCGCGCAGGTGCTGGCGTCCAGCCACGTAACCGCCGAGCACGCCGATGGCCTTCGACAGTGTCCCAACCTGGATGTCGACTCGCCCATGAAGATCGAAGTGATCGATTGTGCCGCGTCCGTTTCGGCCCAGAACTCCAGAGGCGTGCGCGTCATCGACCATGACCGCGGCCTCGTAGCGTTCGGCCACGTCGCAGATGCCGGGCAGCGGCGCGATGTCGCCATCCATCGAAAAGACGCCATCCGTGATGACGAGGATCGACCGATACGCGCCGTTGGCGCCTCCGGAGGCACGAGCCTCGCGCAGCACCTTGTCAAGGCCGTCCACGTCGCGGTGCGGGAAGACAGCGCGCGACGCCTTCGACAATCGGACGCCATCGATGATCGAGGCGTGGTTGAGCTCGTCGCTGACGATCAGGTCCTGCTCCGTGGTGATCGTCGGGATCACGCCGCTGTTGGCCGCGAAGCCGCTCTGGAAGGTGAGGACGGCCTCGGTGTGCTTGAACTCGGCCAGGCGTCGTTCGAGCTCTTGGTGCAGCTCCATGGTCCCGGCGATGGTGCGCACCGCGCCGCTGCCGGCGCCGAGGTCGCGCACGGCGGCCAGCGCTGCCTCGATGAGGCGCGGATGGGTGGCCAGGCCGAGGTAATTGTTCGACGAGAGGCTGATGACCGGCTTGCCATCCATGTTCGTGTGCGGCTCCTGCGGGCCGCGCATGACCCGGAGTGGCCGGTAGAGATTCTTCGCACGCAGGTCATCCAGCTCGTTCTCGAGATAGGCGAGCGGATCCTTGCGCGCGGTGGCTGCGCTTGGTGCTGTAGCCGCGTTCATGCGTTTCCCTCCTGGGGCAGGAGAACGATCTTGCCGGCGTGTCCGGAGGCGACAAGGTCGAAGGCCTTGGCGTAATCGGCCAGCGGCAGCCGGTGGGTGATGATCGGGGACAAGTCCAGGCCTTCCTCGAGCAGGGCGGTCGTCCGATACCAAGTCTCGAAGAGGCGGCGGCCGGTGATGCCGTAGATGCGGATGCCCTTGAAGATCACTTCCTGCGACAGGTCGATCGTCGCTGGAATTGTGTGCGTCCCAAGGAGAGAGACCCGCCCGCCATTGGTGACCGCGGC
>JBBDRY010000135.1:0-2613 GCA_040905225.1 Chloroflexota bacterium | reverse complement strand
GTCGCGCAGGCGGATGGGCCCGGCGTCGATGCGCGGGCCGAGCACTGCCAGCCCCGCGGGCAGGAGGGTCACGGCGGCCGCTACGGCAAGGCCGACCACCGCCGCGCCGGCGATCCCGACCGAGCGCAGGACCATGAACTCGAACAGGATCAGACCGATCAGCCCGAGTAGGACCGTGAGCCCGCTGAAGAAAACTGCACGGCCTGCTGTGGCCACAGTCGTCGCGACGGCGTCGTTGACTATTTCCTGATCGATCGCACCCTCCGCCGATCGGCCGCCACGGCGTCCGCCGAGCTCCTCGCGGAATCGGCTGGTGAGCAGAAGGGCGTAGTCGACCCCGAGCCCCAGTCCGAGCAGTGTGGCGAGGTTCAGCACGAAGATGCTCAGCGGCGTTCTCTCGGCCACGAAGAACAAGGCGCCGAGCGCGATGACGACCGCCGACCCACCGATGACTATGGGCACGCCTGCCGCCACGACGCTGCCGAAAACCAGCAGCAGCGCAAGTGCCGCCAACGGCAGCGAGATGAACTCGCTGCGCTGGAGGTCGTGCTCGGACAGCACCTGGATGTCGCCGTAGAACGCGGGCCCGCCCGCGAGGTAGATCTGCATCCCGGGCACGGGCGTGATTGCCGCACGAACCGGCTCGAGAGCGAGCGGCGAGTCGTCCGGCGGGAGGTCCAACGCGACGATCTCGTAGACGGTCCTGCGATCGGCGCTGATCTGGCGCGGGGCGAGCTGGTGGGTCAGCAGGCCCGCCACGTGGTCGGCGGTCGGGACATTGGCGAGGGCCTCTGCGGCGGCTGCCTCGAACTCAGGCTCGCCCGCGCGCGTCGCAGTCTGGCTCTGGATCAGGATGACCATGGCCGACGGCGGGACGTGCAGCTCGCTCTCGAGCGCCAGCCGCGCGCGCGACGCCTCGAGATCGTTGAGCGAAAAGCCGCCAGAGCGCAACACGCCGGGCAGTCTCGGTGCGAACGGAATGGCAATCGCGAGCAGGACCGCCCACACGCCGATGACTGCCCAGCGATGGCGCGCGCAGAGCAGGCCCAGCCGGTGGAAGACGCTCACGATGCCCGGCCGTCTTGGCTCTGGCGGCTCAGGATTCGTCCGCTGTCGGCTCGGGCACGCCGACCTCGCGCAGGTCGAGCTGGGCCAGGACCGGGGCTGGCACTGCCGGGATGGCGAGCTCGATCGGGTGCCTGCCCGTGGTGCCTCCGTCGGCAGACACAAGCTCAACAGTCGCCTCGATTGCTGCTGCGGCCGCGACCGTGGTTATGACCGAGCAGTAGCGCACGATGCTCAGGCGGATGACGCGGGCAATCACAGGCAACCGCATGTCATCACATGTCACGCGGAAGTGCAGAGCGACTCGCAGGTATGTCCACGGCGGATCCGGCTCCTGATGCCCCTCGACGGTGACCTCGAGCCCCATGACGTGGGCGCGCCGCTTGCGCAGGATCTCGACGACGTCCCATGCCGCGCACGCACCCGCACCGGCGAGCAACAACTCGGTCGCGCTGAACCCCGTTGGCCCGGTCATCGTACCCGGGCCATGCGGCGCGTTGATGACGATCGACCGATCCGGGTGAGTGCCGAGAGCGACGAATCGCTCTTCGCCTTTATCCCAGGTAACAGTGACTGTTCTCATCGCCAGGATCGGTGGCCGCGGTGCGTGCGGCGGGCCGCTACTCGCCGATCACCGACCAGATGAAGCCCATGAACAGGAAGATGCCCGCGAACATGCCGACGAGCGCCGGCGCGCCGTTCTGCTGGGGACCCAGTCCGAGGCTGGCGAGGAAGGCCATCACGCCACCCCAGAGGAGCAGCAAGACGAGGAAGAACCACCGTCCGTTCGGGCCTGTCAGCGAGCGCGCCCATCCGGTATACCGCTGCGCCGGCACCAGGGCGACCTTCAGGATGAGGAGCACCATGCCCGCTGCGATGAGGATTGACCCGATCATCGCGATGGGATGGGCGATCAGCTGCTGGAAGCCGGCAAATAGGGAAACGATGACCACGCCGGTGGTCGCGAGCGCAACCATGATCCCGAACGTCTTCAGGCGCTGCATCGAGCGCGAGTCTAGCAAAGGGACTGCGCCCCGACCGAAGGGGCTACTTGCGTTGGCCGCCAAGGTATGATCTCGTTTCTATCCACACTGCATAAGGAATATGCATGTAGGTCGATGAGGGGCGAAACGACTTGGAACTGACAGTCGCCGAAGACACATTCGTCAACCAGCGAGATCCGGCCCGGCGCCTAGGCCCGGACGGCAAGCCTGCCGTCAGCCGACGGGGGCCCCTGTGGGCCGACGTTCCGGATGAGAAGTGGAACGACTGGCGCTGGCAGCTTTCTCACCGGGTCAACGAACTGGCCGAGATCGAGCAGATCCTCAACCTGACGGACGATGAGCGCGAGGGCCTCTCCGCGCCGGACAAGTTCCGGGTCGACATAACGCCCTACTTCATCAGCCTGATCGACCCCAACGATCCGAATGATCCGATCCGCAAGCAGGTCGTCCCGCTTGGCCGCGAACACACCGCTTTCACTGGGATGATGGAGGACTCGCTCGCCGAGGATCGCCACTCCCCGGTGCCCGGCCTCGTCCACCGCTA
>JBBDRY010000134.1:0-16291 GCA_040905225.1 Chloroflexota bacterium | reverse complement strand
ACCAGGCCCCCAGAAGTGGGGGACGATAAGCCCAACCAGAAGTGCGGAACGTCAGACTATAGGGAAGGGAAGTCCAAGAAGTCGAAGGACGTCGAGGATGCCGACGTAGCCGTGCTTCGAAGGATTGCGGGGCTAGCAGTCCCTGGACGCGTCCCCTCGTCGGAGCTTCCGATCGACCGGATGGTGCACGGGTCGCGGTTGGCGCCAAAGGGGTTTCACGGTGTCCACCACCTATGGGGCGATCGCGCGCTTGTATCGCTCGCCGCCCTATGGAGGACATGCAATGCGGAACCGGACCCACTTCTTCGCATGGCATTGCTGTTTTGGGTGGAGCAGGCCCTTTGGGGCCTCTCGTGGATGAACCGTTACCAGGCAGTGCAGCAGGGGAAGTTGGGAGGCTCGCAGGTCAATCGGCAAATGACTGGCGTCTACTACGTGAGTTCGCTCGTCTCCGAGTGCCACCCTCGGTACAACCTGGAAGGCACTCAGGTCGTGCGTGGCAAGCGCAAGTCCCTCGTCAAGACCTGGGAGGCGTCCCCGGCCGAGGCCGGCGGGGTGTCGATATCGACTTCGTCGTCGACTCGAATAGAGCTTCCTGACGCATCCGTCGACTACGTCTTCGTCGACCCGCCGTTCGGAGCGAACATTCCCTACTCGGACCTCGCGATCTTGGTCGAGTCGTGGCATGGAGTCCGGACGAGCTCGACCGACGAGGCGGTCATGGGCCGCGCTGCGCGGTTCGTGCGCACGCTCTCCGAGTATGGCGAGGTGATGGAGCAGTGCTTCGCCGAGTTCCACCGCGTGCTCAAGCCGGGCCGATGGATGACCGTCGAGTTCTCGAACTCCTCCAACGAGGTGTGGCTCACCATCCAGCACGCGCTCGCCAGAGCCGGTTTCGTCGTTGCCGACACGCGCATCATCGACAAGGAGCAGTTGTCCTACCGCCAGGTCACCGCCACCAATGCGGTGAAGCGTGACCTTGTGATCTCGGCCTACAAGCCAGCCGACGAGCTCGCCGAGCGCATCGGACCGGCGACCGGCACCCCGGACACGGCGTGGGCGTTCGTGCGGGAGCACCTTCATCACCTGCCGGTGACGGTCGAGCGGGATCCGAACGGCGAGCAGCGCGTGATCCGGGAACGGCTACCTGACCGGCTCTACGACCGGATGGAGGCGTTCCATCTGACGCGCAACATTGCCATTCCCGTGACCGCGGCCGAGTTCTACGAGGGTCTCACCCAACGATTTCCCCAGCGCGATGGCATGCACTTCCTCGACGAGCAGGTCGAAGCGTATGAACGCCATCGGATGACGATCAAGGACCTCAAGGCGGCTCAGCTGTTCATCATTGACGAGGAGTCGGCGATCCAGTGGCTGCGCCAGCTTCTCAAGAGCCGTCGCAACCCGCAGCCGTACGCGACGATCCAGCCGGAGTTCTTCCGCGAAGTGCAGGCCGGCCTGCCCGACTGGGAAGAGGCTCCCGACCTCAAGGTGCTGCTCGAGCGCTCGTGCGTCCAGGACGACGAGGGCCGCTGGTACGTCCCGGACCCAAAGAAGGAGGCCGACCTCGAGAAGCTGCGCAAGCGAGAGCGTCTGAAGGAGTTCGCCAGCTACGCCGCCGGCAAGGGCGCGTTCAAGCACTTCAGCTTGGCCGCCATCAGAGCGGGGTTCTCCGATGCGTGGGAGCAGCGCGACTTCGCGTCGATCGTCGCAGTGGGCAAGCGTCTGCCGACAGAGGCGTTCTCGCAGGACGAACGCCTGCTCTTCTACCTCGACAACGCCGAGCAGCTCGGGGGCTGACGTGGATGCCGCCTGGTGGGCTGACGGCGGCGAGCCCGTCACGATCCTCGGCACCGAGGAGCTCTGGGGCGAGTCCGTCGCGACGGTCGTCGTAGCGTCCACCGGGCGGATCGACCGCGTGCCGGCATCGCAACTTCAGCCACTCGGGGATCGGACGTGGCTGGTTGATGAGGTCGTATGGCGCGCGGCTACTGGGCTCGCCTGGCGGGCGATGGATGGAGGCGAACCGCTCGCCATAGCCCGGGGTCGTATCGACCCACTGCCGCATCAGCTCGCGGTCCTCGACCGGGCCATGGCAACCCACCCCCTCCGGCTGCTGCTCGCCGACGAGGTCGGGCTCGGAAAGACCATCGAAGCCGGACTGGTCATCACCGAGCTCAAGGCGCGTGGGCTAGTGCAGCGGGTTCTGGTCGTAGCTCCGAAAGGTGTTCAGCTCCAGTGGGTGGCGGAGATGGCCGACCGCTTCGACGAGGAGTTCGTGCTCGTAGGGACGGGGGGCATCCCCCTCGACGTGGGTGTGAACCCCTGGCGCGCGTTCAATCAGGTTGTCTGCTCGCTCGACGCCGTGAAGCCCATGCGGGGCCGCACTGGATGGACGCCTGAACGTGTCGCCGAGTACAACAACCGTCGCGTCCAGGCGATCGTCGAAGCCGACTGGGATCTCGTCGTCATAGACGAAGCCCACCACGTTGCGGGATCGAGCGAAGAGGTCGCTCGCCACCAGCTGGGCCGTCGTCTCGCCGATGCAGCGCCGCGCCTGCTGTTGCTGTCCGCAACGCCACACTCGGGTAAGTCCGACGCGTTCGCCCGGCTGCTTGGCCTCCTCGACGATGGATTCGTCGGAGGGCGCCCGATCGAGCGCTCAGCCGTGGCGCCGCTGGTGGTCCGCACCGAGAAGCGACATGCCACCGACAGCGCAGGACATCCGCTCTTTCGTCCGCGGACGACGACTCTCGCGACTATCCCGTACCGCGACCGAGCCGTCGAGCGGGCGCTCTACGAGGCCGTCACCGACTATGTGCGCCACGGGTACCGTCGGGCCAGAGCCGAACGACGACCAGCGGTGGGGTTCCTTGTGCTCCTCATGCAGCGGCTGGTGTCGTCGAGCACTGCAGCGATCTCCGCTGCGCTCGAACGTCGCCTCGTCGCTGTCACCGTGGAAGGCCAGCAGCTCCGACTCTTCACCGACCGGGTCAATGAATGGGGCGACCTCACTGGGGAGGAGCAGCAGGCGGCGCTGGCCGATGCGCAGGGAGCGGCGTGGGGCGACGAGCGCGCCGAAGTCGAGCTGCTGGTGGATCTCGCCCGGAAGTCGATGGCGGCGGGCATCGACGCCAAGGCGCGTTATCTCCTCGAGTTGCTCGGTCAAGTCGCTCGCGCCGAGGGAGATCCGTCGACGAAGGCGGTCGTCTTCACCGAGTTCGTCCCAACCCAGGACATGCTGCTCGACGTCCTCGACGGTGCGGGCATCAGCGCTGTTGCAATCAACGGCTCGATGTCCATTGCCGAGCAGCGTCATGCACAGGAGGAATTCCGGACGAACGCTCGGGTGCTCGTCTCGACCGATGCCGGCGGGGAGGGCGTCAACCTCCAGTTCGCGCACGTCGTAATCAACTATGACCTTCCGTGGAGCCCGACGAGGATCGAGCAGCGCATCGGGCGGGTGGACCGAATCGGCCAGGCGTACGAGGTCGCCGCCCACAATCTCGTGCTGGAGGCCTCGATCGACGCCAGGGTGCTCGACGTCTTGCAGTCCAAGCTCGCTGTCATCCTCGCCGAGCTCGGGGTCGACAAGACCACCGACGTGCTTGCCAGCGTCGAAGCGCATGTCGACGATCTCTACACGACCGCGATTCTCGAACCGGAACGGCTCCAGCAGGCCGCCGAGGAGATGGCGCACGGCGCGCGAGCCGACGTCAACGAAGTCGGACCACTCCGAGATGCGCTCGGTCCGAGCATGGTGCCAGCGCGTCCCTCTCGACCGTCGTCACTCCGGCGCTGGCTCGACATCGCCGACGACGCCCGGCGTCGCCTGCGCGACGGTGGTCGCGGCGTCGACGGCAGCATTCCGCAGATCGTCCCGGGCGAACCGGTGCCGGTGCTTTCGGGCTCTACGAGCGGTTGGTGGACGATGTGGGAGATCCGCACCGGCACCGAGCACACTGCCGCGGCGCTCTTCGTCACCGATACCGGCGCCGTGCGGCCCGACATCGCCGAACGAACCTGGATCGCGCTCACGGAGACCGGGGAGTCTGGCCTGACCCGCCCGCTACGGAACGAGGAGTTCGAACGCCTTCGAGTCCTCGCCGCTGATCACACGTATCGGGACACCCACGGCGCGATCCCCTCGTTGACGCTGCGGCTCGCCGCCCGAGTTGACCCGTGAATGCCTTTGTCTCGCAACGTCTCGCCCCGGTGCGCTCAGCCATGCGTGGCGTCGTGATCGTTCTTGATCGAGACCGCGTGGTTGAGCCAGAGTCGCTTCCCGGTGTCGTTGTCGTAGCCGAGGACTGGTGGGCGCTTCGTCGGGAGTATGAGCGCAACGGCAGGCGCCGACCGAGCGATCGGCCGCCGCTCGTCATCGTCATCGTCGGTGATCTCGCATTGAAGCCGCTGCCCTGGGACGTCGAGCGCGAGTGCACGGCCGTCGCGTCGGTGAAGCTTCCAGGGCCGGGTCTCGTGCGTGCAGCCCTGGTCGCGCTGGACGGTGAAGAGGTGAGCCGAGCGATCGCAGCGGTCGAGGGCGCTTCCACCGACGAGGACGCCGCTCTGCTTAGCGCCATCACCGGGGTCGACGTCAGAGGAGCGCGGTTGTCCCGCGCCGATCAGCTGCGCCTCTCCGCGCGTCTGGTGGTTCGGTCGTCGCGCCCTGCGGCGCTGGTAGATCTGGCGCGTAGGTGGGTCAACGAACCGATCGCCGCGTCGCTCCTAGACGACCCGCCTGACGTAAGCGACCTCCAGCGGACCTGGCACGACTACGTCTCGGGAGCTAGCGGCGAGTGGGCCGCCGACCTTGGCCGCGCCAACGCGGAGGTCGCCCAATTGTTCGCTGTAGGCATCCTCCAACCCGTTGTTGCTGGCGCACCCGCCGACCGTTGGGCCACCATCGGCGTCCGACGCCCGTCCTTGGAGGAGCGCGCCAGACAGCTCCTTGATGACACGCCGGCCGAGGGTCCTACTGATCTGGCGGGGTGGTCCGCGGTCGCCGAGTGGTGGGGCGACGTTCGCCGGCTGATCGCAGGAGCGCCAACTGAGCTGCGCGACAGCGCGTGGCAGACCTGGGCCGACCTCGACGCTGCCTTTCTGCCATGGCTCCGAGCTCGATACGGAACACTGCTGTCGAGCTCGGCGAAGTGGCCCGCGGGGGTTCACCGGATCGCGCACTTCCTCGCCCGGCGGGCTCGTGACGGGGAGGCAGAGCGAGTGCTCCTCTTGGTGCTCGACGGCCTCGGACACGCCCAATGGGCACACCTTCGGGAACGCTTGCCGCTCCACGTGTTCGAGAGTGGGTCCACCCTCGCGCTCGTCCCGACGTACACCACCGTGTCGCGACAGGCGATCTTTGCCGGTGACCTACCGGCGTCGTTCCCCGACACCATCTGGACCACGCAGCCCGAACCGCGACGATGGCGAGCACACTGGGCAGCTGAGGGGTTCCCTGTCACAGGGATCGCGTATCATCGTGTGAAAGGTCGCCTACCGCATGACCACTTGGGATTCGGCGACGCCCCGGTAACCGGAGTCGTCGTCAACGCGGTGGATGATCTCATGCACACTTCAGAACTCTTCGGGGACGCTCAGCTCCTCGCCAACCTCGACGTCTGGACCCAAAACGGGTTCCTCGTTGATCTCGTGGCGCGCGCAGCGGCCGAGGGCATCGAGACGTGGATCACGGCCGATCACGGCAACCTTGAGTGCATCGGCGTCGGGTCGATCTCGGAGGGCGTCGCCATCGAGTCCAGCGGCAAACGTCTGTTGCGCTATCCGAACAGAACGCTCCGCGATGCTTCCGCGGCCGAGGGCATCGTATGGGACGACATACCCGGCATGCCCTCGACAGCGGAGCCACTGCTCTTCGCCGCTGGCCGCAACGCGTTCACCAACAACCGCCTGAGCATCAGCCATGGGGGTTTGAGCCTCGACGAGGTCATCGTCCCGCTCGCCAGGGTGACGGCGTGACGGCCGCCGGGAGCATCGGCATGGTCTTGGACCGGGCCCTCAACATCGAACTGCTCGATGTGGCACTCCGGATCGGAACCGAACATCGGAACGATCCGGAGGCCCGCCGCTTGCTCGCAGTCGCGTTGCGCGACTTCGTTACGCCGCAAGAGGCCGAGGGCAAGACGAAGAAGGTGCTGACCCGGGTGTGGGTTGTCCCGCCGTCGAACGCCCAAGCAATGATCAGCTGGGCGATCGAGCATCAGCGGGAGTTCGCCGACCGACGGGTATTGCACTTCGGTGCGCTGCTCGCCACGTTCCCGTTCTTCGGAAGCATCGCGGCAACGGTCGGTCGCCAGATCCATCTCGACGGTGTCGCCGACCGGCGGACGATCAGGACATTCGCGCGGTCCACCTTCGGCGAACGCGAGTTCATCGACGCCGGCGCGTCGAAAAGCCTCGCAACTATGCGGGACCTGGGTCTCTTGGACGGGTCGAAGGACGGTCCCTACCGCATTGGTTCGCGACCGTCAGCGCCTTCCGCGTTCTCAGGCTGGTTCTTGCACGCGCTCTTGCTCACGCGCCAAGCCGAGTCCGTCAGCGTCAGCGACCTCTCGCGGGCTCACGAACTCGCGACGGTGAAGCTTGCTGCGCCAGCCCGCGGCTACCCACTCGTCGATATCCACGAAGAGGCGCGTGGCGCTGTAGCGGTTGCCAACGGTGTTCGCGAGGCAACTGCAGCGCCGCCCGTCTCGCAGCGACCCCCACAGGCAGAGTTCGATTTTGGTGAGTCAGGGCTTCGACGCAGTCAGCTACCGCAAGCGAAACGGCGTCGGCCGGGTGCAACCGAATGACGATTGTGGCGCAGGATCCGTCGATTCAGTCGCGTGTCAGCTTCAGCTCGTCCGCCGGGATCAGGCGATCGAGGAAGTCTTCGACCGCCTTCACCACCATGAAGTTGATGGAGTAGTGCCGTTCATCCGCAGCCGCCCGGAGCCTCTCGTGGAGTGCCTCCGGGAAGCGGATCGCAGTGGCGGACTTGGTCCCAGCGTCAGGCGTCGCGGTGCGAGTCATGAACCACATCGTAGTAACTACAGGCGTGTAAGTGGTGGCACGCCGGCGCACGATGGCAGCAGCGCGCGCTATGACAGCAGCGTGCGCGCGTGGCAGCAACATGGCGCGCGGCGCTCGCATCGTGGCGCGCGAGGGCGCCCTGCCGCTGCGGCGAGGGTCCACGTCGCTGTCACCCCCCAGGGATAATCTGACGCTTGTGAACTGGGGAGAAACCCAGTGCATCGACGAAGCCCAGGCCGATTGGGTCAGCCTGGGCCTCGTCCTGGACTCGAGACTCTCGCCCCGGATCGCTAGGAGCCACCAGGCTAGCGCCAGGTGGAGATCTGGAGGGCCTCGGTTTAGGGTCGCCGCCCTGACCCAGGAAAGGACCGAGGCCCATGAGCACACGCTCCCGCGTTCCCCTCGGGACGACCGCCCGCACGGGCGAGCTCTGCCCGGAATCCGGCGTCTGGGAAGTCGTCGGCAGCCCGAGCACGACCGCACCGATTGCCCAAGGCAACCGGATGCCGCCGTACGACGGCAAGGCCGTCACCTGGCGCCTGAAGCAGTACGCGTAAACCGGAGGTGGGGGTGGCGTCGCGACCGAACTGGTCGTGGCGCCACGCCCGCCACCCATCGCCAGAGCGCGGTAAGGCACACGGACAAGCCCGCCCACTCTCCGTGGTGTCACACGCCTCCGTCATTGTGGGCCTTGGTAACGAACTGCACGGGAGTGTCATGGATGTAGGGAGCGCATTCGACGAGTACCAGGTCGAGGTCAACGCCGACCCGGCCCAGCTGGAGGAGGCGCGCCGCCGTCGCGACCTGTTCAAGAAGGCCTTCGGAGCCGAGCCCGACGTGAAGCGGACCTTTCCGAGCGGGTCGCTTGCGCGGGGGACGATGCTCGAGCCGATCCACGACGTCGACTTCGTCGTCGTCTACAACGCCGACGACCACAGGGACTGGGGATCGCCGGGATCGTCGGCGGGGGACGCGTTGGGCTACGTGAGCGGTCGGGTGAACACCCTGCTTGGCGCCACCAACGGCACCGTAGCCAAGGAGGTCCGCCTGGCCAGCCCCCGGAACCACGCGGTCAAGTGCTTCCTCGATGACCCCGCGGTTGACGACGCCTTCACCGTCGACGTCATGCCCGCGCTGCAGCAGGAAGACGGGCCGCTGCTCATCCCCGAGATCTCATCGGCCGACTGGATCCCGGCCGACCCCGAGGACCTCATCGACCGCATCGCCGCCCGCCACGCCCGCTGGAACCGGTTCGTGCCGGTCGTCCGGCAGCTCAAGTACTGGAACCGAGAGGTGGCGAAAGCGGGTATGAAGTCCCTGGTCGTCGAGGTGCTCGCGCACGACTGCATCCCAGACATCTACGAGTCTGATCTCGGTGAGCAACGCCCGGACGCGCTGTCACGGTTCTTCACCGCCGCCGCATTGGCGGTCGAGCAGCCCGTGTGCGACCCGGCCGGGCTGTGTGGCGAGATCCAACCCGATCTGGACGTCGACCTGACCAAGCGGAAGCTGCAGGAGGCGGCCGACGGGGCTTACCTGGCACTGGCCGCCGAGCGCCGCGGTGACGTCAATGCCGCCATCTGCCAGTGGCGCAAGGTGTTCGGCAGCCAGTTCCCCGAACCGCCTGGCGGCTGCAGCAAGTCTTCGGGCGTCAAGCCGGCGGTTGCGGTCGCACCCCGGCTGATCCGAGACACCCCGCAAGGGCGATGAACCTTCCGCGGATTCGCTGGTGGGAAGCGCACCCGCTGCGGCTGGCCAAGGAACAGAGGGCCATGGCGGAGGTGGCACCCGCCTTGACCTGGACGGAGGAGTTGTTCGGCTCGTCGGGCGGCGGCTGGGTCGGGCTATGCCCGGCATGGCCGTTCGTCCGCCCTCAGCCGTCGAAACTGGATGGTTTCTTGTTGGGCCGGGGCTTCACTATCCAAGTCCGGCTCTCACCTGCCCACCCCGTAGTGGCGCCGACGGTCTACCCAGTGGACCCGGAGCCCGACCTGTGGGTGCGGACCCGGCAGGCGTGGCACGTCCTCGGCGATGGCGGCCTGTGCCTGTTGCGCGAGACCCTGGACTGGACTGCGGCCGAGCCCGCGGCAGAGCTGGTGCGCAAGGCCGCGGCATGGTTTCTCGAGTATCTCCTCCTCACCGACGGCGTGATCGAGGAGATGACGAGGGATGGCATCGTCGACGATGACAAGCTGGACCACCTCTTCGTCCCGCGCAGGGAGGAGGTTGCGTGACCGGAGAGATTGTCCTGATCCCGGCGGCGGTGATCGACGCTCTTGTGGCGTCGGGCGCGCCATGGGGATGGGTCGGGCTCACGGCCGACCCGGCCGAGGGCGTCGCCGTGGTCACGGGTTACTCGGCTGAGGACGGCGCGCGTAACAACACGTTGGCGTCGGAGTTCGTGCGTGGGCACTACATGTTCCGGTTCGACACTGGCGGCTGGCAGGGCGTGTGGTACCGCGTTCGGCCCGAGGCCCGCGGGCTGTGGCACACGCTGGCCCGTCAACGCTCCGCCGTGGACCCCTCGTTGCTTGAGCGACTTGTCCAAGGATGGCGCCAGCCGCCCGCCGACCGACCGATGCTCGTGATCACGATCGACGTCGATGAGGACACAAGGACCATCGAGGCGTGGCATGTGATGAGCGGCGTCGCCCAGCCGGTGGACTCGGTCGAGGTCGAGGAGAATGCAGACCGCACCCGAACGCTCCGACCGGGCTGGCCGGTCGACGAGCTGGAGGGGGCGGTCTTCACCGTCGTCGGCGTGGGGAGCATCGGCGGCGCCGTATGTGAGGGGCTCGCCGACTACGGCGCCCAGCGACTGGCGCTCGTGGATCACGACCGTCTCCTGCCGCACAATCTCGTCCGCCACCGCGCCCACCGCAGGTGGGTCGGGCGCTACAAGGTCAACGCCCAACGACAGACACTGCTCGACCAGTACCCATACCTCGACGTCTACCCGTTCCCGGTTGACGTCGCCGACGCGGCCGACGCCATGCGGCCGCTGTTCCGTGACAGCGACGTGGTGATCTGCTGCGCCGACGGCATCGACGCGCGGGTCGTTTGCAGCCACCTCGCCCGATGGGCGGGCACACCAGTGGTGCTCGCCTGCGTCTTGGACGAGGGGGCTTTCGGCGAAGTCCTCCGCCTTGGAGCCGGCGCGCGGACGGGGTGCCTCCTCTGCCAGCGTGGTCACATGCGCGCGGCGGGCCAGCTCGACCCGGAGCCGGGACTCGACCTTCCCTACGGGACGGGGTCGCGCCACCGCCCGATGACGGCTGTGGGGGGCGACCTCGCACTCGTCGGCCGCCTGGCCGCCAAGGTCGCGGTGGCCACCGTGCTCGAGAAGCTCGGTCACCCTGATCAGCGTCTCCCCGGCGAGCACGCCATCTTGTCTCTGCGGAGCCCGGCCGACGCCGCCAAGCCATTCGATCTGCCCCGCAGCGGCATGATGCGCTGGCTCGACGTCGCCCCACCCCGGGCGGGCTGCCCCGTTTGCGAGATCGCCTGATGGACTGGTTCGGGCCCGCCGTCGCCGTGCGCCGTTCCGCCCTCGACGAGATGGTCAGGTCCGCGGCCGCTTCATCCGACGGAACCGAGACTGGCGGCTTCCTGTTCGGCGCAGAGGACGCCAAGTACGGATCACAAAATGTGGTGATCGTGTGTCACGCTGGCGACGCCGGCCCGGGAGCGAGCCGACGTCGAGACTTCTTCCGGCCCGATGTCGTCCATGCCCAGCACCTCGCGCTCGACGCGTTCACCGCGGACGGCAGCCAATGGATCGGGACCTGGCATACACACCTCCGATGGCGGTCGGGCCGTCCCAGCAGTAGCGACCTCACGACCTACCGTTCGCACCTCCGAGAACCGGCTCTTGGATTCTCCCGGTTCGTGTGCATCATCCTGACCCCAACGCTGCGGATCTGGCCGGCGGGGTTGTGCTGGGAACAACTCCACTGCCATGCATGGGTTGTCGGCGAGCGCAGCCTCTTCTCCGCCGACGTTGTTGTCGTCACGGACGAGGAGTCGATCTGCTCATGACCGAACGTGAGCCGCTCGTGGCACTTGTCGGTTACCAATGGGGCGACTCGACCTCGGCTGAGCTGTTGCACGAGGAGCTCGCCATGCGCGGTCTTACCGTCCTCCACGACAAGTGCAGCTTCGCCGTAGGCACTCGGCTCGACTCCGCCATGGCGGACGCAGTGGCCCGCTGCGACGCTTACGTCCCATATCTCACGCCGAACTCGTTGTACGAGGGTGGCGAGGCGGGCTCGGCACGGCCGGCGCTAGATGACGAGTTCATTCCAGCCTGCCGTCGGCGTCGCCTGAGCGCCGGCGCCGGGGAGCGGCCGCCGAAGCCGGTGATAGCGGTGGTCACGCACGGTCTCGGGGACCCGCACACAGCAGCAGCGGAGCGCGTGCGGGCAGCTACTGGCGAGGATGTTGGGACCTTATGGAGCGTGGCCGTGGACCAGGCCGACGACGAGCTAACCCAAGTCGACGCAGCGCGGGTCGCAGACGCAGTGATCGATGCCGTCCTGCCGGTATCCGGTGACGCGCTCGGAGCGTCGGTGCCCATCACCGTGGTGAGCCGGGGCACCGGCCAGCCTCCTCGTTTCCTGACCGTTGATGTGACGAGTTCGCTAGGCGGCCGGGACAGGCGCCCCGGCGAGCCGGTCGACTGGCAGCGCTATCTCGACGCCGTTCGCTCGCTCGAGCGGGCGTTGTCGAGGTGGACGGAATCGCGGGTCCTGGATCTGGTCATGAAGGGTCACACGACAGCCGCGGTGGCCTTCGGGCGGGTCTTCAACCAAGCTTCCGGATGGCATCACGTGGTGGAGTCACGATCCGGGCCCACCGAGTTGGCAGTAGCGGGTGCTCATGACCACATCACGGTGGCGTCGGAGGCGTATCGGCGCGGTGGCCCGCTGCTCATCGACGTTGACCTAATCGGCCACCAGGTCGCCGACTTGGCGAACGAGTCCTCTCGTCACCTGCCGCCGCCGGCCGGGCGCGTCCACATCGTCGCCGGTCAGGAACTTCTCGGCCGCGATCTCACGGCGAACGAGATCGGGACCGCCGCCGCGACGGCCGCGCTGGAGGTTCGCCGCATGGCGGCTGCATGTCGCCCCGACGCGATCCACCTGTTCGTCGCCGCGCCCGCAGCGTTCAGCGTGCTGCTCGGCCACCAACTCACAGCCTTGGAGGCCGAGCTTGTCCTTTATGAGCGTGGCCCCGACGGTTACGAGGCGGTCTTGACGGTCCCCTCGACCGTCCCGTAGGTAGAGAGCGAGGAAGGCGTTGCATTTATTGCGTTTGACGCCTACACTCAGATCCATGGCTGACGTGTTGGAAGTTCGACCGGGGTCCTTGCGGCCGGAAGAGCTGGCCGGGTTTGAGCGCGTCCTGGAGCACACCGAACGCGTCGGCCAGACTCCACAGCTCGTCGGGTCAGATGGCACGGCGATCGAGCTTCCTGATGGCATCCATGCCTTACTCGTGTCGATTGTTGAGCACTTGCGAGCGGGCGATGGCGTCACCGTCATCCCGATGCACGCGCAGCTCACGACGGTTGAGGCCGCAGAATTGCTCAACGTGAGCCGCCCGTACCTGATCAAGCAGATCGAGGCTGGCGGCTTGCCCCACCACATGGTCGGCACCCATCGGCGACTCCGTCTCTCTGACGTCCTTGCCTACCGAGATCGGATCGACGCAGACGCGAATGACGCCTTGGCTGCCATGAGCTCGGAGGCCGAGGAGCTGGGCCTGTACGACGAGTAATCGGAAACGCTCGTGGCTGGCTACGTCGTCGTGCTCGACGCCAACATCCTGTACGGCATCGAGGTAACCGACTTCTTCGCCACGATGGCGATCCGACGACTGTTCCGGCCGCACTGGTCGCCTCAGATCCTCGATGAGGTGGTCCGGAACTTGGCTTCACGCCCCGACCTCGACCCGACCGCCATCGAGCGCCGGGTTGCATACCTCAACCGGGCGCTCCCTGCCGCCCTTGCCGAGGCACCAGCGACGCTCGTGGACGCCATGCCGGTCAACGACAAGGACAAGCATGTGGTTGCGCTGGCTGTCCATGTCGGCGCGCCGACCATCGTCACCGAGAATCTGCGGGACTTCCCGGCGGCGCTCCTCGACCCGCTCGGCATCGAAGCGGTGAGCGCTGACGTCTTCGCCCTCGCTCAGGTCGACCTTCACGTCGACGGCGTAGTCGCATCGCTCGACGCCATGTCAGCGCGGCGACAGCGAGCGCCCAAGACCCGAGGCGAGATCATCGACTCGCTCGCCCGGTACCTGCCCGTAACCATGGATGCGGTGCGCCGGCTCGGCTGAGGGAAGGGCCGCCGGCTGGTCACGAGATGGTCACGAACGACGACGGATGGGGCCGGATGACGGCGGACGACCATCCGCATATCGCCGCTCCTACCCTGCGAAAACGCGCATCGACTCGTACTAGGCCGGACCGACTACGGATCAGAAGGTTGGGGGTTCGAATCCCTCCGAGCGCGCCACGCCTGACCTGCGACAACGCGCCTGACACCGACGGCCGGCTCGGCGGCATCCCTATACCTGCCCCTATAGCTGTAGGGATGGACGATCGCTATAGGGATGGGAAGCGCCGCGCTCGGCGTGGCGAGGGGTCGATGCGGGAGCGGCGACCGGGGGTGTGGGAGGTCCGCGTGGTGGTCGGCAACGATCCGGCGACCGGGGTGAGCAGGCAGCGTTCCTTCACCGTCTACGGCTCTTGCACCGCGCCTTCGCGGGCACGGACGCGGACTTAGTAACTCCTCGGGAGCTCCTCGGGACCACCTCGCACGGCGTCGGGGTTCCGGTACTCGCGATCAGTGGGCACCACTACTCGATCCGTCGTCTGGCTCATCAATCGCCGGGCTGTCATCGAGGATCTCGACATCGATGACGTCACTAAGGTCTGGGATCGGTTCGCCCTTGTCGAGCGAGTACTTGTCGATGAGGAAACGCTCCCGGTACATGAACGATGCGGCGGTACCGACCTGCCGCATGAGCGTGTAGTTCAGACCAGCTCCAGCGGCGATCCCGACGATGGGTAGGGCCTGGGCTAGCTTTCGTTTGGCGAGGCGCACGCTCAGCCTCGCGAACAAGCCCTGAATCAGTCTCACGATGGCTTCGTCACCGAGCTCGCGCCACGTTGCCCGTCGGGCGATCATCATGGCCACTTGTCGGACATGGAGCATTGCTGCCTGCTTGGCCGCTCCCTCTCCTGCGACTCCAACGCCGATGACTGCAAGCAGCACGGCCTTCTCGTCTTCCTCTCGCGTGTCGTAGCCGTAGTAGCCGGCGTAGTGGGTCACGACTCGTGCGGCCAGTGCGATCGTCGCGACGACGTCACCGGCAAGCGCTCCGCCAACCGCCAGCCCCCCGGGGGCAGCAGCGACCCCTCCCGTGCCGAGGATGGCCGCAGTACCTCCGCCAGCGACGAATCCCGCCCCCGCACCGGTCGCTGCCGACGTGGCTGCATACCGGAGGTTCAGACTCGGACGGATGTCGTCGATGACCCGAAGGTCCAGGGTTCGCAGGTCGGCGAGCTCGTCGACTGAGCCGCCAGCACGCTGTGCTGCCTGCAGAATCCGATCTCTACGCAAGGACGCCGCCACCGCATCGGTCAAGGCTTCGTTCCCGGCTGCAAGGACCTTGTTTACGACTTCATTGAGCTGGGCGTTTCCGGGGGTGGCGTTCCAGGCCTTCGCTGCGCTCTCGCCGATCTGCCTGGCTTGCTCCCGAACCGGAGCGGGAACGCGACTTCGCCGATGCGTTTGGTCCCGTCGCCAGCGTTGGACTGCGTCCCAGGCCTTGCGTTCGTACGGGCTGAGCTGACTCAGGTCGTAGGTGGTCATTGTCGCCTTGCCCTTCTTCCGCGCCTAGATCGTATGGATCACGGAAACTGCGTTCCGAGCGGTCGGGAGCCAGATCAGTAGATCGAGGACGTCGCGTGATCCGCCATCCTGCGAACGCTAGCCATCGGCCATTGTCTGTTCCTCATGAACGCGTTGTACTCGCCGGCGCTGGCGCCACAAAGCACGCGGGACTGATCAGGCGCGCTTCGACCAACATTCGGGCCGGACCAATCGACCTCGTGGCAACGGCTGCCGGGGTGCTCCCATCGGGGTCGTCAGCAGGCGTGCAGCAAGATCACGGTCCGCGGTGGCGCGCGTACCGCGCGGAGTCCACCACGAAGCGCGCGCGAGACGCCAAGATGGCATCATGCCGAAGTTCCTGGCGTTGACGGTTCGCACCGTGCGAGACTGCATTCGGCGGGCGGAGGGAAGGAAGCGCGCTATGCCGCACCAAGTCGCCCCGATCCCACGCCCTGAGTTCCTCCAGCGTTTCGAGGGCATGTGGGTAGCGGTTCTCGACGGCAAGGTCGTCGCTGCGGAGTTGACCTCGCACGGGCTCGCGCAGAAGTTGCATGACATGGACCACAAGAAGCGCCGCCGTGTCGTTGTGGAGTTCGTGCGTCCCACGACCGACAGCTACATCGTCGGCGTCGGATAGCGCGCTGCCCGGGCGCATCCACGCGTTTCCCTGGCGGGAAGAGGAGACCCTTGGCTCGGGGTCGGTGATCCTCCGCCCCACGGTGGAGGTCGACGTCTCCCTCGACGGTGGCGGCGCCGGCACGAAAGCCCTGATCGACACAGGAGCACCTCGGTGCGTATTTCCCCGCGGCATCGGAGACCTGGTGGGACTCACGTTTCCCAATCTGAGCGCTGACGCGGACACAAGGATCCGGTTGATGGGTGAGACTTGGGCGGCCATCACTGCCACTGTGACGTTGACGCTCCGTCCCTTCGATGACATGGCGTGGGAGGCCGAGTGCGACTTCGTCCTGAAGGAAGGGCTCCCGTTTGCGCTCCTCGGCTATGAGGGGTTCCTGAACCGTTGGGCCGTGAGCTTCAACGGGTACGCCGGCTACTTCACAGTCGAGCCGGTAGAGACGTTCGACGAGCGTCAGCCTCTGGAGATCTTTGAGCGGCTGGAGCAGGAGTGGCCCGGCCTGCTCGGACCATCCCGCTGAGTCGAGGTCCCGCTGACCGGACTTCTCGACCCGACGAACCACAAGAAGTCGCTGCGCCAGCTCATGTCTTTGCTCTACCTGCTCGCGCTGCGATGTCGACGTCGAGGTCAAGACGAGGCGGAGCCGAGCGGCCTCCTGACAGGCCTAGTGTCCTGTCAGGTTGTTCCGCTAAGAAATCTGGTGGATCGGGAATTTTCG
>JBBDRY010000133.1:5768-16304 GCA_040905225.1 Chloroflexota bacterium | reverse complement strand
GATAAGCACTGAAAGCATCTAAGTGCGAAGCTCGCCTCAAGATGAGGTTCCCCATCGGGTCAACCGAGTAAGACCGCAGGGAGATCACCTGTTTGATAGGCGGCATGTGAAAGCTGGGCAACCAGTGAAGCTGAGCCGTACTAATGGTCGAGGGCTTGACCTCTTTCAGCAGCTGACCCAAGTGGCAGACTGCGGAAGGGGTTCGGTGATCCATTACCAACGTCGCACGATTGCGGACGATGAGTTCGCCGCCGTGACGGCAGAAAAAGAAGATCGCTCAAAGACGAGCGGCGGCCAATGCGGCGCCGGCTCGCGCTGATCACGTCCTCACTTCATCAAGGATCCTGGTGACTCCAGCGGAGAGGCCATACCCGTTCCCATCCCGAACACGGAAGTCAAGCTCTCCAGCGCCGAAGATACTCAGGGGGTAGCCCCTCGGGAAAATAGGTCGTCGCCAGGATCCTTTTTGATTCCCGTCGCTCGGGCGCGATGCCTAGCGTTGACAGCCGCGGCACCAGTTGGTGACGAAGCCGCCGGCCTTGACCTCGGTCAACTTCGTCCCACACCGCGGGCACGCCTCACCGCCCTTCCAATGGACGTTCAGGAACTTGCGTTGCTCGACCTCGAGGCGCGGTGGGACGAGATGCCGCAGCTCCCCGATCGCCCAGGGCAGCACCTTGCGCGTCGCCGCGTACAAGGCGTCGACCTCGCCAGGCGCAAGGGACGCCCGAGTGCGGAACGGGGCCAGCCGGGCCTCCCACAGGATCTCGTCCGAGTACGCGTTGCCGATCCCGGTCACGAACGCCTGGTTGCGCAACAGGTTCTTGAGCTCCCCGTTGTGCTTGGCGATCCGCGCCCGCCAGACCTCGAGCGTCAATGCTGGATCGAGAGCGTCAGGACCCTGCTCGTCCCATCCGGCTACCGGTCGCGAAACCCCCGCCGGCATCAGGTAGATCTTCCCCATCCGGGTCGCGTCCTTGTAGCGCATCTCGATCGGGGCATCAGGGGACGGAAGCCAGTCGGCACCAGCCAACCAGTCGGCCGGTGGATGCGTGCGCTCGATGGTTACCGCTCCGAACGAGAACACAGCCGCGATCCCCGGCCATGCCTTGCTCTTGGGCTCCGCAAACCCCAGGCGGCCCGTGAGCATCGCGTTAACGATGATCCGGTCGCGATCGAAGCCGAACACAAGGAATTTGCCGCGCCGCGAAACCTCGTTCAGAACCTGGCCGTTGAATGCGGCGAGCTCCGTGGGAGTGCCGCGCAGGACGAGCGATTGAGGCGTGCTCGCGCCGGTCAGCGGCCGCCCGGCCAGCCCCGCGTCGAGCGCGTCGGCAAGGATGGCCAGATCGGGCAGCTCGGGCATGCGTCAGATCGTAGACGCGAGTTGCGGCGCGCTCGCGGGTGCGTGGTAAGATGCGCCGGCCCTACGGGGAGCATCAAGAAGAGCGCGCGCGTGCCGACGATACGGAAGGAGTCTGAAGAGCCCACCAGGACACGGACGACACCGACCGAGAACTGTGGGCCCGGGCGCGAAGCTCGGGTCTTGTTGTTTCCCTGGGAGACTTCGACTGGAGGACACCACCAGATTGACCGTAGAGCGCATGGACGCGACTGAGCAGGCGGATACCGAGGCACCGACGGACGACACGACCGCGGAGGCCACTTCGGATACCGCGCAGGCCGAGCCAGAGACGGCGACAAACGCCGAGACGGCGGCCATCGACACGCACAGCGACGGCGGCGAACCCCAGATCGCGGAAGCCGCCGCCGATGAGACGCAACCCATTGCCGCCGACGCCGCCTCTCACGTTGAGGCTGCCGCTGACGTCGAGGCCGAGGGAACAGCCACGAACGAGGGGATGGCCGAGTCGCCCGCGGAGATGGCCGCCGAGGCGCCGCCTGAGCCCCCAACGGGGACTGCAACTGAGGCACAACCCGAGGCGCCCGAAACAGCTTCAGACAACCCCCAGGACGCTGCCGAGGACGGTCGACCTCTTGGCGCCGCTGACGAGATGGCCGACATGGTCGACCAGGCGATCGACCGTATGAACGAGACAAGTGCGGAAGCACGCGCCGACGACGCCGCGTCAGCAGATGCCGCGACCGCAACGGCTGACGCACCCGCAACTGCTGAGGCACCCGCGACAGCTAAGGCACCCGCGACAGCTGAGGCGCCCGCTCTCGCAGAAGCAAGCCCGGCCGAAGCCGAAGCCCCGCCTGCCGACCCGGAAGCCGTAGCTGACGCCGCCGACGCCCCGCCTGCCGACACCGAAGCCGTCGCTGACGCTGCCGACGCCGCCGACGCCCCGCCTGCCGACGCCGAAGCCACATCCGAGCCAGAGGTCGCCGCAGAAGACGTCGCGCCTGCCGCGCCAACGCCGCCAGCGCCGCGCGTCTACGACGGGCCCGAGCCGACCACTATGGAAGAGCTGCTCGCCGAGCAGTCGACTGAGATCCGCAGCCTCAAGCACGGCGATGTCGTCGAAGGCAATGTTGTGCGCATCGACAAGGACGAGATCCTCGTTGACATCGGCGCGAAGTCGGAAGGTGTCATCAGCAACCGCGAGCTGTACGGCCGAAACGCGGAAAGCCAGCCGCCGCTGAACATCGGCGACCAGGTCCTCGTCTACGTCCTCCAGCCCGAGTCGCCCGAAGGTCATGCGGTTCTGTCGCTGCGCCGCGCGGGCCTCGAGCGCAAGTGGCGCTCCATGCAGGAGCAGCTGGACGCCGGCGTGATCATCGAGGCGCCCGTCATCGACCACAACAAGGGCGGCCTCATCGTCGACTGCGGCATCCGCGGCTTCGTGCCGATCAGCCAGATCGTCGACTTCCCGCGCCGACCGCAGAACGAGCAGCCGCGTGACGCTGCGCAGGAGATCGCGGAGAAGCTCCAGCCGTATGTCGGCCGGAAGCTGCGTCTCAAGATCCTGGAAGTCAATCGCAAGGCGAATCGCCTGATCCTGTCCGAGAAGGTCGCCCTGTACGAGGAGCGGCGTGAGAAGCGCGACGAGCTCTTCAGCAGCCTTCAGGTCGGGCAGAAGGTGACCGGCACCGTGCGATCGATCGCACCCTTCGGCGTCTTCGTCGACCTGGGCGGGATCGACGGCCTCGTCCACAAGAGCGAGCTCTCCTGGAACAAGGTCAACAACCCCGAGGCCGGCTACCGCGTCGGTGAGGAGGTCGAGGCCGAAGTCATCGACATCAACCACGAGCGCGGACGCATCTCGCTGTCCATCCGCCGCCTCCAGCCAGATCCGTGGCACTCCACCGTTGCCGACCTCAAGGTGGGCGACCTGATCGATGGCACCGTGACGAAGATCGTCAACTTCGGCTCGTTCGTGCGGGTGCGCGACGGTCTCGAGGGCCTGATCCACATCTCGGAGCTATCGCACGCCCGCGTCAACCATCCGGGCGACGTCGTCCACGAGGGCCAGACGCTCAAGCTGAAGATCATCTCGCTCGACCAGGAGCGCCATCGCCTGGGCCTCAGCCTCAAGCAGGCGGAAGAGGCGCCGGCACGTCCGGAGCCGTCCGCGGTCACCGGTACTGGCGCGCCACGCGAGCGCCGCCCGCGCCAGGAACGCAGCTACGACATGAGCCAGGCCGTTCAGGAGCCCGAGGGCGGCATCGACAACACGCTCGCCGCCGCGTTTGCCCAGGTCCGACAGCAGATGGAGGAGACCGAGGCTGCGCGTGGTGGGTCAGCGGAGGATGAGGAGGGCGCCGAGGGCGCGGAGCCGGCCGACGCAGCCGAGGCCGCGGCGGAGCTCGCTGCCGAGACCGCGGCGGAGCCCGCTGCCGAGACCGCGGCGGAACCCGCTGCCGAAGCGACCGCAGAGCCAGCTGTTGAGGAGACAGCCGAGATTGCGGCCGAGCCTGCCGACGCCATGGTCGAGATGCCCAGCGCCGAGACGACAACCGAAACGACCGGCGAGGCCGAAGACGCCAAGCCTGCCCGCAAGAGCCGCGCAGCGGCCAAGGGCAAGGCTGAGCCAGCTGCTGAAGAAGAGTCAGCGCCAGCGGCCGACGTAGAGCCCGCGCCTGCGGAACCCGAAGCTCAGGCCGAGACAGCCGACGCTGCCGAGCCCGCACCCAAGCCGGAGGCGAAGGCAAAGAAGCCGAAGGCAAGCGCCAAGGCAGCCGCCGAATCAGCCGAGGCTGCTGAGCCAGCCCCGGAAGCTGGCTCCGATCCCGCCGAGGGCGCAGTCGATGCCACGCCAGCCGAGGGCGCCGACACAGAGGAACAGCCCTCCTAAGGCGCTCCCAACTTGGACACGACATCCGCGTAGCCGCGAAAGCGCGGCCGGGCAGAAGCGATCGCCTCTTCCAGGCCGATGAACTGTCGCTGACGCGGACCCGCCAGCGGATCGAGAACGACGAACGCGGACCTTGTGCCAGCAATGGGTGGCGAGCCAGCCCACCATGCTTCGAAGGCATCGGGTGGATCCGGACACAGTGACCTGAACGAATCCGGCCGCAGGCGGATCGAGTGCAGGACCTCGGATGACCACAGCGCCGCGATGACGTGAGTCTCGCTGGCCCAGCGCTGGATGCCCAGGCGCTGAGCCAGGGTGGCGCCGAGGTAGGCCCGCTTCGAATTGAAGCTCCCGGCCATGTCCTGAAAGTCGGGGAAGCGTGTCCTGTTTTCGAGATGAAGCAGGGCGCGAGCATCCAAGTCCCAGGCGATCACGTCGGCACGCCCGGCGAACTGGTAATGCTGGTAGGGCTCATCGATCCCAACCCCGTAACCCAGCGGACGAAGGTGGGCCGCCTCGAACTCGCCCATCAACGAATGGACGGGATCCGCAGCGCGCATAGCCGGACCGGCTCGTTTCCTGGGATCCACGAGGTCGATCTCGAGCCTTAAGCCAAGTGCTGCGGTCAGACGAGCTGCGGCTTCGATCGATGCCGACTCGCCCCGCTCGACGAGGTACACGACGCCGCGCGACACGCCCGCCCTACCGGCCAGGTCCTGAACCGTCCACCGCTTGGCCAGCCGTCCGTCCCGGATCTGACGGCCCAGCAAGACCCACACGCGTCGAACCGTGTCTTCGACCGATTCTGTTGTTGGTTTCGAGAAGGGGCCGGGGGACATTGCACGTCAAGTGAACACTTGCCGGCTTATCCGACGGTCATCGGCCCCTCACTCCACAGTTCCTCGCACCAGAGCGCCAGCTATTCAAGTGACGTGCAGAACTGTTCGCCGCGAGGTTCGTCGCGACGCGGAATCCCGCGTTTCGGCCGCAAGACGTTCACGTGACGTGCAATACGTCGTAGATGGAAACTCGGGCGCGGCGAGGCGCGTCCATGGCCCAGAGACGGTTGGTAATTCTTTAGCGATTCCGCCCCGTCAGCAGGTGGCGCGCAACGCCAAGAGCCCCAAGATGGATGAGTACACCTAACCGCCCATCAGTACCGGGCCAACGGGACCGAAGTCGGATCGGCTGGCAAGTCGCAACTGCTAGGATTCTGGGAACGGCGCCGTGGGCGCCAGTTGGGGAAAAGGTTCCGGTCATATGGATCGCTTCGACAAGTTCACGGACCGAGCGCGGAAGGTCCTGACACTTGCTCAGGACGAAGCGCAGCGGTTCAACCACAATTACATCGGTACCGAGCACCTGTTGCTCGGACTCGTCCGTGAGGGCGAGGGTGTAGCCGCGCGCGTTCTCGAGAACATGAACGTCGAGCTGGCCAAGGTCCGGACGGCAGTCGAGTTCATCATCGGCCGCGGCGACCGACCGGTCGTCGGCGAGGTCGGCCTAACGCCCCGAGCCAAGCGCGTCATTGAGCTCGCGATCGACGAGGCCCGCCGCCTCGGCCACAACTACATAGGCACCGAGCACCTGCTGCTTGGCCTGGTCCGCGAGGGCGAAGGCATCGCCGCCGGTGTGCTCGAGTCGCTCGGCGTCAACCTGGATAAGGTCCGCCACGAGGTCATCCGCGTCCTCAGCCAAAGCTCAAGCAGCGGTCCGACCACCGAGACCAAACGCGCCAGCAAGACCCCAACGGTCGACCAGCTGGGCATCAACCTGACTGACGCGGTGCGCGCTGGAAAGATCGACCCGGTCATCGGCCGCGAGAAGGAGATCGAGCGGGTCATCCAGATCCTGAGCCGACGCACGAAGAACAACCCCGCGCTGATCGGGGAGCCCGGCGTCGGCAAGACGGCGATCGCAGAGGGACTCGCACAGCGAATCGTCGCGGGCGACGTTCCCGAGAGCCTGCTGGGCAAGCGCGTCCTGACGCTCGACATCGGCAGCCTCGTGGCCGGTACCAAGTACCGCGGTGAGTTCGAGGAGCGCCTCAAGAAGATCATCGAGGAGCTCCGCAATACGAACGACGCGATCCTGTTCATCGACGAACTGCACACGCTCGTGGGGGCGGGCGCGGCCGAGGGCGCGATCGACGCCGCGAACATCCTCAAGCCGCCGCTGGCGCGCGGTGAGCTGCAGTGCATCGGCGCGACCACGCTCGACGAGTACCGCAAGTACATCGAGCGCGACGCGGCCCTCGAGCGCCGCTTCCAGCCGGTGATGGTCGAGGAGCCCACGCTCGAGCAGACGATCGCCATCCTGTTCGGCATTCGCTCCCGTTACGAGGACCATCACAAGGTCAAGATCACCGACGACGCCGTTCATGCCGCCGCGGACCTTTCGATCCGCTACATCACGGACCGCCACCTGCCCGACAAGGCGATCGACCTGATCGACGAGGCTGCCAGCCGCGTCCGACTGCGCACCGGCTCCATGCCGCCCGAGCTCAAGGAAGCTCAGAAGGAGCTGGATCGGGTAACCAAGGAGAAGGAATCGGCGATCAACGACCAGGACTACGAGGTCGCCGCGAACCTTCGCGACGCTGAGTCAGCGGCCAAGGAGAACATCGACACCATTCGGGCCTCCTGGCAGGAGACGCAGGGCGCCGAGCTTGTGCAGGTGACCGACGAGGACATCGCCCAGGTCGTAGCGATGTGGACGGGAATCCCCGTGACGCGCATCGCGCAGGAAGAGTCCGAGCGCCTGCTGGGCATGGAGGCCGCGCTGCGCGAGAAGGTCATCGGCCAGAACGAGGCCATCGACACGATCTCCAAGGCGGTACGCCGCGCCCGGGCCGGCCTCAAGGATCCCAAGCGGCCAATCGGCTCCTTCATCTTCCTCGGCCCCACCGGCGTCGGGAAGACCTGGCTGGCCAAAGCGCTCGCCGACTTCCTGTTCGGCAGCGAGGACGCGCTCATCAAGATCGACATGAGCGAGTTCATGGAGCGCCACAACGTGAGCCGCCTCGTCGGCGCGCCTCCCGGCTACGTCGGCTTCGACGAAGGTGGCCAGCTCACCGAAGCAGTTAGAAGGAAGAGCTACAGCGTCGTCCTCCTCGACGAGATCGAGAAGGCGCACCCCGAGGTCTTCAACATCCTGCTCCAGATCCTGGAAGACGGACATCTGACGGACGCCAAGGGCCGCCGCGTCGACTTCCGCAACACGGTCATCATCATGACCAGTAACGTCGGCGCGAAGTCGCTGCTCAAGGACACCAGCCTCGGCTTCCGGCCGGTGGCGGCCGACGAGGCGAAGCACGAAGAGCAGGCCTACGACCGCATGAAGGAGAAGGTCCTCGACCAGCTCAAGACCCAGTTCCGGCCCGAATTCCTGAACCGCGTCGACTCGGTCGTCGTCTTCCGCTCCCTCCAGATCGAGCAGATCCGCGTCATCGTCGATCTCCTGCTGGAGCGGGTGCGCGATCAGCTGAAGGCGCAGCAGATTTATCTTGAGGTCACGCAAGAGGCCAAGGACCACATCATCAAGATCGGCTTCGACGTGGACTACGGCGCGCGCCCGCTGCGGCGCGTCATCCAGAGCATGGTCGAGGACCAGCTGGCCGAGGCGCTGCTGATGGGCCGCTTCCAGGCCGGCATGACTGTTCGAGTCGACAAGTCCGAGGACACCGGCCTGACCATCGAGCTGGTAGAAGAGAAGATCCCGGTCGAGGCCGGCACGTAGAGGCGGCAGCCAGATAATGGCGCGGCTCGAGAGCCGATACGTGTGTGGCACGTGCGGCGCAACGAGCCTTCGCTGGGAAGGCCAGTGCCGCAGCTGCGGTGGCTGGAACACTCTCGTCGAGACTCCGGCAGGACCGGCACGCGCCTCATCGCGCGGCGGTAAGTCGCGCGCTCCGGTTGCCGCGCCACCGTTGACCCCACTCAGCCAGGTCGCGGCCACAGACGCGGATCGCGTCCCTCTCGGCATCCGCGAGGTGGATCGCGTCCTCGGCGGTGGCCTTGTTCCCGGTTCGCTGGTCCTTCTCGGGGGGGAGCCTGGGATAGGCAAGTCCACGCTCGTGCTCGCAATCGGCGGCGCGCTCGCCACGGGGGTCGCGCGGGCCCGCGTGCTGTACGCGTCGGGCGAGGAATCGGCCGCCCAGATCCGTCTCCGTGCAACCCGTCTCGGCATCGCGTACGGCGCGGCCGCGGACCAGATCGACGTCCTGCCTGAGACCAGCGTCGAGCGCATCATCGCCGCCGCGGACGCGAGCGGGCCGCAGCTTGTGATCGTCGATTCGATCCAGACACTGACCAATGACGACCTTGACGGGCCCGCCGGCTCAGTTGGCCAGGTGCGCAGCAGCGCCGCGCGGCTCCAGTCCTACGCGAAGGAGAACGGCGTACCGGTGATCCTCGTCGGCCACGTCACGAAGGACGGCACTCTCGCTGGTCCCAAGACGCTCGAGCACATCGTGGACGTCGTTCTGACCCTCGAAGGCGAGCGGTTCTCCGGACTGCGTCTGCTGCGCGCCAGCAAGAACCGCTTCGGTTCGACCGAGGAGGTCGGCGTCTTCGAGATGGCGGCCGAGGGACTGGCCGAGGTGGCCGATCCAACAGCGGCCTTCCTCGAGCCCGAGTCGCTCGGCGCGCCCGGAGTCGCCGTGGCGGCGACCCTCGAGGGCAGCCGCCCGCTGCTGGTTGAGGTGCAGGCCCTGGTGACGCCCGCTTTGCATGGCTCGCCACGTCGGACGGTTTCCGGGTTGGACACCCAGCGCCTCGCTCTGCTCATAGCCGTGCTCGGCCGCCGAGCCGGCCTGAACCTGGCCAGCCACGACGTATATGCCAGCGTCGTCGGGGGCCTCACCGTCGACGAACCAGCCATCGACCTGCCGCTCGCGGTTGCCCTGGCATCGGCCCTGCGCGACAAGCCGCTTGCCCGGGGGATCGTCCTGTGCGGCGAGATTGGACTTACCGGGGAGCTGCGGCCGGTCAACGGCCTGGAGCGCCGGTTGCGCGAGGCCCAGCGGTTGGGCTTCGATCGGGCCATCGTCCCGCAGCGGACCGGGCGCCGTGGCGCAGGCGATGCCGAGAACATCGACGGCATGACGGTCGTCCGAGCCGCCACGCTGCGTGAGGCACTGGGCGCCGCGATCGGCATTGGCGCAGACCGTCCGTCGGAGGAGACGCGGACGGCCGCGATCCCTGTGCTGGGGACGACACGATGAACAGATTTGTGCGGCTGTTCGGTGGTGGGCTGGGTGTCCTCATCGCCGTCGTGCTGGCCGGGAGCGCGGGCATCCCGCCGCTCGATCTCACCAGCGTCGGCGGAATCGTCCTGCTGGCAGGCTGGCTCGGCGCCTGGTTCGTGATCGGCTATTCGATCCTTCCGTACGTGACGTTCGTGCCGACGCGGTGGCTGATGCGCCGCGTGGTCGACCTCTCCACCGGGGAGTTCGTCAGCGCAGTGGCCGGGCTGATCATCGGGCTTCTGATCGGCTTGCTACTCGGCCTGCCCATGGCCAACCTGCCCGACCCATACCGCTGGATCCTGCCCCTGGGCACGGTCATCGTCACCGGGTTGGGGATGATGGGCCTGACCGTGGCCAAACGCCACGATCTAGCCGAGGCGTTGCGCTCCACCGGCATCCTGCGACCACCCGACCGATCGACCAACAGGGGCCCGATCGACGGCCCGGTTACCTATGTCGACACGAGCGCCCTGATTGACGGACGCCTGACTGACGTGGTCGCGGCCGGCTTCCTGTTCGGGACCCTGGTGGTGCCGCGCTTTGTCGTTGATGAGCTGCAGGCCATCGCCGACCACCGCGATCAGGCCCGCCGCGTCCGCGGGCGGCGCGGGCTCGAGATATTGACCGTCCTTCAAAAGGACCCGCGAATCGCGATCGAGCTAACCGACGAGAACCCTGACAACGTCGACACGGTCGATGCGAAGCTGATCGAGCTGGCGCAACGACGGCACGCTGGCGTCATCACGGATGACTTCAACCTCAACCGCGTGGCCCAGCTGCACGAGGTCCGAGTCCTGAATCTCAACCACCTCGCCAACGCGCTGAAGCCGGCGTTCCTGCCCGGCGACGCACTCAGGGTGAAGGTCATTCAGCAGGGCAAGGAGCCTGGCCAGGGCCTCGCCTACCTCGACGATGGGACGATGATCGTGATCGAGGGCGGCGGCGACATGATTGAGCGCGAAGTGGACGTGACAGTCGTTCGCGTGCTCCAGACGGTGGCCGGCCGGATGGTTTTCGCTCAACCGCGCT
>JBBDRY010000133.1:4486-5668 GCA_040905225.1 Chloroflexota bacterium | reverse complement strand
TGGAAGGTCGGTTCGCGGACGCAGTCATCGTTGCCGCGGGCGCCAGCACACGCATGGGCGGCGTCGACAAGCTTGCCGAACCACTACTCGGGCGGCCGCTGCTGGCCTGGTCGGTAGAGGCGATGGCGCGAGCCGAATCCATCGATCGCATTGTTGTGGTCGCGCGTCCGGAGCAGGTCGCGGAGCTTCGCTCGGTGGCGTGGCTCGGAGAGGTTGCGGGAGACCGATTGGAGATCGTCGGCGGCGGCGAACAGAGGTCTGACTCGGTCCGGAACGGTGTCCTGGCAACCCGGGCCGCGGTCGTACTCGTTCACGATGCCGCGCGTCCGCTGGCGTCATCCCGGCTGGTCGACGAGATTGCTGCGGTCGCCTTGGACCATGGTGCGGCAGTTCCCGTCATATCCGTGGTGGACTCGCTCAAGCGGACATCGGAGTCCCTGGTGACAGGGGCCGTGGATCGCGACGGCGTCGTACGGGCGCAGACCCCCCAGGGCGCAATGCGCGAGTACCTGCTTGACGCACTCAGCGGACCAACGGCGTACACGGACGAGGCAGCCGCGCTCGAGGCCGCGGGATATCGCGTGGCGACGGTCCCGGGCGAAGCAACCAACATCAAGGTCACGGATGGTGCGGACCTCGAGATCGTGCGTGCCATCGCCGCGTCACGCGGCTCGGCCAGCACCTCCGGCGCGGACGCCGCGCGTTTCGGCTTCGGCGAGGACAGCCACGGATTTGGGCCGGCCGACGGGCTGATGCTCGGCGGCATCCTCGTTGCCGAGGCGCCCCGGCTATACGGCCACTCCGACGGCGACGTGGTTCTTCATGCGTTGGCGACGGCAATCCTGTCGGCGTGCGGCCTGGGCGACCTCGGCCGCCTGTTTCCACCGAGCGATCCACAGACGTCGGGAATCGCCAGCGCGGAGCTCGTGGCGGAGGCGGTCAGGCGCTCATCGGAGGCGGGCTGGAAGGTGGATCGGGCGCAGGTGGCCATTGTCGGATCCCGGCCTCACCTGGGCGGGCGTCGGCTCGACGAAATGGGAGCCGCAATCGCGAATCTGATCGGCGCAGAGCAGGAATCAGTCGCCGTCACGGCGTCAACCGGCAACCTGTCTGGGCCCGAGGGCGCAGGTCGCGTGATCCGGGCTACCGCACTGGTGACCGTTATTAGGCGATGATGCGCGT
>JBBDRY010000133.1:0-4386 GCA_040905225.1 Chloroflexota bacterium | reverse complement strand
GGTCGCGTGATCCGGGCTACCGCACTGGTGACCGTTATTAGGCGATGATGCGCGTGTGATGCACGCGAACTCTGCAGTCGGCCTTCGGCCGCTGCTGCGCGATCTCCGCGACCCTCGGCGCCTCGCGCCGGCAGTCGCGGATCTCTTGCGATGACGCTGCATCTGACCAACACCCTCGGCGGCAAGATCGAGGAATTCACGCCACTCGAAACCGGGCACGTACGGATGTACAGCTGCGGTCCCACGGTGTATGGGCCCGCCCACGTCGGGAACTTCCGCGCGTTCCTGCTGGGCGACCTGACCAGGCGCTATCTCGAGTGGAGCGGCTATCGGGTCACCTGGGTGATGAACATCACCGACGTCGACGATCGGATCATCCGCGACCTCCAGGAGGCGGGCGTGACGCTCGACGAGCTGACCGCTCCCCATATCGCTCGGTTCATCGCCGATATGGCCAACCTGCGCGTCGGGCCGCCAAGCCAGCTGACGCGCGCGACGGAGCACATCACGGAGATGGCGGCGCTCATCGCCACGCTGCTGGAGAAAGAGCACGCCTATCGTACGGACGATGGATCCATCTTCTTCCGCATCTCGTCGTGGCCGGCTTACGGCACGCTGGCCAAGCTCAATCCGCAGGCATCACGCGTCGGCGACCGGGTGGCGGCTGACGACTACGGCAAGGACGACGTGCGCGACTTTGCCCTATGGAAGGGCCCCAAGCCAGGCGAGCCGACATGGAAGACCGAGATCGGCGAAGGCCGGCCGGGGTGGCACATTGAGTGCTCGGCGATGAGCATGAAATACCTCGGCGAGTCGTTCGACATCCACACCGGCGGCGTTGACCTGATCTTTCCGCACCACGAGAACGAGATCGCCCAATCGGAGGCCGCGACGGGGAAGCACTTCGTCCAGGTCTGGCTGCACAACGCGCATCTCGTGCTGAGCGGCGTGAAGATGGCGCGTCGCGTCGGGAACATCAGCCGGCCGGCCGAGGTATACGAGGACGGCTACTCGCCCGCCATGTTGCGCTACGCGCTGATCGCGACCCACTACCGCGCGCCGATGGAGTGGGGCGACGAGACCATGGAGCATGCCCGCGCGGCGGTCGAGCGGCTGTCGACTGCGGTATCGGCGCTCGAGTCCTACGAGGAGTCGCGCGTCGATGATCCCTCGCTCGACGAGGCGGTCGAGGTCGCGCGGGATCAGTTCCGCGCCGCCATGGACGACGATTTGAACGTGTCAGGCGCACTCGGTTCGCTCTTCGAGCTGGTGCGCGACCTGAACAAGCGCGTCGACGCGCGGTCGCTCTCGACGGGCGACGCGCGACGGGCAGCGGCCGCGCTGCGCGACTTCGACCGCGTCCTGGCAGTGCTCGAAGAGCCACAGGAGCTGCCCAACGGCGCGCAGAGATTGCTGGATGAGCGTGTGGCGGCCCGCGCGGCGCGCGACTTCGCGGCGTCCGACCGCTTGCGCGACGAGCTCGCCGCCCTGGGAGTCATGGTCGAGGACACGCGTGACGGTCAGCGCTGGCGCGTGAGCTCACGAGCATCAGATGGCTGATCGCGATCGGCCGCGCGGTGACAGGCCCGACCGCCGCGATCGACCACAGAGGGATAACCGCGCTGGTGGCCCACGTCCGGGAGGGAATCGACCGTCGTACGGCGGCCCACGTCGGGAAGGAAGCCGCCCGCCCTTCGATCGTCCGAGGAGGGAGGGCGATAGACCAGCGTTCGACCGACCAAGACCCGAAGGCGACCGGCCCCCGTTTGAGCGTCCCCGTAGGGACAGCGACCGGCCCCCGTTTGACCGTCCCCGCAGGGACGGTGATCGGCCTCCGTTCGACCGGCCGCGGCGCGAGGGCGACCGGCCTTCCTTCGATCGTCCGCGCAGAGAAGGCGATCGCCCCCCGTTCGACAGGCCACGGCGAGAAGGTGACCGGCCCCCGTTTGAGCGTCCGCGAAGGGAAGGCGACCGTCCGCCCTTCAACCGTCCGCGCCACGAGGATCGACCCTCGTTCGACCGACCGCGACGCGACGACCGACCACCCTTCGAGCGCCCGCCGACGGGTGCAGGCACGGAGGGTCGTCAGTGGGAGGACCGCCCGCCGCGCGAAGGCAGACCCGCGTTCGACCGAGGCCCACAGGGCCGACCGTTCACGGATCGTCCGCGGGGGCCGCGACCGCAAGGCCGTGGCGATTGGTCGTCAAGGGACCAACGGCGGCCATCCCGTCCCTACGACGCTCGCCCAGCACGGCCAACAAATGTCGACCCTTCGGAATTCGTCGGCGAAGACGATGAGCTGATCGCTGGGCGACGACCGGTGGAGGAGGCATTCGCCGCCAGACGCGAGGCAGTTCGCCTGCTGGTCGTTCCCGAACGCCGCGCCGCACTCGACGCGCTCGTCATCCACGCAACCACGTTGCGCATCCCGGTCGTCGAGCTGGAGGGCGGCTCGCTCACATCACTCGTTGGCTTCGATGGGCACCAGGGCGTTGCGCTTGTGGCCCGCCCGCGCCCGACCGTTGACCTGGAAACGATCCTGGCCGCGGCCAAGGCCAAGGACGAGCCGCCGTTCGTGCTGGTCCTGGACTCGCTCGAGGATCCGCAGAACTTCGGCACGCTGCTGCGCAGCGGCGAGGCTGTCGGCGTTCACGGCGTCGTTTATCCGACGCGCCACGCGGCGCCCCTCAGCCCGGCAGCCATCAAGGCCTCAGCCGGCGCAACAGAACACCTTTTGCTGGCCGCGGCCGATGACCTGCCTGGCATGCTCGCCGATCTTCATGGTCGCGGGCTGCGGATCGTGGCCGCCGAGGAAGATGCCCCGCTGACGTACGCGGAGGCCGACCTCCGTGGCCCGCTGGCGATCGTTGTCGGCAGCGAGGGCAAGGGGATCTCAGCGGCTGTCCGCCGGCGACTGGACTTCTCGGTTCGTATCCCGATGCGCGGTCGGATCGCGTCCCTCAATGCTGCGGTTGCGGGATCGGTACTCCTGTTCGCGGCCGCTGAACAAAGACCGATGCGAAGCGCGCTCGCGGGCGCGGGTGATGCCGCTCCTTCTCCGCCAGCCGATCAACTACAGGAATCGCAGTCGACACCGAGCAAGCCGGCCAAAAAGCCAGCCGCGCGCGCTAAGAAGACGGCTAATGCATCCGACACACCCGCCGACAAACCGACACGCGCCAGGAAGGCAGCAGCGCCAACCGAGAAACCGGCCGGCGCCAAGGCCACCCGCGCGACGAAGATCGAAACGCCCGCCGAAAGCGAGCTCTTTCCAAGCGACTCCTAGGCGGCAGCGTCGGGCACCGGCAACGATTGCTCTTGACGAGCCTATCGCCGACAACCACGCTGTTGGCAATGATCCGCAACTTGCCGCCAGCCGCACGTTTCGCCCTTGTCCTGGGAGTCACGTGGCTGCCGACGACCCTTGTACTGTCTCTCGTACTTGGCGACGGACTCCTCCACGGCATCGTCTACGGCGTCCTCGGGGGCATTGTCGTCTTTGGTACGTCGTATCTGATGTCAAGGCGGTTTCGCCCGCCAGCCTGAGCATCCGTCGCAAACTGACCCATTACCGCGCTACGGGCCTCTGGCTTCTCCCGAGCCGATTGCTGTATCCTTTGCCGTCGCGCCGCCGTAGCTCAATTGGTAGAGCAGCGGTTTTGTAAACCGCCGGTTGCGGGTTCGAGTCCCATCGGCGGCTCCACTGGACACAACTGAATATGACTGCGCGTGCCGGTCACAACGGCGCACCGTCAAAGGAGCCAGCCAGGCGCCGCGACGAGCGCAGTCGGCGTGGGTAGGTTGAGCAGGTGGTGAGCTCCGCTGACTGTAGATCAGCCGTCTTCGACTGTGGGGGTTCGATTCCCTCCCTGCCCACCACCAATCATGGAATAACCTTTCCGGCACAGACCTGGCCCACATAGCTCAGCTGGCAGAGCACTTCCTTGGTAAGGAAGAGGTCTTGGGTTCAAGTCCCAATGTGGGCTCCACTCTCCGCCGGTGCGTACATCCCCACTGACAAGGAATAGGAACGAAAGACAGACATGGCCAAGAAGAAGTTCGAGCGCACCAAGCCGCACGTCAACATCGGCACGATCGGTCACATCGACCATGGCAAGACGAGCCTCACCGCGGCGATCACCAAGTACCTCTCGTTGAAGGGCGGTGCCGAGTATCGCAGCTTCGAGACGATCGACAACGCGCCCGAGGAGCGTGAGCGGGGCATCACCATCGCCATCGCCCACGTCGAGTACGAGACCGCCGCGCGGCACTACGCCCACGTCGACTGTCCCGGCCATGCCGACTACATCAAGAACATGATCACCGGCGCGGCCCAGATGGACGGCGCCATCCTGGTCGTCGCCGCGACCGACGGGCCGATGCCCC
>JBBDRY010000132.1:0-2673 GCA_040905225.1 Chloroflexota bacterium | reverse complement strand
ATGTGGTTCTGCACGTGCTGGAAGCGGCCGATCGGCTGGCCGAACTGCTTGCGCGCCCGGCTGTACTCCACCGACATCTGGTAGGCCTCCTGCGCGCCGCCCACGAGCTGGGCGCACAGGATTGGAGTCGCCCGCAGCATCGCGTCGTGCAGGACGTTGCGGTCGCCGGACAGGACAGCGTCCGCCGAGACCTTCACGTTCTCCAGCTTCACGACGCACTCGGACGTCAGGAAGCCCTTCATGCGGCGGATGGACACCCCGTCCGCCTTCGTGTCCACGATCGCCGGCACGATCTCGTCGCCGTTGCGGGCGATGACGATCAGGTAGTCGGCGCTGTAGGCGTCAAAGACGAAAAGCTTGGTGCCAGTGATGGTGTAGCCGTCACCGCTCGGAGTGGCCGTCGTCTGCACGGCGTCCCAGCCCCAGCCCCATTCGGGCTCCGTCAGCGCGAAGGCGCAGACGTTCTGTCCCGCGGCGAGCGCCGGCAGATACTGCTCCTTCTGGGAGTCCGATCCGGCCGCGTTGATCAGCAATGGCGCCAGGACGCCGGAGCTGAAGAACGGGCCCGGCACCGGACCGTGGCCCAATGCCTCGAACACCACGGCGGCGTCCGTCAGGCTGCCGCCAAAGCCACCGTAGGCCTCCGGCGTCACCATGCTCAGCCAGCCGATCTCGGCGGCCGTCTGCCACATCTCGGGCGAGTACCCGGAGGGCGTCTCTTCCGCCTCCAGAATCGCTTCCTTGGTGGCGTTGCGGGTGCGGAAGTCCTCCACACCCTGCTTGAGCATCTCTTGCTGCTCAGTCAGCGAAAGGTCCATGCGTGTCTCTATCCCCCGTACATCCGTTGGTCATGTGATGGCGACGTCGCGCGAGGCGCGCCGCGGGCTACAGCCCGGGCGCACCCTTCGTGACGCCAGCCTTCTCGGCGACCTCGCGGCCGATGCCGATACGGCGGGCCATGATGACCTTCTGGATGTCGGCGGTCGCACCGGGGTGCAGCGCCTGGATGGCGGAACGCGTCCAGCCCTCCACGCGGCCGTCCAGCGGGCCCCAGTCCTCGTCCGTGGTCAAGGCGTACGGCCCCATGATGTCGATCAGCGCGCTGATGACCTTCAGGCCGCCCACCTTGCGGAAGTAGGACGACTGCGGACCCTCGTAGCTCATCGGGATGCCGCTCTGGTTCATCCAGAAGTTGCGGAGCTGGAAGAGGCGATCCACTTCCGTCTGGACGAACAGGTCGACGAGGCGATCACGTACGTCGTCGTGCTCGACGAGGGTCTTGCCCTCGCGCCGCAGCTCGGTTGCGAGCTTCAGCGTCTCGAGGAACCGGCGGTTCCGGCCGATGCGGCCGCCGCTGCCGTGCTCCAGCTCGAGGTGGGTGCTGGCGACGGTCCAACCGTCGTTCTCAGCGCCGACCAGGTTCGCCGCGGGAACACGCACGTCCTCGAAGTAGATCGTGTTCTTCCACGCGGACCCGATGCCCTCGGTGCCATCGCCCAGCAGCTCCATCGGCTTGATGGTGATGCCCGGGAGGTCAGAGGGGATCATGAACCACGAGAGGTTCTTGTGGCGCTCGCCGTCGCGATCCGTACGGGCGATGGTCCACAGGTAGTCCGGGACGCCGGAGCCACCGATGAAGACCTTGTCGCCGTTCAGCACGAACTCGTCGCCGTCGCGCACCGCGTCGGTCTTGGTACCGGCGAGGTCTGAGCCGGCCTCCGGGCCGGTCAACAGCTGCCAGGTCACCACCTCGCCGCGCATGATCGGCGGGAGCCAGCGCTCCTTCTGCTCGTCACTACCGTGCACGATGATCGACGCGCCACCGAGGCGTCCGCCGCTGTCGTAGTACGGGGGGTTGCCCAGCTCGTAGCGGTCCAGTTCCTCGGCGATCACGATCGCCTCGTCAACGGAGAGGCCACCACCGCCGTACTGCGGCTCCGAGGTCGGCCAGAGCCAGCCCTTCTCGCCGAGATCGCGGCCGAGCTGCCGGTACTTCTGGTAGTTCTCCGGCTGGTCACGATCCATCACGGGCACGTCCGGGACGTGATCCTTGAGCCAGCTCCTCACCTCCTTTCGGAAGGCTTCTTGCTCCGGGGTGTAGGCCGGTTCGAAATCCATCACATCCTCCATCCGCTGCCGATCCGATGGTTGCTCCTGGTCGGATCCCTGCCGGTCGGACTCACGGTTGCCTATTGCCAGAAATGCCGCCGGAAGTTAAACCATGGCAGGTTACTCCACAATGGTTGTGATTCAAGCGGTAAGCAATCCTGGTCCTCCCACCGACCCCCATTGACAGCTCACGCTTGAATTGTGAGGGCCCAACGCAACTGGAGGGGCCACCACGGCTCGGAAGAGAGAGGGTGAGATGCAGGAGCTCGAGACGGTTCCGTACCTGCTGTACGAACCAGAATACGAAACAGGGATCCTCTGGATCCGGTTCAACAACCCCGAGAAGCTCAACGCCTGCATCGGCGCTGCCGAGCGTAAGGGGACGGTCAACAAGGTCGGCGAGTACATGCGCGCCGGCGACGATGACCCCAACATCCGCTTCATCGTCCTGACGGGCATCGGCCGCGGCTTCTGCGCCGGCGTGGACGTCAAGGGCGCCGAAGGGTTCGAGCGAGGCGACAACTTCCTGGGCAACGCCCCGGGGGACCGTGGCGAGAACGTCGA
>JBBDRY010000131.1:14181-16675 GCA_040905225.1 Chloroflexota bacterium | reverse complement strand
CGACGGGCTCGTGCCCCACGCGGCTGTCAACAACGTCCCCGAACATCACAGCTAGGCGCTTCGCAGAGCGCGGGCGCGCGACTTCCGCGCGCGATCCAGGTTGTAGGCCGAGTTGACCAGCCCGACATGGGTGAACGCCTGCGGGAAGTTGCCCACCAGCCGCTTCAGCCGCGGGTCGTATTCCTCTGCCAGCAGCCCCACGTCGTTGCGCAGCGCAAGCATCCGCTCGAACAGCGCGGTCGCCTCCTCGAGCTCGCCGATCAGGGCCAGGTTGTCGATCAGCCAGAACGTGCACGCCAGGAACGAGCCCTCACCGGGAGGCAGGCCGTCGTCAGTCTTCTCGGTCTGATACCGCATCACGAAGCCGTCGACCATCAGCTCCTTCTTGATCGCAGCGATCGTGCCGCGCATGCGCGGGTCCGTCGCCGGCAGGAAATGGACCAGCGGAATCATGAGCAGGCTGGCGTCGAGCGCCTTTGAGCCGTAGTACTGGGTGAAGGTGTTGCGCGTGGTGTCGAAGCCCTTCTCGATCACCTCGTCGTGGATCTGCTGGCGAACGGCGCGCCACTTTTCCAACGGCCCATGGAGGCCGAATTTCTCGATCGCGCGAACGGCCCGGTCCATGGCCACCCACGCCATCACCCGCGAATGCGTGAAGAGCTGGCGCGGTCCGCGGACCTCCCAGATGCCTTCGTCCGGATCCTGCCAGTGATCGACAACGAATTCGACCAGGTGGCCGGCCAGTTTCCAGGCCTCCTCGTCGTCCGCGCCCATCCCGAACTGGCGCGCCAGGTGGAGCGTGTCGAGGACCTCGCCGTAGACGTCGAGCTGGAATTGCGTGGCGGCCGCATTGCCGACTCGTACCGGCGCCGAGTTCTCATAGCCGGGTAGCCAATCGAGCTCGAACTCGGGCAGGCGACTCTCGCCAGCAGGCCCGTACAGCGTCTGGAGGTTGGCCGGGTCGCCGCCGGCGGCGCGGAGGAGCCAGTCCACGAAGGCGCGCGCCTCCTCCGTGTAGCCGCCGATGTGCAGCGCCCACAGGCTGAACGCGGCGTCGCGCACCCAGCAATAGCGGTAGTCCCAGTTGCGGACGCCGCCGATCTCCTCGGGCAGCGATGTGGTCGGCGCCGCGACGATCCCGCCGGTGGGCCCGAAGGACATTGCCTTCAGCACCATCAGCGAATGCAGGACCTCGTCCTTCCAGGCGCCGTCGTAGCGCATCCGCGACGCCCAGTCGCGCCACCAGGTGAGCGTCTGCTCGAGCGCGCCGCCAGCGTGTGGCGGCTCGCGCGGCGCAAGGTGCGAGGGATGCCAGCTGAGCACGAACGAGACCGTCTCTCCCTCATGAATGGTGAAATCGCCCGCCGTGCTCAGGCCTTCGCCGTGCACGGGCACGCTCGATCGGAGGCAGACGGCGTCCGGCCCGGAGACGGCGCACAGGTCACCGCCGACGCGGCGGACCCATGGCACGAGCCGGCCGTAGTCGAAACGCAGCACGAGCTCGGTGCGCATCTCCACCTTGCCACTCACTCCCTCGACGAGGCGCACGAGGTTCGGCAGCTGATCACGCGGCGGCATGAAGTCGGTAACGCGGACGGTCCCGGTCTTGGTTTCCCACTCGGTCGTGAGGACCAGCGAATGGTCGCGGTACGCGCGTCGCTTGGCCCGCCGCCCACGCTTTGGCGCGATACGCCAGCGGCCATTCTCGGGCGTTCCCAGCAACGCCGCGAAGCAGGCCCCCGAATCGAAACGGGGAAGGCACAGCCAGTCGATCGAGCCGTCGACGCCGACGAGCGCGGCCGTCTCCGTGTCGCCGATGAGCGCGTAGTCCTCGATCCGCAGCGTCACTAGGCAGAATGTAGCCCACGCAATGCAAGCATCCGTGCCCATCGACGCACTGACCCTTCTGCGTTCGAGCCGCAGCCGGTTGCTCCTCGACACCCTCGGCATTGCCGTGTCGGCCGGAGGTTTCGGGCTGGTCTACGGTCTCGCCGCTCGTACAGCCGGTCTGTCCGTCATCGAAGTGGCGGCGATGAGCGCGCTCGTCTTCTCGGGCGGGGCCCAGTTTGCGGCCCTGGCATACATCGCCGCCGGGGCGCCGTGCGCCGCGGTGGTGCTGCTCACGGGTTTCATCAACGCTCGGCACCTGCTCTACGGAGCGGCACTTGCCCCCTATCTGGCCGACCGATCCGTGGCTCTCAGGGCGGCGATGGCCCACGTGCTCAACGACGAGACGTTCGCCATCTCGCTCAGCCACTTCCGTCGCCTCGGACGCGCAGACATACCGGGCTACTGGTTGGGTGCGTTCGGCGGCACGGTCGTGCCCTGGATCGGTGCGTCGATCCTCGGCGCGACGCTCGCGGGGAACATCCCGGAACCAGCCCGTTTCGGGCTCGACGTCATCTTCCCGGCCGCGATGGCCGGACTGGCCGTGGGCTCATCACCGGCCGCCGCGAGCTGGCCGCCGCCGTCACTGGAGCGGTCGTGGGGGTCG
>JBBDRY010000131.1:6853-14081 GCA_040905225.1 Chloroflexota bacterium | reverse complement strand
ATCACCGGCCGCCGCGAGCTGGCCGCCGCCGTCACTGGAGCGGTCGTGGGGGTCGCAGACGAAACGTCCGAAACGAAGACGTCGTAGCCCTCTAGGCCGCGCCTCGACGGCGCGTGATCAGTGAATGGATCGCCGCGCGCCGCAGATCGGGCACGTGGCGGTGTATCCACTCGCGTCGGGCTGCATCAGTGTCGTGCAGCCATTGGTGTAGCAGTACAGCCGGTGGCCAGAGGCCGTTCGCCGGATTCGCCGGCGCGCCGAGGCGCCCTGGCTGTACGAGGTATGGGTACGGGGTTGCATTGTGTGCTTTCGAGAGTTGCCCGTTGCGCCGGTCTAGGTGGCGTCGGGCTATGTGATGCGCTCCACGACGTTCTTGTTCTTCTACGTCGGAGCGATTGCCCAACCGGTTTCCCGCGGGAGCGAGTTTGATGCTCAGGCCTGCGGCGTACTTCGGTTGCTGAAGAGATATTACCTCGATCGAGCGAAATCTGCTCTCGGTACGTATGGGTCAGGCGCGGCCGGGACCCTGTTTCGGCCCGGGACGCCTTATGCCGGTGTCCACGCCGCTGGCGCGAAGTTGGGCTTTGTAGGCCCGTTTACCAGCCTGGTAGTCGGCCAGCGCCTCGGGTGAATCGACGTCGCCCAGCGAGCGGTGTTGCGGAGCGACCGCCTCCCAGCCCGGCGGTGTCACGCCGAATTGCTTTGCCAGGATTCCTACGATCGTCCGGGCCTTCATCTCGCCAATGCCGGGCAGGGAGAGCAGCCGTCGCTCCAGGTCCTTGCCGTCCTTCGCGTCGCGCCACACGGCTCCGGCGTCGCCGCCGTAATCGCGCACGACTGCTAGGCACAGGGCTTGTGTACGGCGAGCCATGTTGCCCGGGAAGCGATGCAGTGCCGGCCGTTCCTTGAACGCAGCCTCGAACTTCGCCGTGTCCATCGCGGCGATCTCTGCCGGATCTAGCGTCCCGATCCGCCGGCGCAGCTCGTACGGACCTGAGAAGGCCTTCTGGAGCTGAACCTGCTGGTCGAGCACGAACCCGATCAGCAGCGCGAGCGGGTCCTCTGCCAGCAGTCGGTCGGCCTCATCGATGCCGGTGTAGGGCAGCTTGGCCGGTTTTCTCGCGACGCTTGCCATACGCCGATGGTATCGCGGGCCGGCGCAGGTCCTGGACGACGCAGGTCGATCCCCTCAAATGAACGAGTTTTCGTTCAGTCGGCTCCCCAGTTGACGCGTTTTCGGCTCAACGGAACGAACGGTCATGCAATTGAGCGGAATTGAGTCGCTGTTAACCGTCCCGGCGGTGTCGCGGCGCGCCGCCGGAACGAATTTGCGTCCAAGTGAGCGGAGCCGGTCGTGACGCTGCGGATCGTCGGCACGGGTGAGTCGCCAGCCTCGGTGACGAGGTTCATGCGTAACGCCACGTTGATCGGAACCGTTCAGACCCCGGTGATCCCCGCTGGCGGCAAGGCCACCGTGGCCATCCTTTGGAACACCAAGGGCCTCAAGGGGACCTACACGCTGTGGGTCAATGCCGACCTCGGAAACGCCATCGAGGAGCTGATCGAAACGAACAACGCCGGCAAGCTGGCTGTCACGGTCAAGGCCGACAAGGTCAGCAACGGCATCTTCAGGCCAAGCCCGTAGCCCATCCAGCGGAATATCCCGAGCGCCGGCCGTCCGACCACACGACCGGCGCTCTTTGTTTTCCTGAGCTGACCGACAATTCACCCGTGACTCGCTTTACTGACTCGCCCGCGATCGACCGCCTGGACCAACGCATCACCCGGCTGATGGCCGACTCCGGCCTGATGCTCATGCGCGTGTCGCTCGGGATCGTCTTCCTGTGGTTCGGAGCGCTGAAGCTCGTGCCCGGCCTGAGCCCGGCGGAGAGCCTCGCAGGAAGAACGATAGAGGTCCTGAGCCTGCAGGCGATCCCGGCTGCCACGGCAGTGCCGATCCTGGGAGTGTGGGAGAGCCTGATCGGGCTCGGCTTGCTCACCGGCCTGTTCATGCGCGCCACACTCCTGCTCCTGTTCGTGCAGATGCTCGGCACCCTGACCCCACTGGTGATCTTTCCCGACGAGACCTTCGATCGATTCCCCTACGCGCCCACGCTCGAAGGCCAGTACATCATCAAGAACGTGGTGCTGATCGCTGGCGCCGTGATCCTCGGAGCCACGGTTCGTGGCGGCCGGATCACGCCCGAGCCGGGAGGGGATCGTGAGGCGAACACGCACCGTTGACCGCGAATCGCCGGTGACGGCGCTGTATCGTGGGAACACCAAACGGGGGCCAAAGGGAGAGAGGCACCGATGACCGATCCTATGAACGCTCCAAGTAGTCCACCGCCGGCCCCGGCCGCGCCAGCCGCCAGTCCGATGAGCGGCATGCTCGCCTCGATGAGCCGCCCTGAGCTCTTCATCGCTGCCGGTGCCGCGCTGCTCGTCATCACCGCCCTGCTGTTTACGGTGGTCGCCGGCTACGGCGTCTCCGACCTCGTGCTAGTCGCAGCAGTTTTCGCGCTGGTGGCGGTCCTCAGGCATCGGCAATTGCCACAAGTGATCGCCTCGAATTACCAGGCGCTGCTTTTTGCCGTCGGCGCTTTGCTCGTAGTCGTCGCGGGCCGCAATTTGCTGAATGACCTGGTCTACATCGCGACGCCGCCAGCCGGCATCACAGTTCCCCGGCTGACAGGGATGCTCGGCTTCTACATCGGTGTTGCGCTGGTCGGCTTCGGCGCCTGGCAGCTCTGGAAGGGACGAAAGGCCTAGCAGACCCCCCACCAGGCAGCGCCAGATGGCGTAATCGATCTGCCCGCAGCGTCCTTCAAGTGGCCCAGGAACGTGTAGTGCTCGCCCGCGACAAGTAGCTGGGCCAGCTCGGGAGGCAAGGCAAAGCTACCGGTTGAGCCGACCGGCGTCTGGCTTGCCTCGGCCATGTAGATCCCATCGTGGTGAACAGCGATCCTGGCCGTCGCGGCCTTTCGGAAGCTGTCCCAGGAGTAGGTGATCGTGGCGCACCCGCCGGGCTTGGCCATGCTGGCCGAAGGCCCTGAGGCCTTGCCGGCCGCGACAGGCAAGGCGACTGCGATCGACAGGATTGCAACCATCAGCACGCCCGTGATCAGCCTTCTCATTCCACTCTCCCGCTGCTTGCAAGGCGGTTGACCGGGCTCGGTTACGCCTGCAACAAGTCAAGTGCGGCTCAGGCACCGAAGAGTTCCATCTTCTGGACCAGCGGACTGCCGGGCGGCTACGTCGGCGGCACCTGGGAAGCCGTCGTGGGCACCGACCGCTCGCGACCAGTCGCTCTGGCGTAGGCCCAGACGTCGATCTCGGGCGGCGTCACGCCAAGGCTTGTCAGGGCGGTGCAGACCTGGCTGCGATGATCGGTGCCGTGGTGGATGATCTGGGCCAGGCGGATGCCCACAGCTGAGTGAAGCACCGAGCCGTCGTCACCCGGCTCCGACACTTCCGCATCGGGATCGACGTCCCCGGCGAGCAGCTCCGTCCACGCCACGCCGTTGCTCGTGATCACAGACCGCAACTCGGCGAGGCTCATGCCCGATTCCTCGTCGATTGCCGTGGTCCGGTTCCCGAAGAAGGACAAATACCAACTGTCGGCTTCTACGAGGTGCCGCAACGTATCGATGACCGAGCCGTACGTGCCGGGCGCTGGCGACTTGAGTTGCTCGGACGTGAGGCCCGCGCAGGCGTCGATCAGTCGCTCGGTCGCCCAGATGTGATGGCCGAAGGCGTCGCCCAGAAGCGAAGTCGTCATGAGTCGAATCTAGAGCGTCAGGCGGGCTGAGTGGTTGCCTCGCTGGTCGCCATGACGCCCAGGCCGACCGGGCACGAGACGCCGGTTGAATGGTCGGGGCAATACCCTGCCGGGTTCTCGAGGAGCTGTTGCCGGCACAAGCCGGGCCAGTCGAGTATCGCTGGTCGTCGGTTGAACGGGCGTTCACTCGGCCCAGAGTGCGTTCACGACCTCCATCCGGTCGACGCTGACGAGACTTCCGCCGGAGTTGCGGACCGCCTGGACCCGCTGGGCGTCGCCTCGTGCCTCGGCCGCTTCCATTGCCTCTCGACTTTCCCAGATCGACAGCGCCGCAGCCCGCCCAGACGCGCGATCGAGGAGGCAATAGACCGCCCGAAGGCCCGGGATCTCGTCCGGACGCAGCGGACGTTCCTGAGGCGGTGGCACCGAGTCAACCTCTCCTGGATCGCCAGCGACCACGGTCAGCCGCCCATAGAGCATCGAACTCCTCCTTGGTCTTGTCAGCCGACCTCCGCGGAAACGCCCAGCCCGACAGGGCAGGCCACGCCTGTACCGTTGGCACAATCGTACCCGTCCGGGTTCTTCGCGAGGTACTGCTGGTGGTAGTCCTCGGCAAAGTAGAACTCGGGCGCGTCCACGATGTCGGTCGTGATCTCTCCGTAGCCGGCCTTCGTCAGCTCCGCCTGGTAGGCGTCACGCGAGGCCTCGGCGGCCCGCTTCTGATCGGCCCCGTAGGCGTAGATCGCCGACCTGTACTGGGTGCCGACATCATTGCCCTGGCGCATGCCATGGGTGGGATCGTGCTCCTCCCAGAAGTGCTTCAGCAGCTCGTCGTACGAAACCCGCGCAGGGTCGTAGACGACGCGGACCACCTCGGCGTGGCCGGTCCGACCGCTGCACACCTCTTCGTACGTCGGGTTGGGCGTGAGCCCGCCGGCGTAGCCAACGGCCGTGGAGACGACGCCGGGCACATTCCAAAACGTCTTCTCGACGCCCCAGAAGCAGCCCGCGGCGAACATCGCCAGCTCGGTGCCGTCGGGATAGGGCGGCACGATCCGCTCGCCGTTGACGAAGTGACGCTCGGGCACGGCCAGGGGCGTGGAGCGGCCGGCGAGGGCCGACTCGGGCGTGGGCATCTGCTGCTTGCCGCGGTTGAAAAGGAACATGGGACCTCCGTTCCCCTTTAAGTGTATTCATGAGCCCCTGACGCGCCGTGCGTGGATTTGCGAAACTGGACGAGCCGTGAACATGTGGGGGAGGACGTCAGCTGCCCATTCGTGGCGCGCCGCCCTGGCGCGATCACTCGGCTTCGCCGTGGTCGCGATCACCGTCGTCGCGACTTCGACGGCGACCGCGGGCCCCGCCTACCTCGAAGGCATCGACGCGTCGCACCACAACGGCACGCCAGACTGGGGGGCCGCGAAGGCGGATGGCGTGAAATTCGCAATCGTCAAGGCCACCGAGGGGCAGACCTTCGTCGACAACCAATACGCGGCCAATCGCTCCAATGCCGCGTCCGTCGGTCTGCCATTCACCGCGTACCACTTCGCCCGGCCGGACAAGACCGCCAACGACGCGGTCCTCGAGGCCAACCATTTCGTGGCCACGGCGAAGTTGACTCGCTACCACCTGCTGCCCGTGCTCGACCTGGAGAGTACTGGCGGGCTCGGGCCGCGCGCGCTGCGCCGATGGGTCAAGGCCTGGCTCCTGCGGGTCGAGCGGCGCCTCGGCGTGAAGGCCATCATCTACACGTCGCCATCCTTCTGGGTGGACCGCATGGGCAACTCGCGCTGGTTCGCCGACAACGGATATCGGCTGTGGATTGCCCACTGGCATGTCGCCAAACCCACTGTGCCGGCGCGGAACTGGGGCGGCCGTGGCTGGAGCCTGTGGCAATACGACAACTGTGGCTCGGTCGAAGGCTTTGATGGCTGCGTGGACCTCGACCGCTACGCAGGCACGAGCATCGCGCCGCTGCGGATCAAGAACAACCGGTGAGTGCGGTCGCGCTTACGCGGCCTAAAAGTCGTCATCCGGGTTCGGTGAGCCCACAGGCGGGTCGAAGAACACCGCGACCCGCCTGTCGGGCGCATCTTCATCCGGGGCCTGGAGCTGGAACCCACCGCCAAAGTGCTGGCGCAACCCGCGTCGCAGGTCGTGGACCGTTCGATTGGTGAGCGCGACGTCCGCGACGCCCCGGGCGCGGCGGTGAACCTCACCGGCCGGCCAGAACCGCGCATAGACGTGGATGGCCTCGAAACCCTCGGCGAGCCACGCGATGCGAACGGAGCCATCTGGTTCCACCCCGCAATTCTGCCGCGCTCAGTACGAATCGCCCGATTGCTGACCCTGCCCCACGCCAGCGACCATGGAGGCCAGCCGTGAACCGACCACTCAGGACCCTGCCGCTGCTCATCTTCCTGGCGCTGGCGATGCCCGTGCCCGCCGCGGCAGCCGAGCCCAAGGGCTTCGAGTACTTCCACACCTACGCCGAGGTGAAGGCGGAGATCGACGCCACCGTCGCCGCCCATCCGGGCATCGCCAGGCGGTTCCAGATCGGCCGCAGCTACGAAGGGCGCAAGATCTGGGGCATCAAGATCAGCGACAACGTCGCATCCAACGAGAACGAGCCAGAGGTCTTCATCCACGCCCAGATCCACGCGCGCGAGCGGGCGACCAACGAGCTGGCGCTGGCGATCATCGGCTGGCTGACCGATAACTACGGCGGCGCCGGCGCGTTCGCCGAGCGCATAACGGACATCGTCAACAGCCGCGAGATATTCATCGTGCCCACGGCCAACCCGGATGGGGCAGAGTTCGACATGCGCGGCGGCGTCTGGCACAAATGGCGGAAGAACCGTCAGCCGATTCCCGACTCGACCGCGATAGGAGTCGATCTCAACCGCCAGTTCGGCTACAAGTGGGCCTGCTGCGGCGGCTCGAGCGGCAATCCTGGCAGCGACACGTACCACGGACCGTATGCCTGGTTCGCGCCCGAGGCTCGTCGCTACCGCGACTTCGTGAACAGCCGCGTGAAAGATGGCGAGCAGCAGATCAAGGTGATCCTCGGCCTGCACGCGGCCGGCCGGCTGGTTCTCTGGCCGTACTCGTACACCAAGCAGGACATCCCGCCGGAGATGCCGCGCGACGATCACTTTGCCTTCGTCGCCCTGGGCAGGGAGCTCGCCGCTCTGAACGGTTACAGGCCCATGCAGGGCAGCGACCTGTACATCGTCGATGGCGACCATGACGACTGGGCGTACCGCCGCCACAGCATCTTCGCGTTCAGCTTCGAGATGAGGCGCGGCGCGGCGAAGCGCTACTACCCGACCCCGTCCGAGTTGAACGCCGACATCAGCGCGAACCGCCCGGCTGTCCTCCACCTGCTCGAGCAGGCCGACTGTCCCTATCGAGCGGCCGGACTCGCCGCCGAGTATTGCCAGTGAC
>JBBDRY010000131.1:2143-6753 GCA_040905225.1 Chloroflexota bacterium | reverse complement strand
CAGGCCGACTGTCCCTATCGAGCGGCCGGACTCGCCGCCGAGTATTGCCAGTGACGGCGGCTCCGCGAAAGCGAGCGGGCTTCGGCGCTGCGTCGATCGTGCTCGCGGCGCTGACCTTGGCCACCGCATCCACAGCGAGTGCGGCCAGTACCGAGTTTCCCGAGGGCTACGAGGGCTACCACACGAATGGCGAGGTGGACGCTGCCCTGGATGCGGCGGTGGCCGAATACGGCCAGGGACCCGGCGCCATTATCAAGCGGTACGTGATCGGCCAGAGCTTCGAAGGGCGCGACATCTGGGCGGTCAAAATCAGCGACAACGTCGCGCTCGACGAGGACGAACCCGAGGTCCTGTCCGAGAGCGGTATGCACGCCCGCGAGCACATCACCGTCGAGATGGCTCTCTACATGATCGAGCTGCTGACTGGGAACTACGGCCGCTCGGACGCGCTCGGACAGCGCGTCACGAACATAGTCGACTCGCGCGAGATCTGGATCATCCCCGTTCTGAACCCCGACGGCACGGAGTTCGACATCTCTGGCGGAGTCTTTCACAAGTGGCGGAAGAACCGCCAGACGTTCAGTTGGACGGACAAGGTCGGTATCGACCTCAATCGGAACTTCAGCTTCATGTGGGGCGGCCAGGGCTCTGCCGGGAAGCCCGGTTCGGGGCAGTACCGCGGCCAGTTCCCGTTCCAGGCTACCGAGGCGGTGGTGCTACGGGACTTCGTCCTCGGGCGGCGGGTTGACGGACAACAGCAGATAAAGATCGTCTTCAACTGGCACTCGTACGGTGAATTCATCATGTGGCCGTACGGGTACACGAAGGAAGATATTCCGCCGACGATGACCGTCGACGACCACACGGCATTCGTCGCCATCGGCAGGCAGATGGCCGCATTGAACGGCTACAGGGCAAAGCAGGGCAGCGACTCGTACATCTACAGTGGCGACTTCCCCGCGTGGGCTTATGGCGATCAGCGCATGTTCGTCTACACGTTCGAGATGTACCCGAAGTGGGGCTGTAATGGATGCGGTGGCTTCCGACCGCCGGACGAGGTTCTCCGACGCGAGACGACGCGGAACACCGAAGCGGTGCTCCACTTCCTCGAGCAGGCCGACTGCCCGTACCGTGCCGCAGGATTGGGCGCGACGCATTGCGGGCCGATCAACGATGACTTCGAGACCGACCGAGGGTGGACTGTGGACCAGTTCTCGACCGACACGGCCACGGGCGGCGCATGGGAGCGCGGCATCCCACAGAGGACGGCGACCTCGAGCGGCGCGAAGCAGAAGGGGGCGGTCACCAGCGGGCAGGCCGACCTGGTCACCGGTCGGCTTTCCGGAGGCTCAGTTGGCGCGAACGACGTCGATGGCGGCACGACTTCGGCGCTCTCTCCGGATGTCGACCTTGGTGCCGGGGGCTGGAAGCTGAACTTCAGGTTCACCTTTGCCCACGGCCCCGGCGCGACTGGCGACTTCCTGCGTATCAGCGTCGTCGACGGCGCGACCGTGACGCCGATCTGGACGCTCGCGGGTCGAGCAACCTACCGGAACGCCAAGTGGCGCGCCAGGTCGCTGCCCCTCGATGCCTGGGCCGGCAAGACGGTCCGACTTTTGATCGAGGCCGGCGACGTTGGCGCCGAGAACGTCCTCGAGGCGGCGATCGACGATCTGCGTGTCTACAGGCCGTGAGCTGACACGGCCCATGCGGCGGCGCCGGTTGGGGCGCTGGTCGTTGATCTCGGGCATCGCGGCGGTGGCGCTCGCGACGGCGCCCAGCGCGAGCGCGGCGACCACCGAGTTCCCCGGCGGCTACGAGGGCTATCACACCTACGCCGAGATGGTCGCCGAGATCGACGCACTCGTGGCCGCCCGTCCGGGAATCGTGGCCAAGTTCAGCATCGGTCAGAGCTACCACGGCCGCGCCATCTGGGCGGTCAAGATCAGCGACCACGTCGGCTCGGATGAGAACGAGCCTGAGGTCCTGTTCGAGGCGCTCCATCACGCGCGCGAGCACCTCTCCCTCGAGATGTCGATCTACCTGGTCCGCTTGCTCGTGAACAACTACAGGGCGAGTCCATCCTCGCCACTGGAACGGCGCGTGACGGACATAGTCAGGAGCCGAGAGGTCTTCATCGTCCCGATGCTCAATCCTGACGGAGCCGAATTCGATATCGGCGCAGGGCAGTTCCATAACTGGCGGAAGAATCGCCAGCCAATCCCCGGTTCGGACAAGATCGGCGTCGACCTGAATCGCAATTGGGGCTACAAGTGGGGCTGCTGCGGTGGCTCCAGCGGAAAGCCCGGAAGCATCATCTACCGCGGTCCGTCCGCGTGGGTCGCGCCGGAAGTCCGCGCTTTGCGCGACTTCGTCAACAGCCGCGTGGTGGCTGGCCGCCAGCAGATAACCGAGGCGATCTCGTGGCACAGCTACGGCGAGCTGGTTATGTGGCCGTACGGCTACACGAGGGCCGATCAGCCGGCCTCAATGAGCGCGGACGACCTCGCCGCCCTTCAGGCTCTCGGTCGCGGGATGGCGAATCGAAACGGATACACGCCGCAACAGCTGAGCAACGACTACGTCCTCGATGGTGCGGCCTCCGACTGGCTTTACCACGAGCACCGGATCATGGCATTCACGATCGAGATGTATCCGCTCGACCCCTCCGACGTGGGCGACTTCTACCCGCCCGACGACGTGATCGACCAGCAGGCGTCTCGCAACAGTGACGCGATGCTGTGGCTCCTCGAACAGGCGCGTTGCCCCTACCGAGTCGCGGGGCTGGACCGCAACTGCGGGCCGCTGTACGACGACTTCGAGACCGGCCGTGGCTGGACCGTGGATCCCACAGGCACGGAAACGGCCACACGTGGCGCGTGGCAGCGCGCGGTGCCGCAGAAGACGCAGAACGGCGCAGGAGTCAAGCAGCCTTCGATCGTCCCGAGCGGCGAGGCCGCGCTCGTAACGGGAGCCGTCGCGGGGGCGAATGCGAGCGCCAATGACGTCGATGGCGGCACGACTTCGATCCAGTCGCCGCGGTTCAAGCTCGGCGCCGCCGGCAGCAGCGGCTGGACGCTCAGCTTCAGGTACACGTTCGGGCACAACGCCGGTGCGGAAGCGGCCGACTTCCTGCGTATCTCTGTAAAGGGCCAGGCTTCGCCGCTGTTCGTGCAGAGCGGCTTTGCCGGCAACCGCAACGCGGTCTGGACGGCCGCCTCGGTGAATCTCGATGCCTATGCCGGCCAGACCATCAGGCTGCTCATAGAAGCGCGCGACGCCGGCGCTGACAGCCTGATCGAGGCCGCTGTCGACGACGTCCGCGTCTACCGGGCGCCTGCTCCGTAACCGCTAACGCTCAACCGAATAACCTTCGCCGGAATGACTGACGAAATCGACGCCAGGGCCCTGGCGCGGAGGTTCCCCGCCAACTTCACCTGGGGCTTCGCGGCGTCTGCCTACCAGATCGAGGGTGCGGCAGCCGAGGATGGTCGCGGACTGTCCATCTGGGACACCTTCTGCCGCAAACCTGGCGCAGTCGTGAACGGCGACAACGGCGATGTGGCCTGCGATCACTACCACCGTTACCGCGAGGACGTCCGACTCATGGCCGAGCTGGGCGCGTCCGCCTACCGCTTCAGCGTCAGTTGGCCTCGGGTGCTCCCCGCTGGGACCGGTTCGGTCAACCAGCGCGGAATCGACTTCTACCAACGCCTGGTCGACGAGATGCTGGCCGCCGGCGTGCAGCCCATGCTCAATCTGTTCCACTGGGATTTGCCGCAGGCGCTCCAGGACCGCGGGGGATTTGCCAACCCTGAGGTCGTCGGCTGGTTCACCGATTACACGGCGCTGGTCGTGTCCGCCCTGGGCGACAGGGTGGTCGACTGGATGACCTTCAACGAGCCAGCCGTGTACGCCTTCCTCGCGCACGCTGATGGGATCCACGCGCCCGGGCTGCGCCACTGGCCGACGGCGATGCGGGTCGCCGATAACCAGCTCGGCGCACACGCCGCGGCGGCACAGGTCATTCGCTCGGCCGTGCCGAGTGCTCGTATCGGGGTGGCCATCGACGTGAACCAGGCAGTCCCGGCGACCGATTCCGATGCAGACCGGATGGCTGCAGAAGCGTGGCACGCGACGCGCGACTGGTGGTTCCTGGACCCGCTCTTCGGCCGCGGTTATCCGAAGCTCGGCCTGGAGGCGCACCAGGGCGCCGGGCACCTGGAGGGCGTCGAGCTGTCAGATCCGCCCGCAGGAGACCTCGACTACATCGGGCTCAACTACTACCGGCGTGAGACGGTGTCGGCCAATTCGGATCGTCCGTTCGACTGGACGGCCGAGCCACCTCCTGGCGTCGAGGTCACAGGCATGAACTGGCACGTCGCCCCGGACGGCCTGCGCGACATGCTCCTCGAGTTGCAGCGCAGGTACTCGCCGAAGGAGATCGTCGTCAGCGAGAACGGCGCGGCGTACGACGACGTCGTGGCGGCCGATGGCTCCGTGCCGGATGCGGACAGGGAGAGCTACCTCGCGCGGCACGTTGCCGCGATGGCCGACGCGCGCGACGCAGGTGTTCCGGTGACGGGCTACTACGCGTGGTCGATGATGGA
>JBBDRY010000131.1:0-2043 GCA_040905225.1 Chloroflexota bacterium | reverse complement strand
CGTATTGGACGGCATGAACGGAGGACCGAGGACGCCGATGCGTCGCGGGTCCTGCCTGTCACCGCGGATGCATCGCGCGGCTCGAGCAACCTCGCCACCCAGCCCAGGTCGGGCAACATCAGTACTGATATGCGCGCCGGCATAGCCGGGTGATCCAGGGGCACGCGCAACACGTGTCTGTTGCCTCCCCGACGATCACCTGAGAGCAAGGTGAAGGCCCACACTCGTTCCCGGGGTGTGGGTCTTCTGATGTCCGCGACGGATCCGGGTCGTCGCTAGCGGGTGCGCGTCACCTTAGTGATCGTCCGTGGCGCCTCAGGGTCGAGGCCGCGCGCGATCGTCAGGTAATACGTGTAGAGCTGTGCCGGCACGATCTCGACGACGGGGCTGAGCCAGTCGGGGATATTCGGCGGGACGGCCAGGCCGTCGTCGAGCTGCCTCGCGGACGGGGCATCGGAGAGGGCGACCACACGCACGCCGTGCTCCACCCGGAGCTTCCGGATCAGGGCCTCCTGGGCGTCGAGCGAAGCGCCGCTGGGCGCGACCACCATGACCGGCAGGCCGGGTTCGGCCAGGGCGAGGGGGCCGTGCTCGAAGTCCGCCGCGGAGAAGGGGAACGCGGACACCTGGGCAAGCTCCTGGAGCTTGAGCGCCCACTCGCGCGCGGTGGCGTAGCCGTAGCCGCGGCCAAGAACGACGCAGCGGTCCCTCTGGGCGTGCCGTTCTGCCACGACGCGCGCGGATTCCTCGACCTGTAGTGCCAATTCGAGGAGCGCGGGCACACCAGCGACCGCCTCGCTCTCAGCTTTCGTCGCCGCATCCAGTGCGTGCGACAGCAGGATCACGGCGAGCAGCTCGGCGGTGTACGTCTTCGTTGCGGCTGTGGCCAATTCGGGACCGGCGCGGAGGTCGATCACATGGGCCGCCGCGGCCGCGAGCGGGGAGGTCGGGTCGTTGGTGATTGCAACGGTCACGGCGCCCTGACTTCGGGCTTCGTCGAGCACGGCAATGATGTCCGGGGAGCGGCCGGACTGCGAGATGCCGATCACCAACGCCTCCGCCATGCGCGGCCGTGCGCCATAGAGCGTGATGGTCGACGGTGTCGCGAGCGCGGTGATGAGCCTGTTCCGGACGGCAAACAGGTACTGGGCATAGAGCGCGGCGTTGTCCGAGCTCCCCCTCGCGGCAATCAGCGCGAACGTTGGGCGCCGCTTGCGCAACTCGTCGGTGAGCGGCGCGAACGACTCTGTAGCGGCGTCGAGCAGGCGGCGCGCGGCCGCGGGCTGCTCGAGGATCTCGGCTCTCAGCCCCACTGGATCACTCCCATGGGCCGTGCACCGGCTGGCCCCCGACGAAGGTGGCCACCAGGTCGAGTCCAGGCGTGAACAGCGCAAGATCCGCCGGCGCACCCGGTCCGACAAAGCCGCGGTCTGCGAGGCCGAGCAGGCGCGCCGGAGTCGTCGTCATGGTCGCGACGGCGGAGGCAACCGTCGCGCCGGTCATCTCCACGAACCGCCGCAGCGCCTCATCGGCGGTGAGGGCCGAGCCCGCCAGGCGACCATCACCAGCGAGCCTGACCGAGGTGCCGTCGAGGACCACGTCGCGTTCGCCGAGGAGGTACCGGCCGGGTGCCATGCCCATTCCCGCTGTCGCGTCGGTGACCAGCGACAGCCGATCCTCGCCCGTCGCGCGATTGACGATCCGCACGATGTCGGGATGCATGTGGATGCCGTCGGGGATGATGCCGACAGTCACCCGCGCGTCGGCCAGAGCGGCACCCGCGAGGCCCGGCTCGCGATGTCCCAGCGGCGCCATCGCGTTGAACAGGTGCGTCGCATAGGTGATGCCCGCGTCGAAGCCCGCGACAGCCTGATCCCGGGTGGCGGACGAGTGACCCGCCGATACGACCACGCCACGAGCGACTAAGTCTCGGATCAGATCCAGCGCACCGTCGAGTTCGGGCGCGAGCGTGACCATCCGGACGCCAGCTTCCTTCGACCAGCTCTGAACATCCGGTTCGGCCTGCGTGGGCAACCTGATGTG
>JBBDRY010000130.1:11776-16700 GCA_040905225.1 Chloroflexota bacterium | reverse complement strand
CAGGCACTCATCCGCGAGGTCGCGTACAACACGCTATCTCGGAAAGACCGAAAAACTCGCCACCTCGCAGCGGCGCGCTATTTCGAGCAGCTTGGATCAGATGAGCTGGCCAGTGCTCTCGCCGGCCACTACCTGGCTGCCCACCAGAACGCTGCCGAGGGTGCGGAAGCCGACGCTCTCGCCGCGCAGGCCCGTATTGCTTTGCGTGCGGCAGCCGAGCGTGCGATAGCGCTTGGTGCACACGACCAGGCGATAACCTTCCTCGAGCAGGCGCTGACCGTCACGACCGACGCCGCCGACCAGGCCGAGATGCTCGAGAAGGCCGGGCATTCGGCCAGCGTGATCGCGCGCACTGACAAGGGCGAGGAGCTGCTGCGACGAGCGATCGGGTTGTATCGCGCCAGCGGGGACAGGACGGGCGCGGCGCGGGCGACGTCGGGGCTCGGCTGGGTTCGCTCGAATGACCGACAGGACCAGGCGGCACTTGCGCTGCTCGAGGAGGCGGCGGCCGAGTTCGCCGACCTGTGGCCCGATCCGGTGATGATCGATCTCAAGCTCAATCTCGCTCGCGCGTTCCTGCAGGGCGACAACGCCCGGCGCGCGGTCGAGGTAGCCGACGAGGCCCTCGAGGCCGCCGAGCACGCCGACCTGCTGCCCGCCCTGGCGCGCGGGCTCGTCGCGAAGGGCGGCGCAATCGGCACCCTCGGCCGGCTGCGCGAGGCTATCGCGCTGATTCGCGCGGGCGAAGAGCTCGCTCGCGCCCACGAGCTGACCGAGGTGCTGCTGATCGCGCTGGTCGTGGGCGGCTACTACCTGGGCGAGATCGAGAACGCCATGGCGCTGGACAAGTACCGCGAGGGCCTGGAGCTCGCCAGGCGCACCGGCCAGCTAAACCAGATGCTTCAGTTCGTCAACAACATTGGCTATACCAGCTTCCTGGTCGGCGAGTGGGATACCGGCCTCGCTGAGCTGGATGGGGCGCTGGCGCAGGCAACGGACGCATCATCACGGGTCTGGTTGCTGAGCAACGCGCTGATCATCCGCGCGTCGCGCGGCGAATCGATCGACGAGGGTCTGGCCGAGCTGGACACCCTGGTGGAAGCGCACGGCGACCCCGGCCTCGTCTCGCCAACGCTGGACACCAGGGCCAACCTGGCGCAGGCCACCGGCCGAACGTCGGAAGCGAGAACATACTGGATTCGCATGGCCGAAGGCTGGTCCAGCCAGGGGCCGGCGGGCTACTATCAGGCGGCGCGCCACGGAATCTGGGCCGGAGACCTCCAATCGCTGCGCGAGGACATCGCGGCGGTCGATGCCACCGGCGTCCACGGCCGGGTGGTGGAGGTCCGCAGGGTCACGCTCAGGGCGGCCGAAGCCGCGCTGGACGGTCGGCCTCGCGACGCCCTTTCGCTCTACGCAGAAGCGCTCGCTGGCTGGCGCGACCTCCGCGTCGTATGGGATGAGGCGCTCACAGGTATCGACATGGTGTCGTTGCTCGATCCCGCGGAGCCCGATGTCCGTGCTGTGGCCGTATCGACGCGCGCCATCCTGGAGCGACTTGGCGCGAAGCCGTATCTAGAACGACTCGACGCCGCCCTGGCCCGCTCGCCTTCGATCAAATCAGTACTGGCGACGCCACAGACGGCGGAGAGCAAGATCGCGATCGAGTCGGCCTAACGGCGCTCGTCCTCGGGCTCGGCCTGGGCGGTGACGATCTCGTCGAGCCGTTCATCGGTCCGAGTCGTTGGCTCCGCCGCGGCGGGAACCGTCGAGGAAGTAGGTAGCTTCCACGACCAACTGTTCAGTCGGCTGAGCATTCGTCGAGCGGTCAGGTCGAGTTGGATCGGTGTGATCGCAATGCGCTTGTTGACCACGGCATGGAAATCGGTGCCCGGCTCGGCCAAGCCCGACGGCGGTGGGCCACCGATCCAGTAGTAGGGCGTCCCGCGCGGGTCGAGCCGCTCGATCAGCTCGTCCTGGTAGACGCGCTTGCCCATCCGCGTGACCTCGACTCCGCGCGACTCGGCCACCGTGATCGCGGGCACGTTGATGTTGATCAGCTCGCCCGGCGCGAGGCCGTTCTCGAGAATGTTGACCGCTGCGACGTAGGCGATTTGCGAGGCAAGCGTGAAATCGGGATGCTCGTAGTACTCCTGCGAGATGGCGAACGCGGGCACGGCCGACAGCACGGCTTCCATCGCGGCAGCGACGGTGCCGGAGTAGGTGATGTCGTCGCCCAGGTTGGCACCGTAGTTGATGCCCGACGCGACCAGGTCGAAGCCGATCTCGAAGTAGCCCAGGAAAGCCAGGCTGACAGCGTCCGTGGGAGAGCCGTCGACTGAGTAACCGATCGTGCCATCGGCGAGCGTTCGTTCACGAACGCGGAGCGGACGCATGAAGGTCTTGGTGTGGCCAACGGCCGATTGGTTCGTCTCCGGCGCCAGCACATACACGTCGCCGAGCGGCTCGAGCGACTGCTTCAGGGCAAGCAGGCCGCGCGACTCGATGCCATCGTCGTTCGTGACCAGGATGCGCGGGCGTGATTCCCACTCGGACAGCGGCCGGGCTGCGCGAGGAGTGGCACGTGGCGGGTTGAGCCTCCGTTCGCGCTGGGCGACCGGTTCGCCGGCTTCGCGGTCTATGTCGCGTCGCTCGACTCGTTGGGCCTCGCGCGCGATGTCGGCCCCTGTCCCGTGAGCATCCGAGCCCGGGACGCGGCGCTTCACGCGGTCGGTTCGACCGGCTTCGGCGCAGCGTCGGGCGAATGGCTCGAAGGCTCCGTGGCCACCGCCGCGGCGCCCACGCCCACCGCCGGCGGAGTGGGCACGCGGACTCTGCGGCCCTCTCGCTCACCGACCCGCTTGGCGGCGCGCGACGTGACGTCTCTAGGCACGTTTGCGTTGCGGCTCAGGAAGTGCTGGAAGAACGAGGCGATGATCGCGGCGAAGGGCACGGCGAAGATTGCTCCGGCGATGCCCGCGATCTTGCCGCCAACGAGCACCGACACAAGGACGAGGATCGGGTGGATGCCGACGGCGTGGGCCATCACGCGCGGCGTGATGATGTTCGACACGACGAACCAGCCGATACCCATCACGACCAGTGTCGGAACGACCGCGTCGGGCTTAGTGAGCACCGCGACGAGCACGGCCGGAATCCACGAGAAGAACGGGCCGAAGAACGGAATCGCCTGGAGCACGCCAGACAGGGCGGCTGAAGCCGGCATGAAGTCCAGCCCGAACGCCAGATGGGCGGCCGCAGTGATGCCGGCCATGATCAGACCCTGGATCACCGAGCCCCTGATGAAGCCACCGAACGACGTCGAAACGCTCGTCTCGAAGACCCGGGCCGTTTCGCTGTAACGGGGCGGAACGAGTCGGTTGATGTAGGCGAGGATCCGATCCTGGTCGAACAGGATGAAGAGAGACAAGAAAATGACGATGAACAGGTTGCCGACGATGCCCAGGCTGAAGATGGCGAGATCGGTCAGGGGCTGAACCAGGCTGTCTCCCAGGTCACCAAGGTTGCGCAGCAGATCCTGGGCAATCGTCAGAACGTCGATCCGCAGACCGAGGCTGTCCAGAGTCCCCTGGAGCGGCGCGACGATCTCCGGGAGGCGCGCCTGAAACGACGGGAGCTCGGCAATGAAATTGCCGATCGAACTGGCGAGGCTGCCAGCCACGGCAATCAGGGCCCATCCGATCACTACCAGGAGGGCAACGTAGATGAGCCCGACCGCCGCGGCGCGCGGCAGCCTCGGAAAGGCGCGTTGGACCAGGCCGACGACTGGCGACAGGATGAAGGCCAGCAGCCAGCCCAGCAGCAATACCAGCAGGATGTCGATGAAAAAGGCGAGCAGGACGCTGACCTGGGAGACCAGGATGAGCGCGAGGACGAGCGTGCCCAGGACGAGCACGGCGTGGAGCCACCGCCGTTCCGACTCGGGGACCTGGACGTCCATCAGTGACTGAGTCTAGCGGGGGGAAAGACCCATCCGATCGTGGACTTCACGCATCGTCTCGGCCGCCATCGGCGCCAGCTTCTCCGCTCCGGCGCGTAGCACCTCCTCGACGTAATCGGGCTTCGATTCGAGCTCGCGGGCCTTCTCCCTGGCTTCAGCGAAGTGTGCAATGACCCGGTCGGCGAGCAGCTTCTTCGTGTCGACGCAACCTGTGCGCGCGGTTCGCTCGCCGTCCCAGATGTACTCGTAGTCGTCGCCGAAGAAGCGGTGCAGCTGACAGACGTTGCAGATCTCCGGGCGTCCCGGCTGGGTGCGCAGGATGCGCTGCGTGTCGGTGACCATGCTCATGATCTGCTTCCGGATCGTCGCCTCGTCGGCCAGGATTTCGATCACGTTGCCCAATGATTTGGACATGGCGCGTAAGCCGTCCGTGCCCAGGATCACCGGTGAATCGGTGAACACCGCCTCGGGCTCGACGAAGAACTCGCCGTAGATCCTGTTCCACGCCCGTACGATTTCGCGCGCGAGCTCGAGGTGTGCCTGCTGGTCTCTGCCGACAGGCACGCGGCCGGCATGGTAAATCGCGATGTCGGCCGTTTGCAGGACCGGGTAGGTCAGCAGCGCGTGGTTGACGTCTTCCGGACGGTTGCGCTTCTTCTCCTTGAAGGACGGCGTGCGCTCCACCCAGGCGACTGGCACCACTGTCGAGAGCAGGTACGCCAACTCCGTGTGCTCCGGTCGATCGGACTGGCGGAACAGGATGGCGCGTTCAGGATCGAGCCCAAGAGCGAGCAGCGCGATCGCCATTTCGTGCGTGTTGCGCCGGATCGCCTCGGAGTCATGGGTGGTGGTCAGTGCGTGGTAGTCGACGATGCAGTAGATCGCGTCGCCACGTTCCTGGAGGGCGATGTAGTTGCGGAACGCCCCGAGGTAGTTGCCGAGGTGCGGCAGGCCTGAAGGCTG
>JBBDRY010000130.1:3126-11676 GCA_040905225.1 Chloroflexota bacterium | reverse complement strand
GACCTCGCGGCGCAGTCACAATCGTGGCATGCGAATGAGCGACGTCCTGCGCCAGCTGCGCCAGCAGAAGACGAGCACCGATGCCCGACCGCGCCTCATGGAGCGCTACGCGGCGTTCCTGCCCATCAGCGGCTCGACCCCCAATCTTTCCCTGGGTGAGGGCTATACCCCGCTCGTCCATGCGCGCAACCTCGGCCGCCTGATCGGCGTTCCCCAGCTCCACCTGAAGGTCGAGGGCATGAACCCGACCGGGTCGTTCAAGGACCGCGGCATGGTCGTGGCCGTGGCCAAGGCGCTCGAAAACGGCTCGCGCGCGATCATCTGCGCTTCCACCGGCAACACGGCAGCCTCGGCCGCGGCGTACGGCGCGTCGGTCCGGTTGGAGGTCGTGGTCGTCCTGCCCAAGGGCCAGATCGCCGCGGGCAAGCTGCTACAGGCGCAGATGGCCGGGGCCCGCGTCGTCGCCCTCGACGGCAACTTCGATGACGCGCTCCGGGTGGTGCGCGACCTGGTCGACGACACCGACGCTCTTGATCGCCCCGTGACGCTGGTCAATTCCGTCAATCCCCACCGCCTGGCGGGCCAGAAGACGGCTGCGTTCGAGGTGTGCGAGGACCTCGGCGGAGCGCCTGATTACCTCGGTCTGCCAGTCGGCAATGCAGGCAACATCTCGGCTTACTGGCAGGGCTTCACCGACTACATGGATGCGGGCCTGGTCGAGACGCGGCCGGCAATGCTGGGATTCCAGGCCGCCGGCGCCGCGCCCCTCGTGTCGGGCCGGCCGGTCGCGGATCCGCAGACGGTCGCCACGGCCATCCGCATTGGCAACCCGGCCAGCGCCGACAAGGCGGTCCGGGCGCGGGACGAGTCCGGCGGGGTCATCGAGGCAGTGACTGACGAGGAGATCCTGGCCGCCTATCGTGACGTCGCGCGTTACGAGGGAATCTTCTGTGAGCCGGCGTCGGCGGCATCCATCGCGGGCGTTCGCAGGATGGCCAGCGAGGGCCGAATCGATCCGGGTGCGACCATCGTGTGCGTGCTCACAGGCCACGGCCTCAAGGATCCCGACACCGCCACGCGATCAGCCACGCCAGTCCTTGAGGCCGATGCCTCTGCCGACGCTGTGCGCGCCGTGCTCGATTGGTGACCCGGCCTCGCCCGCCCGCGCGACCACAAAAGCAGGTTCGCCGGCGGCGCGAGGTGCCGTCTTGGCCTGAACGTGTGACGGTCGAGGCGCCGGCTAGCAGCGCCAACCTCGGCCCGGGCTTCGATGCGCTTGCTCTTGCGCTGGACCTGTGGCTGCGGGTGACGGTTACGCCACTGGACGCCGGCGCGGAATCGCTGACCGTGGAGGGCGAGGGCAAGGACGACATCGGCCTGGATGCGGGCAACCGCTTCCTGATCGGTCTCGAGCACGGCATGGAAGAGTTCGGCCTCGAGCCGCCGGTGATGCGCATCGAGATGCGCAACGAGATCCCACTCGCGCGCGGCCTCGGCTCATCGGCGGCAGCCAGCGTCGCAGGCCTGCTCGCCGCCCAGGCACTCGCGGGCGAAGAGATGGCCGAAGGTCGGCTGCTTGCGCTCGCGACAGAGATCGAGGGCCACCCGGATAACGCCTGCGCGGCGCTGATGGGCGGCTTCGTCGTCGTCGGTGAGCGGCCCGCCCGATTCGATCCGCCCGCTGCGCTCGTGGCCGCGCTGTTCATCCCGGACCTGGCGTTGCGCACTGCCGACATGCGCGAGGCGCTGCCCGCGAACGTCACGCACCGGGACGCGGCGCACAACGTTGGGCGGACGGCGATGATCGTCGCCGCGCTCGCCTCGGGGAGCCGGCTCGACCTGCTGTCGGCGATGGCCGATGACCGTCTCCACGAGCCCTACCGGGTCGCGTACTTCCCCCAGTTGCCCGATCTCGTTCGAGCAGCACTCGCCGCGGGCGCACTCGGCGCAGCTCTCTCCGGCGCAGGCTCGACCGTCATAGCCCTGACCGACGACGAGGCCGTGGCCAGGCGGGTCGCGCACGCGATGGCAGGCACGGCGAGCGGGCTCGACCTTCCCGGCCGTGCGGTTGTCGTGAAACCCGTGCGCGCGGGCGCGCGGGTCCAGCCGCGGTGACCTTCCCCACCCGACTCGAGCATTTCAAGGCCGTCGACTCGACCCAGCGCGTCGTCCGCGAGTGGCTCGATGAGGGCACTGACGAGGTGGCAGTGGCGGTCGCTGACTATCAGACCGCCGGTCGCGGCCGCCAGGGCCGGGAATGGATGACCCCACCAGGAGGCGGGCTGCTCCTGTCGGTCGGCTTCAAACCCGCAGACTTCCTGGCCCCCAAACATGGCTGGCGGCTGGCCGCGATCGTCGCGCTGGCGATGCGCGACGCGGCCGAGGAACTGGCTGGCCTCAAGGACGGAACGCTCCTGCTCAAGTGGCCCAACGACCTGGTCGCCGAAGCCGCGGACGGCGGCTTGCGCAAGGTTGCCGGCGTGCTGGGCGAGTCTGTCACGAGTGGGCGGCGCATCAATTCGGCCGTTATCGGGATTGGCATCAACAGCGACTGGAAGGCAGCCGATTTCCCGTGGGCGCTTTCGCCAACCATGACCAGCCTGCACGAGCTGGCAGGCAGGCGTCCGATCGACAACGCGGCCCTGCTGGACGGGTTCCTGGCGCGCCTCGAGCCGCGCTACGAGGCGCTCAAATCGGGCATCTTCGACGCTGCCGGCTGGTCGGTCGCACAGCGCACCACCGGCAGACGGGTGGTCGTGGAGCTGGGGTCCGAGACACTTTCTGGCATCGCGACTGGTGTCGATCCGGAGACCGGCGCCCTGATTCTCGATTCAGAGGATGGGGCCGAAGTCAGGGTCGACAGCGGCGAAGTGGTCCGCTGCCGCGTCCGTTGACGCGGCTGAGTTCATCCCGGCTCTGGCGGTGGGTCGGCACCGGCTCTGGGAGCGGTTCTGTGCAACTTTTCACTTGAAGTGAACAGGTTCACCGGGATTCCGGCGGTTCGGGCCAATTCCTGTGCGGCGAATCGTTCGTTTGATGCATGTCACGAATGAAACCGCCGCCAATACGACCGGGGCGGGCATTTCCGGGCTCTGAAATGAGCAATTCGGAGCCGGGGTGTTCACTTGAAGTGAAATCTCGTCACCCTGGCCCGCCCTTGGGCCCAGACCTCTGATCTGGGCCGAGCGGCTAGGTGTAACGGATAGACTTCCTCCGGTGTTGAGGAGAGGGAAGGACCGCGCGTCGGTCCTGGTCAACTTCGACGTCGACCGCTCTGCCGTAGAAGCGGCTCGGCGCGATCCGCGCGCATTCGAAGCGCTATATCGGAAGTACGTTGCCCAGGTGTACAACCTCGCTCTCTACGAGCTACGCAATCCCCACGCCGCAGAGGACCTCACGGCGCAGGTGTTTCTGCGTGCGCTCGACGCCCTGCCGAGCTTCCGCGAGCAGAGCGAACCGCCCGGCAGCAGCTTCCGTGTCTGGCTCTTCCAGATCTGCCGCAATGCCCTGTCAAACGAGCGCCGTCGCGTTCGCCGCCACCCCGAGTCACCGCTCGAGCTCGCCCTGGACGTCCAGTCGACCGACGACGTGGCGGCTGAGGCGCTCCAGCGCGAGCAGCTGGATCGGGCGTGGCAGCAGATAAGCCGATTGCCCACAGATCGGCGACAGGCACTGGTTCTGCGCTTCGTGGAGGAAATGAGCACGCGCGAGATCGGCGAGGTGCTGGGTCGGTCTGAAGGAGCGACGCGGGTGCTGATCCACCGCGCGCTCCAGGCCGTGGCACGCCAGATCGGACGCGGCTCTGATGCTCCCAGACACTGACGACGCGGCCGTCCAGGCTGACGCGTACATCGATGCCCTGCTAACCGGTCATCGGCGTTCGCCGGCAGCCGTGCTGGCAGACTCCGCAACTGAAGGGCCCCTTGGCCATCAGGCGGGAGTGCGCGATGCGATAAGGCTGCTCGAGAAGAGCCTGCCGCGTTTCCATCCGTCGTTCCTGTTCGAGGAATGGCTGGCCGAGCAGCTGCGCAGACACGCCGGCCGCGCGAGCGAGCACGAGCACAGCAGCGGCAAGATCATCCCTATCGCGGTAATGCGTCGCCCAACCGCCTCGGGTAGCCGGCTGCCGGACAAACGGTTGCTCGTCGGCAGCGCGATCGCGTCAGGTGTCTCGATTGCGGGCGCGGCGATGTTTGCCTGGCGCCGGAGTCGCAACTGATGCCCATCAAGCTGCCCTTTGGGGGTCGCCGTCAGTCGCACCCAACGGACCTGTGGACGCAGTGTCCGAGCTGCGCGGAGATGCTCTACAACAAGCAGCTCGACAAGAATCAGCGCGTTTGTCCGCGCTGCGGCCACCATTTCCGGCTGCGGGTCGACGCGCGCATCACCCAGCTGCTCGACCGGGATTCATTCCGCGAGCAGGACGCTGGGCTCCAGTCAGTGGACATGCTCGGGTTCGTCGACCAGAAGCCATACCCGGAGAGGCTCGAGGCTGCCCGCGTGGGCACCGGGGTGCGCGACGCGGCCGTCTGGGGCACGGGCACCATCTCGGGCACGAAGGTCGCGATCTGCGTGATGGATTTCGCCTTCATGGGCGGCTCGATGGGCACGGTCGTCGGTGAGAAGGTCACGCGCGCGGCCGAGCATGCTCTCGTCGAGCGACTGCCACTCATCATCGTCTCGGCTTCGGGCGGGGCGCGTATGCAGGAAGGCACGCTCTCGCTGATGCAGCTTGCCAAGACGGTGGCTGCGCTCGGGCGGCTGGCCGATGGCGGCGTTCCCTACATCAGCCTGATGACCGACCCCACGACGGGTGGCGTGTTCGCCTCGTTCGCCGCGCTGGGCGACGTCAACATCGCCGAGCCCAACGCGCTGATCGGGTTCGCCGGCGCACGCGTGGCGGCCGGAACGATCTCAGAATCGCTGCCCGAGGGCTTCCAGCGCGCCGAGTTCCTGTTCGAGCACGGGTTCGTCGACATGGTCGTGGCGCGCCGGAAGCTGCGCGAGACGCTAATCGGGCTGTTGCGCTACCTGCGCGCGGCAACGGTCGTCGACAAGGACAAGAGCAACGGCAACGGTGCGTCGCCGCTGGGGGTGTCGCGAGCCTACCTCGAGACACTCACAAGACGCGACCAGCGCGAGCCCAGGGAGCCCATCCGTGGCTGAGGACCGCGCCGTGACCGTGCCCGTCGGCGACGCCCCCGCTGTGCCCGTGGCCGTGGACGAGGACGAGCTGCGCGGTGCGGTCTGGGCGCGCGTCCAGATGGCACGCAACGTCAACCGGCCGCACACGCTCGAGCTCGTACGGGCCATGGCAACCGACGTGATCGAGCTGCACGGCGACAGGCTGTTCCGCGACGACCCTGCAGTGGTCGGCGGCTTCTGCCGGATCGATGGGCGGCGGGCCGTGTTCGTTGGCCACCAGAAGGGCAACGAGGTCAACGAGAACGTGCGTCGCAACTTCGGGATGCCCCACCCCGAGGGATACCGCAAAGCGATGCGCCTGTACCGCCTCGCAGAGCGGCTCCAGCTCCCCGTAGTCACGTTCATCGACACTCCGGGCGCGTTCCCCGGCCCTGCCTCGGAAGAACGCGGTGTGGCCGAAGCGATCGCCCGCTCCATCCAGGTGATGTCCGGGTTGCGTACGCCGATCGTGACGGTGATCACCGGAGAGGGCGGCTCAGGCGGCGCGCTCGCGCTGGCGGTCGGCGACGTCGTGATCGCGCTCGAGAACGCGATCTACTCGGTCATCAGCCCAGAGGGCGCGGCAAGCATCCTGTGGCGCTCACAAGAGTTCTCGCAGCAGGCCGCGGTGGCGATGCGCCTGACGGCCGCCGAGCAGCTTGCCTTGCGGGTCATCGACGAGGTCGTGCCCGAACCGGCAGGCGGAGCGCACGAGCATCTCGAGGAGACCGCGCGCAACCTGCGTGCGCGGATCGTGTACCACCTTGACGCGCTCGCCGGACGCGACCGGCGGGTCCTGCTCGACGCGCGCTACGCCCGGTATCGGCGGATGGGTGAGTTCGCAACGGTCACGCAGGCAGGCGAAACGAAACACGATCGGGGCGGCTGGGTGGAACGCATCCGGCAGCTGCTCGAAAGCGGCCGTGCCGCGCTGGTGGGCAGTGACGGCACGGGCCCACTGCCTACGCTGCCCGACGAGGAGACCGATCTGCCACTGCGTGAGGACGTCTGAGATTGACTGACGAGAACCGAAAGACCACCGACACAGCTGGTCGCGCGACGATTGCTCGGCTCGCCGCCGAGACACTGCCGCGGTTGATCGAGCGCTTGACCAGGAGCGAGCTGAGCGAGCTCGAGGTACGTGAGGACGGCTGGCGGATCCGATTGCGCAAGCCGTCTGCCGGCAATGGTGCGATGGCCACAGCAACCGCCAAATCGACAGGCAAACGCGCGCACGCGGCCAGCGGTGCACCAGCGACCGGATCGCCCTCCGAGCGTTCGTCGGGCTCCGCGCGAGGTCTTCACACGACCCATTCAGCGCGGGTTGAATCGACAAAGGGCACCGTTACGTCGCCCGCCGTCGGCTACTTCGTATCGCGTGATGGCGTCGCTGTTGGCATTCCGGTGAGCCGGGGCGATCTGATCGGGCATGTCGACGTCCTCGGGATGCGCCAAGAGGTCGTCGCGCCGATCGCAGGCGTCGTCAAGACGCTCGATGTCGAAGGGGGCCAGGCCATCGAATACGGGCAGCGCATCGCGCGCGTGGAGCCGGCCGAGTCCAATGTTCAATAAGGTCCTGATCGCCAACCGGGGCGAGATCGCGCTGCGCATCGTGCGCACATGCCGCCGGTTGGGCATCGCGTCCGTGGTGGCATACAGCGAGGCCGATCGGGAAACGCAGGCCGTGCACCTTGCTGACGAGGCGATCTGCGTCGGCCCGCCCGAGTCGCGCCGCAGCTACCTGTCGGCCCCGGCGCTTCTGTCGGCCGCACTCGTGACCGGATGCGAGGCCATCCACCCCGGCTACGGCTTCCTCTCCGAGGACGACACATTCGCCGAGATGACGCGTGCCCATGGCCTGTCGTTCATCGGCCCGCCGTCGGAGGTGCTCGAGCGCTTCGCGTCCAAGGCGGGAACCAGGACGCTGTTGGCCAAGCATGGGCTGCCCACGATCCCGGGCTCCGGCATGCTCCGCGACGACGCGCAGGCGTTGTCCGAGGCCGAGCGCATCGGCTACCCGGTGCTCATCAAGCCGTCGGCCGGCGGCGGCGGCAAGGGCATGCGCATGGTCCGCTCACCGCGCGAGCTCCAGCAGGCCATCACCGTTTGCAGGTCCGAGGCGCTGGCGGCTTTCGGTGACGACTCGCTCTACCTCGAGCAGTGGCTCGACGAGAACCGCCACGTCGAGGTCCAGGTGATCGTTGACCGCTACGGCAACGGTGTTCATGTCGGCGAGCGTGACTGCTCGGTCCAGCGCCGGCACCAGAAGATCGTCGAAGAGGCACCCTCTCCGGCGCTCGACGACGGTCGTCGCGAGGTCCTCGCCGAGAGCGCGATCCGGGCAGTGGTCGCCGCCGGCTACGAGAACCTCGGCACGCTCGAGTTCCTGCTCGACCGCGAGGGCAACTACTACTTCATCGAGATCAACTGCCGCATCCAGGTCGAGCACCCCGTCACGGAGATGCTGTCTGGTCTCGATCTCGTGGCCGAGCAGATCCGCATCGCCGCAGGCGAGCCGCTGGGCTACGGCCAGGCAGACGTCGTCATGCGCGGCCACGCGATTGAGTTCCGGATCAACGCCGAGGACACCGAGCACGACTTCCGTCCGCAGGCCGGAGTGGTGGAGAACTACCTGCCGCCCGGTGGTCCGGGCGTGCGCATGGACAGCCACCTATACAGCGGCTACGAGGTGCCGCCGTATTACGATTCGCTGCTCGGCAAGCTCATCGTCTGGGGCCCGGACCGGGCCGCGGCGATCGGACGCGCACGCGTTGCGCTTGACGAGCTCGTCATTGATGGGATCGTGACCAACGTTCCCCTCCATCGGGCCCTGCTGGCTCACCGCACGTTCCTCGACGGCGAGTTCACCACGAACCTCCTCGACCGCGTCGGCAGCGGCGCGTTCCTCGCCGCATCGCGCGCGGCTTGATAGCAACGAACGGACGGAGAAGCTCGATTGACTGACGCAACCGCAGCCGCAGACGCCACTGCCGATGTCCTGCGCCGAGAGGGCGTGATTCTCAACGCGCGCGACATTCAGAAGCTCATCCCGCATCGGTGGCCGATCCTGATGGTCGACCGCATCGTCGAGTACGACCCTGCCCGCTCGTACATCCGGGGCGAGAAGGGCGTCACCTCCAGCGAGTGGTTCTTCCAGGGCCACTTCCCTGGCTTGCCGGTGATGCCGGGCGTCCTCCAGGTGGAGGCGCTGGCCCAGACGATGGCCGTTTACGTCGCCCAGCAGGAAGGGTTCGGCGACCGAATCGGCCTTTTTGCCGGCATCGACGAGTGCCGCTTCAAGCGCGTCGTCCTGCCCGGCGACCGCCTCACCCTCGAAGTCACGATGGACAAGCTCGGCAAGCGCTT
>JBBDRY010000130.1:0-3026 GCA_040905225.1 Chloroflexota bacterium | reverse complement strand
TTCCCGTGGCTCGACGACGTTCCGCCCGGCCACAGGGCCGCGGCCGAGTGGGCGCACGATCAGCTCTCCGACGATCAGCTCGACTGGCTGCGCCGCCTGCCGTCCGAGCGACGGCTGTGGGCCGACGGCCTGCTGGTGCTGAACTGCCACGGTTCTCCGGGCAGCCAGACCGCCGGATTGTCGACCGACCTCGATCCAGCGGTGACCATGGAGCGCGTCACGCGCACGGATGCGCGCGTCATCTGCTGCGGCCACACGCACGTCGCCGATGTACGTGAGCTCGGTCGAAAGCTGATCTGCAACCCGGGTTCATGCGGCGTCGCGTTCGACGGCGATCCCGCCGCGTGCTGGGCGCTGGTGACAGTTCCCGATCAGCCCAAGTCGCCCAGCGACCACGATGACGATGACGACGTGGTCGACATGGCCAATCCGACAGTCGAGCTGTTCCGGCCGGCGTACGACGCGGCGGCCGTATCGGACGAGGTGGGCCAGCGCGGCTTGCCCGGTGACGTTTATCGCGCGGCAACCATCAGGACCGGGCGGCTGGTCACATGACCCGCCGGGTCGTCGTCACGGGCATGGGCGTCGTCACGCCGCTCGGCAACGACGTGAATACATTCTGGGAGAGGCTGGTACGCGGCGAGTCCGGCCTGCGCACGACCCAGAACTTCGATCCCGAGCGCGTTACGAGCAAGGTGGCCGGCGAGGTGGTCGACTTCGACCCGTCGACCGTGCTCGACCGCAAGGAGATACGACGCAACGATCGCTACACGCAATTCGCACTGGTGGCGGGCCGCGAGGCGCTGGACGACGCCGGGCTGCCCGAGCGACTTGAAGGCGAGATGGCCGATCGCACCGGCGCGATCGTCGGGTCGGGCCTCGGCGGATCGGGCACATTGATCGAGCAGGTCACGATCAACATCACGCGCGGCCCTGACCGGCTGTCGCCATTCTTCATCCCGATGGCGATCGCCAATCTCGCATCGGGCCAGACCGCCATCAGCTTCGGCGCCCGCGGCCCCAACTATGCGACGGTCAGCGCGTGCGCGACTGCCGGTCACGCGCTCGGCGAAGCGGCCGAGACGATCATCCGTGGTGACGCGGACAGGATGCTCGCCGGCGGTTCCGAGGCGCCGGTCTACGAGGCACTGGTCGGTGCCTTTGCCGCGATGCGAGCGCTGTCGACGCGCAACGATGATCCCAAGGGCTCCAGCCGGCCGTTCGACCAAGGTCGTGACGGCTTCGTGATCGCCGAGGGTGCCGCCGTCCTCGTGCTGGAGGAGCTCGAGACGGCCCGTCACCGCGGCGCCCGCATCCTGGCCGAGTTGGTCGGCTACGGCGCGACCGCGGACGCAGTGCACATCACCCTGCCCGCGCCCGGCGGTGAAGGTGGCGTGCGTGCCGCGCAGCGTGCACTGGCCAAGGCGGGGATGACGCCCGAGGACATCGACCACGTAAGCGCCCATGCCACCTCGACTCCCGAAGGCGACCCGGCGGAGCTTGCCGGCTTCAGGACGATCTTCGGCGACCACGCTCGCAAGGTGAGCATCACGGCCATCAAGGGTGCCATCGGGCATACGCTGGGAGCCGCCGGCGGCATCGGAGCAGTGGCCGCGATCAAGGCCATGAACGAGGGCTGCGTGCCGCCGACTCTGAACCTCGTCGACCCCGCTCCGGAGGTGGGCGACCTCGACTGCACGACGGGGCAATCGCGCACCCGGGACGTCCGTGCCGCTCTGGTGAACGCCTTTGGCTTCGGCGGCCAGAACTCGGCCGTGATCTTCCGCCGCTGGGATGAGGCCCAGTGAGCCGCGGCTCTCCTGACCATGAGGCGCCCGAGCTCGTCGACCTGATCGATCGGCTCGAGAAGCTGCTCAACGACTCGGACCTGTCGGAGCTGGAGATCGAGGCCGGTCAAACGGGCTTCGTGCTGCGCAAGCCCTCAGCTGTGGCCGACGTGGCCGGGTCGGCCGTCCAGTCGCAGACGCCCACCAAAACGGGCGAGTCCGCCACGCCGGTGGCGGAGGCACAGCCGGCTCAATCGGACGCCCCGGTCTTCAAGGGACGCATCGTGGCAGCGCCACTGACCGGGTTGTTCTACCTTTCGCCGTCGCCAGAGGCCGAGCCATACGTGCGCGAAGGGGGCCAGGTGAGCATCGGCCAGGTCATCGGCCTGATCGAGGCCATGAAGCTGTTCAATGAGATCAAGAGCGACATGAGTGGGCGCGTCTTGCGCATCCACGCCGAGACTGGCGCCCTGGTCAAGGCAAAGCAGGCGCTGATCGAGATCGAGCCCGCATGACGGAGAACCGAATGCCAAAGAGCGTGCGCATCACCGGTTGGGGCATGTACGCGCCCGAGCGAGTCCTGACCAACGCAGAGCTCGAGCGCGTCGTTGACACGTCTGACGAATGGATCCAGTCGCGCACCGGCATCCGCGAGCGACGGATTGCCGCCGCACACGAAACGACCGCCACGCTCTCGGCCATTGCCGCCAAGCGCGCCATCGCGGTCGCCGGCCTCGAGCCGAACGACATCGACATCATCCTCGTTGCCACGCTCACGCCGGATTACTGGATGCCCTCGACCGGCGCGCTGGTGAAGGAGGCCATCGGCAACACCACGGCGGCGGCGATGGATGTCATGGCCGCCTGCTCGGGCTTCGTCTACGCCTACTCCGTGGCCGATGCCTACATCCGCTCGGGCATGTTCAAGAACGCGCTCGTCATCGGCGCCGAGACGCTCTCGCGGTTCCTCGACTACTCGGACCGCGCGACCTGCATCCTGTTCGGCGATGGTGCTGGAGCAGTAGTGCTCTCGGCGTCCGAAGAGGAGGGCGGCGGCCTCCAGGGGCTGGAGATGACCACCGATCCGGACGGGGCGTACATGATCTGGCTGCCCTCGGGCGGTTCGCGCTCGCCGGCCTCAGGACAGACCCTCGCGCGGGGCGAGCACTACGTGCGCATGGAGGGCAAGGAGACCTACCGCTACGCGACCAAGACCATGGCCACGACCGCTCTGAAGGC
>JBBDRY010000129.1:0-17027 GCA_040905225.1 Chloroflexota bacterium | reverse complement strand
CCTAGGGAATGCGCCCCTGGAACCTCGCGTCGTTGGCTACGTTGCGGTACGCCGCCAAGGCGCCGGCAGGGCTATCAAGCCGCCAGTTCGGCTGGTTGGCGATGACCGTCAGGTCGATATCGAAGTACACGATCGCGACGATTCGCGGCCACTTCGCGTACACGGCCGGATAGCCGGTCCGGATCCAGGCAACCTTGTCACAGGAGGCGCAATTGGGCAGATACGCGGCGCCCGTTTCGGCCGCGATCAGCGGCTTTCTCCTTGCGACACGCGAAATCGCGCGTACGGTGGTTTTGTAGTTCGCCTTCATGGTCCTCCAAGGCGCAGAAGGTGCGCCGCTCAGACCGTTCGGACCCCAGTTGAATGCGGTGAACCCGGCGTAGTCGACGTACTTTTTGCCGGGGTAGTGAGCTTTGAGCTGCGAGGTGCCGTATGGGCTCCACAGGAACTTCACGTTGGTGGCTCCCTCGCCGCCCACGCCACGGAAGATGTTCCAGATGCGGATCCATGCCTGCTTGAACTTGGCCGGCGTGTTTGTGCAGCGGCTGGCTCCCCACGGGAACCAGTAGCCATTCATCTCGTGCGCGAAGCGGACGATCACGCGTCCGCCATACGCTTTGGCGTCTTGCGCCCATTGCCTGATGTAGGCGTCGTGAACGCCATTGATGATGGGGTCGAGTGACCAGAGACTGCACTCGTCGCCCGGGCCGATTGGTTGCCAGTTGACCATGGGGACGATCCCGCGCGACTTCAGCTCATTCATGAAAGCAGTCGGGAAGTTCTTGTCGGCCCAGCCCCAATCGCTCCAGACAGTCCAGATCGCGGGTGTCGTACCTACGGCTGCAATGTGTGCATCGACCTCGGCGGGGTTCTGATCGTCCCAGACGGAGACGCCGAGCGCGACCTGTCGCACGGCAGCGTCAGCAACACTCCCGCTCGAAGCGGGAATGATCAGCAGCGAGGCCGCCAGGAAAGAAACGAGTATCCGGGCCACGAACTTCAAGTCAGGTTCTCCCCCAACGACGCTCCGGTGATGGAACGAAAAGACTTGTCGGCGCGCAACGCGTCGCGATGCGCTGGTGCAAGCGTAACCTGCCCAACGACCGAATGGCAACCCTTCCGAAAGTGCTAGGCGAACGAGTCGTCGCGCTCCGGCAGCGGAACTGTTGCCCACGCGCCCACGCGCCGCCGCAATGCGACGTTGATCCACGCCAGGGCAAACGCACCCGTGACGACGGTCACCGTGAGCGCGAAGCTGGCCAGTGGCATTGAGCGACCGAGGCGCCGAGCGAGGTATCCGATAAGGCTCAGGCCCGCCACCAATCCGACGACGGCGGCCGGAAGCCAATACCAGAGATTCCCGGTCGTCAGCGCAAGGTAGGCGCTTGAGATGGCCCCTACTCCAACAAAGAAAGGCGTAGCCCAGCGCAGGACTTTGTGCGACCAGATCGCGAGAAAACTGCCCGGCCGCCGCCACGGCGTTATTCGGAGCGCCATGCGCACGTTGGACTCGATCCCCTGCGTAGCAATCCGCATACGGCTCAGGAACTGGTCGCGCATACCCGCCGTGCCGCGATCGGTTCCGCTCGCCGAGTTGGCAACCACGACGAGCAGGCCCTCATCCCGCGCAATGAGCGGCAACATCTGGTCGAGGGACGCATGTGCCGGTGCTGGTCTGTAGAGCGAGCTCCGAACCGCGAGGAGGGCGCCCGTAGCCGCCGTCAGCCAACCCGCGCGACTCTCCCAGCGGCGGACGGCCTGCTCGTAGCGCCAATACAGGCCCTCGTGGCGCGCCGTGGGAGTCGCTTCGTCGTACCGCCAGCGCAACACGCCGGTGCTGCATCCGACTGCCGGATCGCGGAGCGGCTCGATCAACGCGGCGAGGCAGCCGGGCGCGAAGCGTGTCTCCAGGTCCGTCAAGACGACGATGTCGCCGCGCGCCGCGCCGAAAATCGCGCCTTGCGCCGCAGATTGGCCGGAGCGAGGCAGGTCGATCAGCCGGACCCGGTGGTCATCGACCGACGCGCGCATGACGACATCGGCGGTGTCGTCGTCGGATCCGTCGGAGGCAACGATCATCTCTATCTCGAACGGGACTACCTGGGCACAGATGTCGGTGAGGCGCTCGGCGATCTGCGCACCACCGTCATGCGCCGCCAGCCCAACGGTGACGAGCGCAGGCCACTGGGCGCGCTCCACGATGCGCACCGGGCGGAGACGGCCGTAAAGGAGTGTCAGCGCCGGGTACACGACGTAGACCCAAACGAGGAGGCACGCTGACACCCAGAACAGGAGACTGGCGAAGAACATCAGTTGGGCCAGGCGAGGCCGGGAAACTCCTCTTGCAGGCGGTCGATAAGGCGCTGTGCCTGCGCCTCCGCGGTGTGGTCGGCCGCCCACGCCAGGCCGCGCCGGCGCAGCGTCTCACGGGCGTTGGGATCATCGAGCGACTCCGGCCTGACCGGCCCGTCGCCAATGACGACCAGCTTCACGTCACGATCCCTTTCCAGCAACAGCCGGACGGTTTCGACGATGTCTGACAGGCCTTTCTCGGCCGCCATCCTGCCCGCCCAGACGATACGCTACGGACCCTCCGTGCGCACCGGCGGAAGGCCTCCCTGGGTGTCTTCGACATCGCGCGCGGTGACGATACTCGAGAAGAGGTCGGCGCCGAGGGTCAGCAGTGGTCCAATGCGTCCGACCAGTCGGCTGACACCGTATTAGGCCGCAGCCGCCGCGTGCGCGGCCCACCGGCCCGGCGCGGCACGGCGTTGGGCTCGGACGACGTCAGTTGCGCTACCCGCCACCCAGCCAAAGTGAGCCACTCTGTGACGTCGCGCGGCGGAGAGCGCGAGCGGCGCGTTCGACGCTGGAAGCCGAAGCCAGAGGAGGTCAGAGTCGGCGATCGTGCTGTCTATCGGACGCCAGTTCCGGGCCATCAGGTACGCCGACCGCAGAAGATAGTCGGCGATCCCACTGAAGTAGGTGGTCGGCACCAGCTCGAGCACCGACTGGTCCAGGCGCTCGAGGACCTCCTGCACCCGACGCTCGTCGGCGCGACGAACCGGAGCCAGGTAGCGCACCCGCCCGAAGACGCCGCTCCGCGCGACGGTATCTACGAACCGATGGAACGTCGACGACAGTGCGCGCACCTCGCCGCTCTCGGCGCGCTCGAAGAGGTTGTCGTCGAGAACCGTGAGCCTGATCCTCGCCACCGGCGCTTACGCCCGCCGTCGGCGGCGATCGAGATCGCTGCGGCGCAGTAGAGGGTCACGATCGCGAGCGCGCCGAGGATGCCCACGACCAGCGTCCAGAGTGCCGCGTTGGCGAATGCGCGCCGAGCGATATCACGTGAGCGCGCGGCGAACACTGCCAGGGACCTTTCCAGCCCAAGCGCGAGGATGACCGCGCCAAGGCTGCTCAAAGCGAGAACGAGGACGAACGCGCCTTTTCCTTCTGGTCCGAGCGTTCGGGCGAGTACGACGTCGCCGACCAGGATCGCCGCGGTCAGCCCGAGTCTGCCGCCGAATGTCAACACGATGTCTCGGCCGAGAGCGCGACGGTTGCCGTCGAGTTCTGAGAACCCGGCTTCGACCTCAGGACCGCCAGTTGTCACGGAACCACTCGAGCGTGCCAGCCAGGCCGTCGTGCAGGCTTACGCGCGGGTTGAAGTCGAGCGTCCGCCGCGCGAGCGCGATGTCGCTGACGTTGCGCTCGACGTCACCGGCGCTTGCTGGGACGTGCTCAACCGCCACAGGAGCGCCTCCCACCTCGAACAGCAATCCTGCGAGATCGCTCAAGCTTGTCTCCGTACCGGTGCCGACCTGGAAGGTTCTGCCGGCGATGAGGGCAGTTGGCGCGTCGAGGCATGCCAGGACGACTCCCGTGACGTCATCGACGTGGACGAAATCCCGGGTTTGTGTGCCGGTGCCGCGGATCGTCAGCGGTCCGCCACGGAGGTACGCCTTGATGAAAGCAGCCACGACACTGCTCTTGTGCCCCGACCACGGGCCATAGGCATTGGCGAAGCGCAGCGACACGCCCTCAAAGCCGTACGCCTCGCAGTATGCCCTCAGGTACGCCTCAAGGGCCGCCTTCGCCGCCCCGTACGGAGACACCGCGTAGGGAACGAGGCCTTCATGGGCCGGTGGCGGATGTCCGCCCACCACGGCGTTCGATGAGGCAAAGATGAACCTGTTGATCCCGTGACGCCGCGCCGCTTCCAGCAAAGCGATGGACGAGTCGACATTGACGGCCAGATCCTCGAGCGGGTCGGCGATCGACTGTGGGACGCTCGTCTGGGCGGCGAGATGGACGATGGCGCTGCAGCCATCAAGCGCGCGATCCACGATTTCGCTCTCGCGGAGGTCCGCTTTGACAAGCGTCGCGTCGGTGCCTTCAACGTAGCCGAAACCCGCAGCCGAGCCGGAATCGACGACGACGACCCCGTCGCCTCGGTGGAGCAGCGCGTGGACGACACCGGCGCCGATGAACCCGGCGCCACCGGTCACGAGGATCCTCGAACTCAAACGTCTTTCCTATTCGGCAATGGCGTAGGCGGGGCAGGCACCGTTCGTTCGGGCGATTCAGCGTAGCAGCGAGCGCCCTCACGCACCGGCCCGCCGCCCGAGTGGTTATCTTCGCTCACGGTGAGGAACCAGCGGATCCCGGTCTTCGAGTTCGCGCTCTTTCTCGTTGCGATTTACGTGCTGCTCCAGTCGGAACGTGCGCCGGATCTGGTTCTCAGCGGCTCGATTGCCTCGGCGTGCGTAGTGGCGCTGGTCTGGCCGTTGGCCGGTCTCGCCGTACTCGCGGCGCTCGGCCCGTTCACCGAGGCCTTGACCGCCGGCGGACAAATCACCGCGATTCCGTTCCTGCTGGCCGCCGTGGGGCTCTCGGTGGTGCTCCGCTACGCGGCCGGGCGAGCGACGCCGCGTCCACCGTTGCCGCTTGTGCTGGCCATCGTGCTGCTCATCGGAACCGCCCTGGGCGTCGTCCATAGCTGGCTGGCGTTCGGGCCAGACCTTGGGAGGGCGGCGGCCGAGTCATGGGTGCCGGGCGTTGGCGGCGCGATGACGACCTTGCTCGCGGCTGCTTGGCTGGGCGCCCAGGGCGAGACACGGCCGCTGGTGGTCGCGGTTTCGAGTGCGACGCTTGTTGCTGCGCTGGCCATCTTGGATTCGATCACCCACGGCTTCGTCCAGACCTCGATCTTTGGCTGGCTGCTGCGCGGTGGAGTCAATCTCGACCGGCTTGGCGGCATCATCCCGGCGCCCAACGCCGCCGCCGCGATTTTCCTCGTCGTCATCGCAGTCGCGGCGGCGATCACCGTATTCGGTCGTCGGCCCGTTGAGCGCTTGGCGGCATTGCTGGCGGCCGGCATTGCCCTGGTCGCGCTTGCTCTGACCTACAGCAGATCTGGATTCTTTGCGCTGGGCATCGTGATCGCGGTCGTTTGCTGGCGACGATGGGGTCGTCTCGGACTCTATGGAACGGTGGGTGTGCTGGCGGTGGCCGTCGCCCTCTCAGTCTGGGCGGGCCTTGTCCGCGCGCCGTCTCCGCCGAGAATCAGCACGCGTCGTGGCGTCGAGCGTTCCATGGTCATCGAAAAGCGCCGCCTATTGATCCGATTTGGTGCTCCGCGCTAACTGGACGCCGGACGGACTTGCCACGGGGCGGCGAATGATACCTTCAGCCAGTGACCGGAGCCGGATGGGTGCCGACCGCAATCGATGGTGTCATGCGCCGATCGAACGCATCGAACGCCGATCATCGTGGTGCGTTCACTGAGCTGTGGCGGTCCTCACAGACCGCGCAACTCGCCCAGAACGAGCAGTTCGTTCAGGCGAATCTGTCCCGCTCACAACGCGGTGTCCTCCGCGGCATGCACTTTCATCGCCGCCAGACCGATCTTTGGATGCTGATTGGCGGCCGGTGCCTCGCCGCGACGACGGACCTCCGCCGAGTGGCGGCGGAAGGCGCGCGAGCAACACGAAGTCAGGTGGTCGAACTGACGTTCGGAGACATCCTGTATATCCCTCCTCTCGTCGCTCACGGCTTCTGGGCGTTCGACGAGACGCTGCTGCTCTATTTGGTATCTAACGAGTACGACGGCGGAGATGAGTACGGGTTCGCCTGGAACGATGCAACGGCCGCCATTGAATGGCCCGCAGGAGAGCCAATCCTGTCGGAGCGAGATCGGACTAACCCGTTTCTAGACGAAGTGGCCGAGACGATTGGTGCAACGGACCAAGCGACGTAGCAGGCTTACTCGGCGCCCTGGTGGAACGTTATGACTTCGACCGCGCGGCCCTCGCCCACCGGGCCACGCTGATGGCGTTCGAGGTCGGCGTCCACCATCATCTTGACGAACTGCTCGAACGTCACTTCGGGCTCCCAACCCAGTTCGCGACGAGCCTTGGAAGCGTCGCCGATCAGATGATCGACGTCGGCACGCCGGAATAGAGCCTCCTCGACGACGACATGGTCGAGATAGTCCAAACCCACATGCTCGAATGCCAGACGGCAGAGGTCTCGAACCGAATGAGGCTCACCCGTGGCGATGACGTAGTCCCGCGCCTCGTCCTGCTGGAGCATCAGCCACATCGCGCGAACGTAGTCGCCGGCATAGCCCCAGTCCCGCACTGCATCCAGGTTGCCCAGGCGGAGCTGTCGCGCCAGTCCAAGCTTTATCTGCGCGGCCGCATCGGTCACCTTACGGGTCACGAACTCGAGGCCGCGTCTGGGCGACTCATGGTTGAAACAGATTCCCGACACCGCGTACATCCCGTAGCTCTCGCGGTAATTGACCGTAAGGAAATGGGCGTACGCCTTCGCGACGCCGTACGGACTGCGCGGATAAAACGGTGTCTCTTCGTTCTGCGGCGATTCGCGGATATTGCCGAACATCTCCGACGACGACGCTTGATAGAACCGGATTGACGGGTCGACCTGCCGTATCGCCTCCAGTAGCCGAGTCGTGCCCAAGGCAGTGAACTCGCCCGTGAGGACTGGCTGATTCCAACTGGTCGGGACGAAGCTCTGAGCCGCGAGGTGGTAGACCTCGTCAGGGGTACTCCCCCGCAGCGCCTCCACCAATGAAGCCTGGTCGAGGACGTCGCCCTGAACCAGCTCGAGGCGGTCGGCGAGGGTAGCAATCCGCTCGGTCGCGACCGTGCTCGAGCGACGAGTCATCCCAACTACTCGATAGCCTTTTTCGAGTAGCAGCTCCGCGAGGTACGAGCCATCCTGCCCGGTAACCCCGGTGATCAGCGCGGTGCGTGTCATTCCAAGCCGAGTGTATGCATCCGACCGCACGCGCGGGGCGGTCAACCTTCCACACGCAAAGGGCTGTCACCCGCTCCGGCCGTGAGTCCGACGATCTGGCCGGCGGTCTGGCACAACAACAACAAGATCATTGGGACGAACGACAAACAGATGTCATTCCGGTAATTGGACCGGCGTGCTGCCGCCACCGCGAACGTCAGCCGAACCCATGGGACCATCGGCGCAGCGGCCAGCCGAAAAAGCCGACGCCGACCGCCCTCCGCTCGCACGAACCCGCCCCACGTACGTCCAGCGTGAAAGTGCTGCCGGATGAATCCGCGTATGCCTAGTGACTGGTCATGCCAGACCACGGGGCGGGGGTCGAGAAGGGTCGCACCCGGCTGCGAAGCAAGCGCGGTTTGATGGAACGAATCGAGGAGCCCCAGCCCTGGTATGGCCGTTGCCGCACCGAACGCCTTGCGCTTGTACGAGATGTTCGCGTGCGCCAGACGCCGCGTGGGCCCTGGTCTCACGGGCGGGAGGCACCCCGCCTGTACCACGAGATAGCTCGCACGGTCGAACGATCCAGCGGTCGCATCGTTGGCGACCGGACCTCCGATTGCGAGGGCCTCCGGATGCTCGATGTGCAATTGCATGAGGATCTTCGCCCAGTCGGGATCGACGCGGCAGTGATCCTCGGTCAAGGCCAAGATCGTGCCGCGAGACTCCTCGATCAACATCGGGCGAAGCTCGTAGACCGACGACCTCTGGACCGACAGCCACCGTGTCAACGGGGAGAGCTTCGCGGCCGGTGGTGGTGGGCGCCCGCTGCCGTCCAGTATCACGAGCTCGCCACCAGCGCGACTGGCCGCGATTTCGAGGTGCCGCACAAAGCGTTCGACGTGTGGCCATCCACGTCCGGTCGTCATACCAATCGTGACTGGGACAGCGGCCTCAGGATCATTCAAAATGGTTCACCGATGGGACGCTGCGGTCCTCCTATCATCGCGAGCGATGGTAGAGGCCGCCCATGCCTTGCGCGTCGGCCTCGACGCCCATGTGGTTGGCCGCCGACGGACGGGCAAAGAGCCGGATCGCCAGGCGGGCGGCGATCGGAGGCAGCCACGATCTTTTCCGGGAAGTCGTTGCCCGGCGGCCCGTATAGCCAGGCCGTGCGGAGGACCCAGAGACCGCGGGACGCGCCATATGCCTCCTGGGCGGCATGCTCGCCAACCAGCTTGCTGACGCCGTAGGCATTGATCGGCCGTGGAGGATCATCTTCGGAATACCCAATGCCATCGCGTCGCTCGCCGTCGAAGACCTCATTGGTAGAAATCAAAACAAGCCCGACGTCACGCTGAACGCACGCTTTGGCGAGGGACCTGACCGCCTCGCCGTTGCGACGGATCGCGAGCTCGGGCTCTCGTGCGCATCCGTCGACATCTGTCCACGCCGCGGCATGGATGACCAGTGATGGTCTACAGACCGCATTTCCGTGCGGGCAGGCTGGCAGACCACTCGACCCGCCCTGCGTCAACGGCCTCACGCGCCAGAGGCGACCAAGGCCGCATGCCCATAGGATGGCCCTCACGAAAGTGCATACGTTGGTCGAGGAGAATTCGGTCGTGCAACCGGAAGAGTGGCCGTGTAGTGCTGTCGTGGTCAACTTTCGGCGCTATGACCTGCTCAGTACATGCATCGCCGCTCTGAACGCGTCGTCCATCCCACCGGATGAGGTCATCGTCGTCGACAACGAGTCGGAGGCTGCGAAGCTGACTGAGTTCGCGGCCCGCTATCCGTCGGTCGAGGTCATCGCAAACGAGACGAACGCCGGCTTCGCGACCGCTTGCAATCAGGGTTGGCGGGCGAGCAGCCGTCCGTTCGTCCTATTCGTTAATCCTGATGTCACCGTCGAGCGCGAATGCCTGCGGGAATGCTTGGCCGCCATTTCGGAAGCCCGTGATATCGGCGTCGTGACGTGCCGTCTCGTGCTGCCGGACGGCCGGCTCGACCACGCCTGCCACCGCGGCATTCCCACCCCATTGGCGTCACTCGCGTACATGCTCCGCCTGCACAAGGTGTTTCCGCACTCACGACGCCTGGGTCGCTACACGATGTCGTGGCTGGATCCCCTGTCCGTTCATGACGTCGAGGCATGTTCCGGGGCATTCATGCTTGTTCGCCGCGAGGTTCTCGCGGAAGCCGGTGGCTGGGACGAAGGCTATTGGTTCTATGCCGAAGACCTCGATCTGTGCCTTCGTATTGGTCGATTGGGCAAGCGCGTCCGCTATCTGGGCACAACGACCGCAATCCACCTGAAGGGCGCCTCGAGTCACCTGCGCGAGCGTACTCGGGAGTTGAGCCCAGGGGAACGCATCACGAAGCGGAAGGTGCAGGCGGCAATTATCGATTCACACCGCCGATTTTTCCGCCAACACTTCGAGAAATCGACGCCCTGGCCCGTGCGGACAATGATCCGCGCCGTCTTCGCGACCCAGCGCATTCGCCTGAGCTTGGCGACGCGGCTGGACGGCATCCGAGGCGCGTGACGGGGATTGGATGCGCCTGAGGTAACGGAGCTGTCCGAGGGGGCGGCGCCACGTGAACGCGAGCTGACCCGCGCCAGCGCGGCGACGCTCATCGCGGCCGTGACATCCATTGCCGTCGGCCTCATTCGCTCGAAGATCGTCGCGCTCGTTCTCGGGCCCTTCGGCGTGGGTGCTTTCGCCACCCTGAACCTGTATCTCAGCTCGGTAACGGTCGTAGCCGGTGCGGCTGCCGGACGCGGCGCCGTCCGCGCACTTGCAGAGATGGGCGACCGTGACGACCCGACCCGTCCCTGGCTGCAGCGGTACTTGTTTGTCGGACCGTTGTTGATCGGAGTGGTGCTTGCGGCAATCACCGCCGCCGCCGCGGGACCTCTGTCTGGTTTGCTCCTCGGTGAACCGGACCTCGGCTTCGGCCTGGTGCTGACAGCCGTGGCCGTCCCCGTGGCGGTCATCGCTGCCTCCCATACCCACCTCCTTCAGGCGCTGCTTCGTGTGGGCACCATCGCACGCGCGGATCTCGTTACGACGCTCGTTTCGCTTCCCTTGACCGCTGTTCTCGTCATCGCGTTCGGTCTTGCCGGAGGGATCGTGGCGGTCGGCACGGGTTTCGCGGTTCGGTTATTGGCCCTGCGGCTCCTCAGCCCGGGCGTCCTTCCGAGGGGAGATTGGAAGCGCAGCCTGCGAATCCCATCTGGGGTGTTGCGACCGATCCTTGTCATGGGATCAGGGGCCGCGATCCTGGGCATAGCGACGACCGTCGGAGCTCTCCTGATGCGGGCGCAGATCGTGCGGACGCTGGGACTCGACGCGAACGGCCTGTATCAGCCGATTGTGGCGTTGTCCGACACATATCTCGATGTCGTCATCGGTGCGACCTCCGTTTACCTGTTTCCGCGTTTGACCGAGCTTCTGACGCGTGGCGACCGCGCCACCGCGGAGCGTGAGCTCGGCCATGGCCTGCGCTTGTCGCTCGCGGTCAGCGTGCCGGTGATCCTTGTCGCGACCGGTCTGAGCGGCCTGCTGATTGAACTTTTGTATTCAGCCGAGTTTGCGGATGCCGCCTGGCCGCTCACTGTTCAGATGGCGGGCACGCTACTGAAGGTAGTGTCGTGGTCCGTTGGCGCCGCGCTTCTCCCACTCGGGCTCACGCGCGCGTGGGTATCGATCGGGCTATTGGTCGTTGTTCTCCGCTACGTCGGGGTGATTGTGCTCACTCCGAGCCTCGGGCTCGTCGGCGCCGCGCTTGCGGCCGATACGGCATGGGCGATTGGCGCCGTCGCCACCTTGGTTGCCGTGCAGCGCTCTCGACGCCTGAGAGTTGGCTGGTCGGATCTCATTCCCGTCGGTGTCGCGGGGATCTTGGTCGTGGTAGTCCTCGCGGCGCGCACGATTGATGAAGTACTCGCAACACTGGTCACTGTTGCAGCCACGATCCTCTGGCTGGCGATGGCTCGCCGCGAGCTAGGCGCCGTCCTACACAGCCTCCTGGATGCATTACCGCGGCACGGAAGGAGGTCGGCCGGCTGACAGTCAGCGCCTCATCAGCGCTGTCAACCAAGTCTCATACGACTGCGCGATCGCATCCCATCCATAGATCGCCGCAGCCCGTTCGTGCGCGAGGCGGCCAAGCTCGCGAGCCTCACCGGGATCATCCAACACAGCTTGCAGCTCGTGGGTAAGTGCCTCGGAACCGCGGTAGTAGCGTCCCGCGTCGCCCAGCGTCTCGCGGTGCTCAGGCACGTCGTTGGCAACGATCGCATTTCCGAATCCCATCGCTTCGACGAGCGCTGGGTGTGTGCCGCCGACCTCGGTCGCCTGAACGTACGCCGCCGCATGTGAGCGCAACACGCGGTACCTGTCTCCGTAGATAGGCCCGAAGAAGCGAACCCGTCCATCCGTGGTCTGGTGAAGCCGGGATATGTACTTATCGGCATACAGCGGTCCGCCGCGGCCGTAGGGCGTGATCGGCTCGCCCGCCACGGCCTGGACGCAGAACCTATTCAACGCGGTGCCAAAGACCTCGTCATCAGGACTGATCAATAACCCAGATGTCTCCGGCAAGCGTGCACACGTATATCCTCCCGTCCGCGTCCTCTCCAAACGAACTTAAGGTCCCGGGGAACTCCGTTTCGAGTGGCGGCGGAATTGGATCGCCGTCGGCGTAAGTTGATGGCACATGCCAAATGTGGCCAGAACAGAAATCGCCGTACACGTATGAACCTTCAATTGATGAGCCGTCGCGTCGCGAGACGTATCCGCCAACGACAGCGCAGCCATCGTCGCCGTGTTTGTACTCGATTATCGGCATAGTCAGGCAATCGACGGAGCAGAGATCAGGAGAGGACCGGATATGGCGACCCTCATAGAGCCGCCATCCGAAGTTGTATCCCCCCTCACTGCTGACTCGGTTGATCTCCTCGTAGCTGCCCGCACCAACGTCGGCTATCCAGAAATCACCCGTCAAACGGTCAAAGCTATTGCGCCACGGGTTCCTCAAGCCCCACGCCCAGATCTCATCGAGCCCGACGTCACCTACCAGAGGGTTCGTCACCGGAACGGAGTAGGTGCTCGGCCCTGCGCCGTCCGGATCTAACGGATCGATGCGCAGAATCTTGCCCAACCATGTTGTCGTCGACTGCCCGACATCGTACGGATCGTTGTCTACCACACCTTGGCCGTCGCCAACCGCCATGTACAGATAACCGTCCTTGAACCCGATCCAGCCGCCGTTGTGGTAAGCATCGAACTCCCGTATCTTCATCAGCTGCCTTCGTGACAGTGGATCAGCCCGGTCTCCGGACGATCGCCGATATTCGGCCAGGATTACGTCCGTTTCGTTGTCTGTGTACACAACATAAAAGAGTCCGTTCGACGCATAGTTGGCATGGAAGGCCAGGCCAAGCAATCCCTGCTCGCCGCCCTCGTCTGCGGTAAGCGAAGTTATGTCCAGGAATGTGGCGCCTATCGTCCATAGGCCGTGTTTCTGTTCCAGTATGCGAATCCTTCCTGGTCGCTCCACGACGAACAGTCTGGCGTCACCTGCATCCGTAAGAAAGACCGGTTGATCGAGTCCGCTGGCGACCAGAGATAGGCTGAGGTCTGGTGCCGCCGAAGAAGTGGGCACCGGCACGGCCGTCAGTGGCAGTGATGTCGTCGGCGCCGACGATGGTGTCGGCCCTGGAGCAGACGCGGCATCTGTCACTGGCGTTGAGGTCGGTACGCCGCCCACCAGCGCGCTCACTCGAGACAGTCCGAAGACCATTGTGACTATGGCCACCGTTGAAACGATGGCGAAGGCCGCACCGCGACGTGCGGTGACTGGAAAGTCAATCAGACCGAGCACATGAACAGTGGCTGGCACAAGGCGACGGGCGCCGAAGTCAGCGAGGATTACGGTGAGCAGCGCGATCAGTAGAGCGACGAACACGGCCGCGGAGTTCGAAAGAACCAGAGATGGAAGCCTGCCGATCGCGCCCCAGTGAAAGACGGTCACGACGGTGATGGCTGCGACACCAGCGAGCATCGGTCCCAGTGCCACGCCGCGAACGCGTCGTCCATCGTGGCCCGACACGAGCGAACTCAGAGCGATAAGCAGCCCTAGCGCAAGGGATGCGATCAGGGCCCACCCATAGACATTGATACCGGTCAGTGGTTCCAAGGGCGCCTCAGGGCTGCGGGAAATGCCGTTCTCGGTGGATGCGAGACAGCTCGATCGGGACACGTCGAGGCTACGGATTTTGCCAAGAGCCTCGATACTGCCTGCAGATTGTATGCGCCCCACCGCCCACCGGAGCTCATCCTGGGCGATCGGTCACACCTGTCACCGCTCAAGTCCGCGCCATCCGTCTGCTGCCGAGCTGTCTAGCGCAGGTCGGGCTCGACGTCGAAGCAAATTAGCATCGGAACGCGCTGGCCAATCAGCGCGACGCTAACCTCGGTCACATGCGGCGTGGCAGATGGACTGGACGAGCTGCCTCCGTGCCGAGCGCCGCACCGCCGGGCTGAGAGCCCGGCCCATTGCCCGGCGGGCCGTCCGCTTGGCGATCCGAGGCCGCGATGATCTTGTGCGGGAAGTCGTTTCCGGGCGGGCCATAGAGCCACGACGTACGCATGATCCACAGATCGTCGCACGACTCGAAGCCGGTGAGCCGCTGCCTCTCCGGGCGCGCTTGCTCGCGCCATACGCTTTGGCCGGCGGCGGCGGATCGGCTTCCGTGTAGCCCTTGCGGTCGTCGCGTTGGCCGCCGAAGACCTCGTTCGTCGAGTTGACAGCGAGCGCCGCATCGCGTCGGGCGCAGGCCCTGGCGAGCCGATCCACGGCCTCGCCATTGCGGCGCATGGCAAGATCTGGCTCGCGCGCGCAGCCGTCGACGTCGGTCCACGCCGCTGCGTGGATGACGAGCGAGGGGTCGTCGCGGTACAGCAGCGGTCCGGGATCGCTCCTGTCCAGGTCGTACTCGGGGCGCCGCCAAGCCGCGACATCGCGTCCGAGGAGGTCCACCAGGGCGGTTCCGAGCCGCCCGGCGGCGCCCGTGACCCCGACGCGATCGAGCTGCGAGGTCACGCACCGACTGCTCCAGTGTCCAGTCGTACTGACGGCTGCAGTAGTCAGGCCCAGTCGGCGTCACCAATGCTGCGCCACCAGCGCTCGTTGGCGACGTACCAGGCGACTGTCTGACGCATCCACTCATCGAAGCGCAACTCGTGGCGTCCAGCCTAGGAGCGGCCAGTTTTGTTCCGTCCATCGAGTGGCGCCTGCCGTGACCCTGCCGATCGGGCCCGCTGCGCACCAGCGACCACGGCTTGCCCAGCTCGCGAAGGATCGCCGTGGTGATGTCGCGATTTGTCCGCTCGTCCGGCCCCGGGACGATGTAGGCGTGACCGGACTGGCCGTGATCCAGCGCGTGGCCAACCGCGTCGGCGTGGTCGTCGACGAACAACGAGCTGCGGCGCTGCAGCCCATCGCCGCACAGCGGCAGCTGCAGGTCGGACAGCGCATTGGTTATGAAGAGCGACACCAGCTTCTCGGGATGCTGGTGCGGGCCGTACGTGTTGGCGCCGCGGGTGATGACAACGCCCACCCCGTGCGTGGTCCGGTAGGCGAGGGCAAGTAGGTCGCCGACCGCCTTGGCCGCACTGTATGGGCTGCTCCGGCTCGAGCCGGTCCGGTCGCCCACGATGGCAAGGGGGAGCTCAGTTCGGACGCGTGCAAACGCGTCGATGACGAGATGGGCGTTGTTCTCCGGCTCCAGCCGGCTCACGTAGAGGACGTAGCGCCGGGGCTCCAAGCCCAATCGTGTCAGCGTGCCGTCATCAGACACGGGCTCGAGTTCGGTCCCGTAGGGGAAGTAATCCGTCCGCCGGCCGTAGGTGCGGGCGTAGTAGTCCTGGATGACGCGCGCGTCGGTTACCAAGTTCACCGGTATGTGCGCGGCAATCCAGGCACAGAGCCGGTAGTACGCTCGGCCAATCTTGCTCCATTTCGCCCGCTGCCACTCGAACCCGTCCACGTTGAGCACGACTCGGCGGCCAAGGAGTCGAAGCAGAACGATCGCCGGGATGTTGGCCAAGTTGCACACGTAGACGATGTCGTAATGGCGGGCGATTGCGTGGAACGCGGCGAACAGAGTGTGGACGACCGTCTCGAGATACTTCGAGTGTGGCGCCGGAAGACGGACGATATGCATCCCCCGATGCGCTCGTAGGCCCCGCTCGACGTACCGGTCGCGCCCGTAGACGGTCACGTCGTGGCCCGCCGTGGCGAGTCGCGCGCCGAGCTCCTCGGCGAATGTCTCGAAACCGCCGTAGTTTGCCGGTACGCCGCGAATGCCAAGGATCGCGATGCGCATCTAACTCGATGCTACAGGCAGCGATAGCGCTTCAGTCCCCAATGAACCAACTTCGCAGATCGGCCGCACTGGCTCGACGCCGCCGTTGCACAAAACGCCGCTTGCGCATGGCTGCGGGCAGGGCACGAATTAGGGCGGGCACGGCGGCGAGCCGTTTCGGATCGGCCACGACGATAAAGGCGAGCGAAAGGATTTCGCGATGCAGGATCCACGGCAGATCGCGGAAGTACATCGACGGCAGCTCGTTCTTGATCTGCATCAGGCGCTGATTCCGCCACGATAGCGCTTTGATCCAGCGCGGGATCGTCGTATTCGTGCGAGCAATCTCGAGCATGGTTCGCGCGCGCGGCCCGCCGGCGCCGCGGGCGTGCCAGGCGAGCGCGGTTGGCGCGTACCAGGCGGTCCAGCCCAACAGTTGGAGGCGCCACGCCAGATCGACATCCTCCTTGTACATGAAGAAGTCCTCGTCGAGAATCTCCCAACCGCCGCCGGTAGCGGGCAGCCGGGCGTCGACGAGCGCAGCACGACGGTAGACCGGCGCCGGTCCGTCAGCACCGAAGACGGGGCCTGGCGTCAGATAGGCCCGGCCGTCCGGGTCGCCCTGGTTGCGGCTGACCACGCGCCGGTCCCGCTGCATCTGGAGCCCGGTGGTGTCCAGGATGTTTGTTCGTTGGGCGGCGGCATCGAGACCACGCACTCGTCCCTGCACAGCGCCCACAGTCGGCCGCCCGTCAAACGAGGCGAGTGCCTCGCGCAGGAACTCCGGGTCCAGCTCGATGTCCTGGTTGATTAGGAAGACAAATTCCCCACGCGCGGCGGCGATGTTTTGGTTGTGCGCGCGCGCAAATCCGAGATTCCGCTGGGACTCGACGAGACGTATTCGCGGGTCATCGTTAGCCTCTGATCGAAGCTGGTCGACCGAGCGGTCGCTCGATGCGTTATCGATCACCAACAATTCGTAATCGGTCAAGGTCTGCGCGCGGAGCGAGGCCAGGCACCCGGGCAACCAGCCCTCGCCGTTGAACGTGACCAGAGATAGTGTCACGAGCGGGCGGCAGGCCTCCCCCTTGGCCATCGATGTTGGAAGATCAGGCTGCATAGGGGAGCATGCCCAACGCCCGTGCTTCGCTGACCAAGCCCCCGGTCGTCCCGCCGGTGGACTTGCATTCACCGCGCTGCGACCTCATACGGCATTTCTCTTGACGCCCGAGGCTCCCGAGGCGACCGCGCCCAGGGAAAGGCTCATCGCTGCCAAAGCAATGGCGCCGCCGATCGCGAGGAGTATGGTCGTGACGGCATGTGCGAGCAAGGCCATCGCCAGGACCGATTCACGAGGCACCCCTACGGCGACGCCTGCCGCGAC
>JBBDRY010000128.1:0-17454 GCA_040905225.1 Chloroflexota bacterium | reverse complement strand
CGGTGTATTCGACCGTGGGGCGAGCGAGCCACCCGTCCCGGCCACCCACCAGGGGTTACTCCAGGTAGTCCTTGAGCTTGCGTGACCGTGACGGGTGGCGCAGCTTGCGCAGCGCCTTCGCCTCGATCTGGCGGATGCGCTCGCGGGTCACGTTGAACTCCTTACCCACCTCCTCGAGGGTGCGGGCACGGCCGTCCTCCAGCCCGAACCGGAGCTGGAGCACTCGCCGCTCCCGCCCGGACAGGGAGTCCAGCACCGCCTCGACCTGCTCCTTGAGCAGCTGGTGCGAAGCGGCCTCGGCCGGTGCCAGAGCGGCCCGGTCCTCGATGAAGTCACCGAGGTGCGAGTCTTCTTCTTCGCCAATTGGCGTCTCCAAAGACACCGGCTCCTGGCTGACCTTGATGATTTCGCGCACCTTCTCGGGCGTGACGACCACTTCCTGGCCCCTCGACATCGCCTCGGCGATCTCCTCGACCGTCGGCTCGCGGCCCAGCTCCTGGAGCAGACCGCGCGAGACGCGGATCAGGCGGTTGATCGTCTCGACCATGTGGACCGGGATGCGGATCGTCCGCGCCTGGTCCGCGATGGCGCGCGTGATCGCCTGCCGGATCCACCAAGTGGCGTACGTGGAGAACTTGAAGCCCTTCTCGTAGTCGAACTTCTCGACGGCGCGGATCAGGCCGATGTTGCCCTCCTGGATCAGGTCCAGGAACGACATGCCACGGCCGATGTACTTCTTCGCAATCGACACCACCAAACGCAGGTTGGCGGAGGTCAACTGCTCCCTCCCCTCGCGGCCGATGCGCACCAACACGCCACGCCGATCGCGGGGCTTGAGCGACAGGTCCTGCTCGAGGGTCCAGCCCATCTCGGTGATGAGCTCGGGGTCGTGTCCGCCGAGGATCCAGCGGCGCAGCGCTTCGTGCGCTACCTCGCGCGTCCAGTCATATAGCGCCCGCAAAGCCGGGTTGTCATGCGCCTCGGCATCTCCGGAATGGACCGCGCGGAACGCGAAGTCCACCAGGTTCGTGAAGCTCTCGGCATTGGGCGCGTCGTTGTAGGCGTTGACCATCGCCCGCGTCTCCTTGATGGTCGCCTTCGTCTGGTCAGACTCGACCGTCTTTGCGGCCTTCACGAAGTGGAAATCGATCGTGTGCTGGAGCAGCCCGTCCTTTTCGGCAGCCGCAAACGCGCCGCGCACGATGCGATCGGTCTCGTCCTTGTACGGCAGCCGATGCTGCGGATGCTTCTCGCGCGACTTGGCCTCGGTCTCGTTCTTGGTCCACTCCCACAGGGACAGAACGGCCTTCTGCGGCTCGTCGATCATCTGCTCGCCGAGCTCGATGGCCTTGGCCAGCACGACCTCTTCCTCGGCGTTCAGGAGCGGCACCTTGCCGATCTCCTTGAGGTACATGCGCACCGGGTCGTCGATGCCGATCATGTCGGCAGCGATCGCGTCCAGCTCCTCGGCCGTTGGCTCCTCGGCCACTTGCGGGTCGAGCTTCGCCGGCGGCTCCTCCCACGGAGTCTTGTCGGACTCGTCGATCGCGACGTCGACGCCGAGCTCGGCCGCGGCGGGCAGTCCAGCCGTGGGCTCGTCGAGCTCGTCCTTGTTATCGAGCATCCCATCGTCGTCACGACGACGCTTGCCACGCTCGAGAACGCTGGCTACGAGTTGCTTGTCACCTACATCCATGTCTGCTGTGCCCTCCTAGGGTGTTGCGGCCGTGGCGGCCGGTGTCTTGTTTCTGCGTTGGTTGAGAACGGTGTTGGTTTCGCGCCTCCGATCGAGATCGAGGCGTTGTGTCTGTAGTTCGAGCACCTCGCGGCGCAGGCGCTCGGCCGCCTCGGCGTTTGCCTCGGCCTCGGCTTCGGAAAGCTCCGCACGGACGAATTCGAGCCGCTCGGTGATTCGATTGCGCTCCAGTCCGAGCAGGCTCTGCTCGACCGATTGGCGCAGCGCGCCGTCATCGTCCGGCAGCGGGTCCGTTCGCGCGAAGAGGGTCCGCGCCACGGCCGCCAGGGTCGGATCGAGCGATTCGACGAACGCGGCGCGGTCGAAACCGGCGGTGGGGGTGGCGTCGATGCGGCGCCACAGCTCTCGCGCCGGTGTCGTCACGAACAGCTCGGGAGACAGCCGACCGGCGAGGTCGTCGCGCACATACGGGCGCATCAAAACGACGCGCAGCAGCGCCGACTCGACCGGCTCCAGCGTTCGCGCGACAGCCTCCGGATCCAGCGCATCCGGGCTGGACAGCACCGCCTCCAGGTTGATCTTGGCGCCGACGTGTGATTCGGACGGCCGACCGACCACCCGAGCAGTCTGCTCAGGCCGGCGCAGCTCCTCCAGCAGCACGCGCTCCTCGACGCCACTACGTCGAGCCAGTAGCTGCATGTACCCGTCTCTCTGCGTGGGGTTGGTCACGCGACGGATCGTCGGCATGACGGCGGCGACGAGCTTCTCCCGGCCGGCGAGCGTGCGCGGGTCGTGCCGCTTGGCGAAGGTGTCGATCAGGTATTCGACGATGGGCTGCGGCTCCGCGGTGGCCTTCCGCCATCCCTCGGGGTCGCGGTGCATCACCTCGTCCGGATCCCTGCCGTCAGGCAACCGGACCACACCGACGTCGGTCAGGCGGCCGCGGTGGGCGCTGCGCTCGATCTCGCCGACCAGCGCGGACAGCTCTGTTGCGCCGAACGTGGCAGCGCCCTGGCCGGCGGCGTCGACGTCGTACGCGAGGGCGATGCGCGGCGCGTAACGTGTCACGAGCTCAACCTGCGCCGGCGTCAACGCAGTTCCTAGCGTGCCGACAACGTTTTCGAAGCCCTGCTGATGGGCCATGAGGGCGTCCGTGTTGCCCTCGACCAGCACCGCGACGCCCGCTTTGCGCATGGCCGACTTGGCACGGTCGACCAGATACAGCGTGCGGCTCTTGTCGAAGAGCAGGGTCGCCGGCGAGTTGAGGTACTTGGGACCGGCGTCGCGCGTGGTGTCGCCGCGCTCGGACGCCGCGCCCACGATGCGTCCGCCGAGTCCGGTGGCGTTGCCCGAGGCGTCACGGATCGGAAAGATGATCCGGCCGCGGAAACGGTCGTAGACGCCACGCCGACCCTGACGCTTCGAAACCAGGCCAGCGGCCTCCAGCTCCTGCTCGGTGAAGCCGCGCTTGTCGATCAGTGCTCGGCTGAGCGTCTCCCACGCGTCCACCGCATAGCCGATCTGGTGGGCCGCGAGGGTCTCGTCCGTGAACCCGCGGCCGCGCATGTATTCGAGCGCCGGCTGGCCGTGGCGACTCTCGGTCAGGATGCGGTGATAGAAGGCGATGGCCGCGTCGAGCGCGTCACGCAGTCGCTTGCGCCGCGCGTCCTCTCGACTCGACTTCTCGGAGATCTCGACACCCGCGCGACCGGCAAGGCGTCGGAGCGCCTCCGGGAAGTCGATCGTGTCGCGCTCCATCACGAAGTTGAAAAGGTCCCCGCCGCGCCCGCAGCCGAAACACTTCCACGTCTCGCGCGCAGGCGTAACCGTGAAGGACGGCGTCTTCTCGCCATGGAACGGGCACAGGCCCTTGAACGAGGCGCCGGCCTTGCGCAGTTGCACGGTCTCGCTGATGAGATCGACGAGGTTGATCTTCTGTTTGATCTCAGCGGCTACGCCGACGGACGTGGTGGACCTCCAGGTTTGTAGTTACCGTCAACTTCGATGGGACGCGGCACGGCGGCCGCTCGTGTCGTCTGCCGGCGATCGCCCGCCTGCGACCTCCCGGACACACGTATGGCCTTGTCAACTCTTGACAAGGCTCACTGCCGTAACTCTACCCCTTGACAAACCCCTTGACAAGGCCTGGGGCCGACGGTTTGTCAATACCCACCCGGAGTATTGACAGCATCAGCCCGCTAGAACGGTCGGGGCTCTCCTGAAACGGGCGTTTTACTTCGGCAAGGGTCGCAGCCTCCGTCCGGGAAAGAACATCGCGTCACCGTTACCCTCTGTCGCGCCGCCGGACGAACATTCTCTAGAGGAGTAACGGTGATACCAGCACGATCCCCTGGTCGGTTCTCGGCCAGCTAGCGCACATGTATCCCTGGACGCTGACGCCCGACCAGCAGGCCCTGCTGGATTGGGCACGTGAATTCGCGCGCACGGAAATCGAGCCCTATGTGGAGGAGTCCGACCGTGATCAGCGGCTCCCGCCTCAGGTCCTTGGGCGCTTCCATGAATCGGGCATGACCAGGCGGTTCCTGACCGGCGCCGCTGGCGACGATTTCGTCGCCAGCGCCTGCGTGCTTGCCGAGGAGCTCAGCTATGCCTGCGCCTCGTTCGCCAGCCACCTGATGCTGCCCGTATTTTTCAACCGGGTCGTGCTTTCGTATCTTCCGCCGACCGAGCGCGAACAGTTTCTGCAGCGCTGCCTGAGCGAACCTGTGATCACGTCCTTCGCGGCATCGGAGGCGGCTGCCGGCAGCGACTTGTTGGCGCTGAGCACGACGGCGACAAAGACCGGTGGCGGCTACGTTCTGCGCGGTCGAAAGGAATACAGCTCGAATATCCGTGCCGCCCAGTACGTGATCGTCGTCGCCCGGACGGGGCCCGAGGGTACGCGCTCGACCGACACGATGAGCTGGTTTCTCGTCCCGACAGACGCGCCGGGCGTCGTCATCGGCGAACGCTGGGCGACATTTGGCCTGCGTGCCCTCGACATCTCGCCGTTGGAGCTCGACGACGTTGAGATCCCGGCCGAATTCATGCTCGGCGAGGAGGGCCGGGGGCTGCCCATGATGGCGGGCAGCCTGTCGATGTCACGGATCGGCATCGCCGCACTCGGGGTCGGCATCGCTCGGCGCGCTCGCGACACGGTCTTCCAGCACGGGCGGCGCCGGCGGATTTACGGGGACAAGCTCAACCGCATGCAGGACTACCGGTTCCGCATCGCGGGGATGGAACGGGATATAGCTGCGGCGCGGGCGCTCGTCTGGGTCGCCGCCCGGCAGGGCGATCATGGCGTGGACGCGGGCAAGGAGGCCAGCGTTGCCAAGCTGTTCTCGGGCGAGATGGTCTCAGCCGTCACAACGGCGGCCTCGGCCATGCTGGGGAGCATCGGGTATACCGGACAGAGCCGGATCGAGAAGCTGCTCCGCGATGGTCGCCACGTCGCGATAGTCGAGGGGCCGGAGCCCACGCACAAGGAACTCATATTCGCGCACATGTTGCGTCACGGAGCCTATTGAGCAACTTCTCCCAGGTTCTTCCCGAAAAGCCCTGAATCTGGCCGATTTGTGCGGAAACAGTTAGAATGAGGGAGCCCTGTCCCGGGCACGCCCCCCGTCACTGAGAGCCCACCCTTCGGCGAAACCCATGCATATCGGCCGCTGACGAAGCGGCTGCCGAAGCGTCATCAGATGACGGACGAGCGAAATCTTGGACGCAGCGAGGTCAGCGACGCGTGACAACTTCCAGTTCTTCAGTTTGGCGCCGATCCACTCCCAAGGACGCGCCGCCCGAGCCTTTCAAACACCTGATCGATCGGTATCAGCATCGCGAGCAGCTCGTCACGTGCACGTGCGGGTGGCAGGGCAGCAGCTCTGACACCGTTCCGGACGGCTGGAAGGCGCACCTCCTGGAAGTCCGCGGTCCCTCGCGCTAGATACCCGGAACAGAACGTCAAGCGACGGCGGTGGCTTCGGCCTCCGCCGTCTTTTGATTCTGAGCGATCTGCGTGCTCTGGACGATCGCTGCCTCGGTCCGCGGTGCGGCATCGCGATACGCGATTACTCGGATTGCCGACGAAACTCCGTACAAGAGCGCGAAGGCCGGGTAGTCCTCGAAGCCTGGAGCGGCTGGACGGGTGATTGAGCAAGTACCGGCGGGGCGGGTTATCGTCTGGTCATGTGTCGCAGCATCGTCACCCTTCGTCACCAGGACCAACACGCATCGGATGAGGAGATCCGCGCCGCCGCGCTTCAGTTCGTGCGCAAGATCAGCGGCTATCGGGTCCCGTCCAAACGCAACCAGGAGGCCTTCGAGGCCGCCGTTGAGGAGATCGCGAAGTCGTCGCATCGGCTCCTCCACGCCGTCACGCAAGCCTGATCCGAACCCGATTCACGGCGGATTTGACAGCCGTGGTAGGCCGCCCGTATCCTGCGCAATCGCGCTCGCCCCATCGCCGTAAATCAGGAGACACCTGAACGAATGAACAAGCTTCTCCACGCAGCTGCCGCAGCCTCCGCGCTGCGGACCGGCGCGCCCTTGGGCGCCCGGAGCGCGGGAGATCTGTGCCCTTGGTGATCTGACGGCCGGCGTAAGCCGCAGTCAGGAAGCCGGAGGGCCGGATCGGGCCCCCCGGCTTTTTTCATGCCCGCAAACGTGCGGCATGAACAAGTAGCCGCCCTCCCGCGATCAATCGATGGGGGCCCTGTCTTATCGGAGCAAACCCGAGAGCCAGGAGCACCAGCCATGACCATCACCCTCGAGCCACCGGCAATCCCTGAGATGCCGGCAGGAGTCGAACCGGAGGTGCCGATCGTGAGCCAGGCGGAGGACCAACGAGCCACCGTCCCGGCCCTGCGTATTGAGCATCTGACAAAGAAGTTCGTGGTCGGCGGCCGTCGCAAGCGAAAGACGGTTGTCGCCGTTGAGGACGTTTCGCTGCGCATCGAGCGCGGCGAGATCTACGGCCTGCTCGGGGCCAACGGCAGCGGGAAATCCACGTTCATCCGGCTCGTCAGCACCCTATTGACCGTCGAGCACGGCACCGTCGAGGTCTTCGGCCACGACATCACCCGTGAAGAGATGGCGGTCAAGCGGCTGATCAACAGGGTCAGCGTCGACGCAGCGTTCTTCAAGAAGCTGTCGCCGATGGAGAACCTGATGTATGCCGCGCGGCTGTACGGCGTCGACGCCAAGTACGCGCGACGAGAGATCGTGCGCATCATGGCTCGACTGGGCATTGCCGAGTCGAGGCTCAGCCGGCCGCTCGAGCAGATGAGCCGCGGGATGCAGCAGAAGGTCGCCATCGCCAGGGCATTCCTGACGAGCCCGGTCCTACTCCTGCTGGACGAGCCCACAACCGGTCTCGACCCACGCTCGAAGCTCGACGTGCAGACATTCATCGAGGAGATCCGTGACCAGCACGAGGCAACCATCGTGCTCACCACGCATGACCTCGAGGAAGCCGATCGGTTGTGTTCACGGATCGGCCTGCTCAACGACGGCAGGCTCGTCGCCGGGGGCACGGCAACCGAGCTGAGGGCCGCCGCGGCCGCCGCCAACGGGGGCCAGGCAGCCACTCTCCATGACGTGTTCATGACCCATACCGGTCGCTCGCTCGACGACGACGTCGAGGAGCGCAACGAAGACGACTAACCACCACAAGCGATGCGCGATACGGCGCCAAAGGCGCCTGATCGCGCGGAGCGCGTAGCAGCGGCCCGTAGGCCGACTGCGGAGATAGCAACTGAGCAGGAAAGAGGTTTACCCGAAATGTTGATCCATCCCTATCACGCAGAAATCGACCGCCGTCGCCGACGCGAGCTGCACGACGCAGCACGACGTCAGCGGCTCGTAGCAGCCGGCCGGCCGCCGCGCCGGCTTCGCCACGTCGTGGGTCGCTCAATGATCAGGATCGGCAGCCGGTTGGCTCCCGAACCTGCACCTCAAAGGGCCCGCTCGCTCTAGGGCGGGCCCACCACATCCGGAGTACTAAAAGAAATGACCGTCCTGACCCGCGAACTGAAACAGAGCTACGCGTTCGTCGAGCGCAACTTCAACCTGTCCAAGCGCTACTGGGGCTGGGAAGTGGCCTTCATGGTCTACTCCATCGCCGGTGCGCTCGCGGTCACCCTGATCGGTCGCGACCAGGACAGCGCGCGGCTGATTCTCTCGCTGATGATCGGTGCCACCTTCTGGAACTACCTGTCGGTGGTCTTCTCGGTTGTCGCCGAGCAGATCAGCTGGGAGCGCTGGGAAGGCACACTCGAGTACACGATGATGGCGCCGGTTCGGCGCGTGTCGCAGCTGCTGGGCTCCACCCTGTTTGCGATCATGTGGGGCCTCATCCACACCACCGTCGTGCTGATAACGCTGATCCTGTTCTTCGGGATCGACCTGTCGCACGCCGACTTCCTCAGCGCCGGCGCGCTGATGCTGGTCGGCTCGCTGTCGATCATCGGCATCGGCATGATGGCCGCAGCCCTGCCTTTGCTGTGGGTGGAGCGCGGGGACCAGATGGTTTTCGTGATCCAGTCGCTGCTGCTGCTGATCAGCGGGGTTTACTACAGCGTCACGATCCTGCCCGACTGGATGCAGGTCATCTCGGCGATCTCGCCGGCAACCTACATCCTGGATGGCGTCCGAATGGCGCTCATCGACGGCGCCCCGATCTCCTCCATGGGCGGCCATCTCCTGCCACTGGCAGTCATGGCCGTCATATTCATCCCGCTCGGCGTGTGGGTGTTCGGCTGGGCCGAGCGCTACGCCAAGCGGACCGGCAAGCTGAAGAGGGTTGGTTAAAGCCATGTTTGAACTTCCGACAGTCGACTATCCGGTCGACGATCTATCCGGACTGCCGGAGGGATTCCGGTTGCGACCCTACGCCGGCGAATCTGACATCCCGGCCATCGTGAACATCGTCAATCGCGCGCTGGAACACGACGGCGTTCCGTTTCGGACGTCCGTTCCGGACCTCACGGCCCGGCACCGGCACCCCAGCGAGATGTTTGACGCAGCTCGCGACGTCACCATCGCCGAGGTTGACGGTGAGCCGGTGGCCTACTCAGACCGGAGCTGGGTCGACACGACACTGGAGTCGTTTCGCGAATACCGGGTCGACGGCGCGGTGCTGCCTGAGTGGCTACGCCGCGGCATCGGCACGGCGCTGCTGGCCGAGAACGAGCGGTTGTCACGTGAGCTCGCGACGACGCACTCTACCGATCGTCCGCGCATTTTCGGGAGCTGGACGAGCGATCGACAGGAAGGGGCGCATGCGCTGCTCCGGAGAGCGGGCTTCCAGCAGGTGCGATGGTTCTTCGAGATGACCAGGCCGCTGAACGAGCCAATCCCCGACATCCCGCTGCCCGACGGGATCGAGGTACGCCCGGTGACGCCGGAGATGGTCCGGCAGATCTGGCACGCCGATGTTGAGGCGTTCCAGGACCACTGGGGCGGTTTCGACTCTTCCGACCAGTCCTTCAAGCGTTGGCTCGAAGAGCCCAGCTTCGATCCGTCGCTGTGGGTGATCGCATACGACGGCGACGAGGTTGCCGGCGGAGTGGTCAACGGCATCGATGCCGAGGAGAACGCCGCCCTCGGGGTGAAGAGAGCATGGCTGCAGAGCGTCTTCACTCGGCGCCAGTGGCGTCGACGGGGGCTGGCGAAGGCGCTCATTGCGCGTTCGCTGGTGGCCATCCGTGAGCGCGGTCTGGACACAGGGATCCTCGGTGTCGACGCAGACAACCCGTCCGGCGCGCTCGGCCTGTACGAGGGCATCGGCTTCGGCGTCGCCGAGCGCTCGACCGCATGGCGCAAGCCATTCGAACTGTGACGAACGAGCCGACGGCCGCCGCGTCCAGCCAGCTGGACAAGTGGGGCTGGGATACGCGGGTGGCCGCGCTGTTCCAGCCTCACTCTGGCACGCTCCAGCTGGGCCGCGTGCTGAGCGAGCATCGCGGCGGCTACCTCGTCGCGACAGAAGTTGGTGAAGTCGACGCCGGGGTTTCCGGCCGGTATCGCCACGAAGCCCGGCTGGCCGAGGACTTTCCTGCCGTCGGCGATTGGGTGGCCCTCGAGATGTCCGATGACGGCAAGTCGGCCGTCATACAAGCGCTCATTCCCCGAAAGACCAGATTCTTGCGGCCTGCCCGTGGCGACACAGGCGGAGCCCAGGTCGTGGCCGCGAACGTGGACGTCGTGCTGCTCGTCACCGGCCTGGATCACGACTTCAACCTCCGGCGGATCGAGCGCCACGTCGCGCTCGCCTGGTCCAGCGGCGCGGAGCCCGTCATCGTCCTCAACAAGGCCGACGTTTGCGATGACGTTGGCGGACGCGTGGCAGACGCCACGGCGATCGCACCGGGCGTGGCGATCCGGGTGCTCAGCGCGATCGACGGGACAGGCCTCGATTCGCTCACGCCATTGCTCGAACCGGGCAAGACGGTCGCGTTGATCGGCTCGTCGGGCGTGGGCAAGTCGACGATCGTCAATGCGCTCCTCGGCTGGGAGCGGCAATCGACCGGCGCCGTGCGTGAGGACGACCAGCGCGGCCGCCACACCACCACCATGCGCGAGCTCGTGCTGACGCCGTCGGGCGCGTTGCTGATCGACAGCCCGGGCATGCGCTCTGTCGGGATGTGGGACATCGATGAGGGTCTGGCCGAGGCCTTCGCGGACGTCGAGGCACTGGCCAGCCAGTGCCGCTTCTCCGACTGCGCCCACGGTACCGAACCCGGCTGCGCTGTCCAGGCGGCCATCGCGGCGGGCACGCTCCCAGCCGCCCGGCTGCAGAGCCAGCAAAAGCTCGAACGGGAATGGGCCGCCGTCGCTCGGCGCGTGGATCCCGCGGCCCGTGCCGCATCGGCCAAACGGTGGAAGCAAATCCACAAGTCGGTGCGCAACCACATGCGCATCAAGTACGGCTCCGAGTCCGGCTAAGGTTGGCGAGCTACTGGCCGGGTAAACTCCACACCGTGAACACTCTGATACTCGCTCGCGCATCAATCGCGGGACTTGCGCTCGTGGCCGTGATCGGCTGTGGATCGGGTGCGCCCGCAACTTCCGTACCGGGCACGACGTCCGCCCCGCCGTCGGCGGCGCCCGCGACACCGGCCGGGGGGCCCTCAACCGCCGATGGACTGTGTGGCGTGTTTACCTCAGACCTGGCCATCGCGGCCCTGGGTGTCCCGGTCGACACGCCGAGTGGAGGCGATGTCGTCCCCAGGCCGAACGGCATCTACTGCCATTACAAGGCTGCGGCTGACGGCAACACCAACGTCGAAGCTCAGCTCAAGGACATGACGCAGGCCGAGTTCGAGGCGCTCGCCGACACCCTCGGCGCGACCACGCCGATTCAGGGCGTGGGCTCCATCGCCTTCGGGCGCAGCACCTCGATCATGGGGATCCCAGGTGCGGCAGTAGCTGCGTGGAGCAATGGCCGAGGCGTGACGGTAAGCATTAACCGCGAAGGTGCCGACCAGGCCGTGATGACCGCCGCCGCCCAGGCGATCGCGGCCGCGGTTCTCCTCGCAAGCCCCTAGAAAGGCAGCCGGCGCTCCACAGCCACGCGGTCGAGCCAGCGCTTCTCGACCTCCAAAGTTGATCCCTGGCCGTGTCCGGGCAGGACGCGCAGGTCGGCATCCATCGCGCTGAGTCGACCGAGCGACTCGATGATCTGGTCCTCAGACCCGCCCGGTAGATCTGTCCGTCCCCATCCGTCGGCAAAGAGCGTGTCGCCCGTGAACAGCAAGCGTTCCGAGTTCGCGACGAGGCAGACCGAGCCCTCCGTGTGACCCGGCGTGTGCAGCACCTCCACATCGATTTCGCCAAACCGAATCCGCGAGCCCTCGGCCAGGTCGATTGCGGGGACGCTTGGGGCGATCGGAAACGGCGCCATGATCGGCTGTGGGTTCTCGAGGCCGTGGCGGTCCAGTACGTGCGCGGCGATCTGCGCGCCCGTCGCATCGGCCACGGCGGCGTTATCGCCGATGTGATCCCAGTGACGGTGCGTGCTCACGACCAACTTCAACGTCCAGCCGCGCTCGGCGAGCGTCGCCGTGACCCACTCCACGCATGGCGTCGCCGTATCGATCGCGATGGCCTCCCGGCTGGCCTCGTCGCCGAGCACGTACAGATTGGTGGCGATCGGCCCGACGACGCGCTGGAGCAGCTTCACGCGGGCTCCACCCGGAAATAGACGCCGGTCGCACGCACATGCCGGCGCGCCAGCCGGTAGATGAGATTGCCCGGAAAGGGCTGTTGCGATGTCGCCCGGATCGCTGCCTCACGCTCCGCGCCCTTGTCGAGCCGGCGCGCGGCGATGTGAATCTCGTTGCCATCCGGGTACACCAGCGTTCCGACGCCAGCCGCTGTCAGGTCTCTCGTCCAGCCGACATCGCCATTTGGATGGCCGACATATTCGGACGTCCCGGCGCGAAGCAGACCGACCAGTCGGGATCGGATGCCGCTGCCGTCCCTGTTTTCGACGCGCAGTTCGATCGTTATTCCCAGACCGTAGCGACGCCACACGCCTCGGATGAGCGGGTCGGCCAGCGCGAGGATGCGGTATTGCACGCGAAACGCGGCGCGCCAGAATACTGAGGACATCAACGACAGATTAGGTCGGCGCGAAAGGTAGGACCGATGAGCGACGGTGCGAGCTTTACCTGGTACGGCCACTCGTGTGTGGAATTGCGCACGCCCGGTGGCAAGACCGTGCTGCTGGACCCGTGGTTCGGCAACCCAACGTCACCGCGGCCGGCTGATGACGTGAGCCAGTGCGACGTGATGCTCGTTTCCCACGGCCACTTCGACCACCTCGGTTCCGGGCCGCGCGACGTTCTCAACGCTGACGCGCTGACCATCGCTCGGCGGACGAAGCCTGCCTGGGTTTGCATCCACGAGCTCAGCCTGTGGCTCGAGACAGTCCTCGACGGCGCCGGAGTCGAGATCATCGGCATGAACAAGGGCGGCACGGTCGAGGCGCGCGGGCTCAAAGTGACCATGGTTCGCGCGGATCACTCGGCGGGCGACTGGTCCGCGGCTGGTGAAGGGCCGCTCTACCTGGGCGAGCCGGTCGGCTTCGTGATCGAGCTCGAAGACGGGATGCGCGTGTATTACTCGGGCGATACCGACGTGTTCGGCGACATGGACATGATCCGCGTGATGTACAAGCCGGATGTCGCGATCCTGCCAATCGGCGGCCATTACACGATGGGCCCGGCCGGGGCAGCGCGCGCGGCGAAGTTGTTGGACGTGCGAACGGTGGTGCCCGTCCACTACGCAACGTTCCCGATCCTGGCCGGGACACCGCAACAGTTGCGCGAGGAGTCGGGCCGCATCGGTGCCGGGCTCAAGGTGATCGCTCCGGAGCGCGGAGTGGCGACCCCTCTCACCTGATGCGGATACGACTGGCCGATCCGGGCAGCGTGGCGCTGCACGAGTCGCTCGGCATGCGCCTGATCGGGCTGTACGAGAAGGTCGGCTTTAAGTTCGGGGAGTGGCCCGACGTGGCGTGGTACGGGATGCGCCTTGCTGAGCCGACAGAGGTGCCAGCTGAGCCTATTCCGTTCCCGGAGCTGTAAGCCGCGGGTAAGTCGCGATTGACTCAGCGGTAAGTGAGGCCGCAGAACATGGCGCTCCATGGACGCCGTGCGCCTGGGCTCTGTCTGTCGGGCCCTTCGGATCAAGAAGCAGTGGCGCCAGGCCGACCTGGCGGCGCGAGCACGTGTGTCGCGGGCTGCAGTTTCGAGGCTCGAGAGAGCCCAGATCGGTGACTTGGGCGTTGACACGATCGTTCGGATCATCGAGGCGCTGGGGGGACGGATCGATTTCATGGTCCGCTGGCAAGGCGGGGAACTGGACCGCTTGCTGAACGCCCGCCACTCGGCCCTGCACGAGGCGGTGGCGCGTGAGTTTCGGCGTAGCGGAGACTGGGTGATTGCGCCGGAGGTTTCGTTCGCGATCCGTGGCGAGCGCGGGGTCATCGACATCCTTGCCTGGCATGTGGCGACGCGCACACTCTTGGTGATCGAGCTCAAAACGGAGATCGTCGACATCAACGAGCTGATGGGGACGATCGACAGAAAGCGCCGGCTGGCGGCGACCATCGCACGCGAGCGAGGTTGGTTCCCGACGACTGTCGCGGTGTGGGTGGTCGTCGCAGACAGCGTAATGAACCGCCGGCGCGTGCGATCACACGCGACAACGTTGCGTGCAGCGTTTCCCTCAGACGGGCGTGCGGTGACCGGATGGCTACGGCACCCAGATCGCGAGCTGCGATGTCTCTCGTTCTGGTCGAATGCGCATCAGCCGAACGCTAAGTCCGGTTTCGCGTCGGTCAGACGTGTGCGAAGGCGTTCGCCCCGTGCCGCCTGAGCGTGGAGTGGGCGCCCCAGCAATGCGCGAGTCGGCTGGAGCGCGCTTAGTGCTCTGCCTGGGTACTTATGACCAAGTAGGTTCGTAGACTCGGGCTCAACCCGGCGACCAGGAGATGATGCCGATCTTCGTGGGCTGCCATTCGAAGGCATAGCGCCCGTCGCGTTCCGCAACTGTCTCAGTGACGAGCTGACGCAGACGCTCGCCTTTCGCGGTCCCCTCCCCGACCCACAGCTGTCGGCGCGCCATCGCGAGGGCTTCTTCGAGCGACGCAAAGGTCGGTGGCGTCCGGTCGACGAGACGGACCTCTGGCACGCGACCGCGCGCCGCCAGCAGGACGAGGAGCTCGGGCAGGGCCGGAAGTCGTACACGCGGTTCGCCGTGGATGCGCTCCCAGAAGAGCGTCGCGACCGTGGTCATCGCCGATTCGCCCATGACGGCCACGCACAGGCGACGAGCCGCCGACTCGAGTTGGTCGAGAAACGGGCCGATGTCCGCGATGTCGTAGCCGACGTGGGCCATCAGCCCGACATCTGTAGCGGGCGGATCAGCCATCGGCCAGCGCGCCTCGATCGCTCCGACGTTCGAGATCCCGGCAGCAGAGGCGTCTTCGCGCAGCGCGCCGAGCATCGACGGCGACGGATCGATCGCCACCACCTCACTCACGGCCAACGCCAGGGGCAACGCGTAACGACCGCCACCCGCCCCAACGTCGAGCCACACGTCATCAGGCTGTGCGAGGTCCAGCAACGCGTTGAGCGACGGGTCATCTGTCCGCCGCGGGTCCATCCTGAAACGGCTGGTCACAGGGGCGTAGAAGTCGGGTGGATCGGCCACCTCGCGCGCGCGCTCGACCTGCTCCTTATCGGCCGCAACTCGCGCCCGCCAGACATCCAGGACATCGGCAAGCGCGGGTCGCAGCGAATTCGCCATTTCGCCGAGCGTAGCCGCTCGGCCTACACTCGGATTTCTATGAGCGTGCGAACCCCGTCCGACAAGGCTCGCGAGAAGCGCATCGCGCTACTGCCCGGGCTGCTGCGTGAGCGGATCCTGGTGCTCGACGGAGCGATGGGCACGATGATCCAGCGCCACGAGCTGGACGAAGCGGCGTTCCGCGGCGAGCGCTTTGCCGACCACCCGAGCGACCTGCGCGGCGCGAACGACCTCCTGGTCCTGACACGCCCGGACGTGATCCGCGAGATCCACGCCGCATACCTCGATGCTGGCGCGGACATCATCGAGACGAACACCTTCAACGCCAACGCGGTGTCGATGGCCGACTACGGGCTCCAGGCCCACTCCGAGGAGATGAACCGCGCTGCGGCCACGATCGCCCGCGAGGCGGCTGATGCGGCGACACAGAAGAACCCGGCCAAGCCCCGCTTCGTCGCGGGTGCGCTCGGGCCGACGACGAAGACCCTGTCTCTGTCGCCGGACGTCAACGATCCCGGCGCGCGTGGCGTCACCTGGGATCAGCTCGTGTCGGCGTACACCGACGCCGCACGAGGGCTGGTGGCGGGCGGCGCCGACATCCTCCTCATCGAGACGATCTTCGACACGCTCAACGGCAAGGCGGCGATATTCGCCGTGGAGTCGCTCTTCGAGGAGCTCGGCCTCCGGCTGCCGTTGATGATCAGCGGGACGATCACCGACCAATCGGGGCGAACGCTCAGCGGCCAGACTGTCGCCGCGTTCTGGAACAGCGTCCGGCACGCGCGGCCATTCTCCGTTGGACTGAACTGTGCCCTCGGCGCGCGGATGCTCCGGCCGTACGTGGCGGAACTTGCGCGCATCGCCGATGTCCCGGTCAGTGCCTACCCCAACGCGGGCCTGCCCAACGCGTTCGGTGGCTACGACGAGGAGCCGCCCGAGACGTCCGGCGTGCTCGGCCAGCTCGCGCGCGAGGGCGCGATCAACCTCGTCGGCGGCTGCTGCGGCACGACGCCGGACCACGTTCGGGCAATCGCGCAGGCCGTCGAGGGCCTGCTGCCGCGCCAGGTCCCGGAAATCGAACCACGCACCCGGCTCAGCGGTCTCGAACCGCTCGATATCGGTCCCGACTCGCTCTTCGTCAACGTCGGCGAACGGACCAACGTGACCGGCTCGCGCGCCTTTGCCCGGCTGATCAAGGAGGATCGCCTCGGGGACGCCGTCGAGGTGGCACGCCAGCAGGTCGAGAGCGGCGCGCAAATGATCGACGTGAACATGGACGAGGCGCTGCTCGACTCGCAGGCCGCCATGGCGCGCTTCCTTGACCTTGTCGCCGCTGAGCCGGACATCGCAAAGGTGCCGGTCGTGATCGACTCCTCGAAGTGGTCCGTCATCGAGGAAGGCCTCAAGCACGTCCAGGGCCGGCCGGTCGTCAACTCGCTCTCGATGAAGGAGGGCGAGGAGGAATTCCTGCGCCAGGCGAGGCTCGCTCGCCGCTACGGCGCGGCGGTGATCGTGATGGCCTTCGACGAGCAGGGCCAGGCCGACACGGTCGATCGAAAGATCGCGATCGCGCACAGGGCCTTCGACCTGCTCACTCAGCAGGCCGGCTTCGATCCGAACGACATCATCCTCGACCCGAACATCTTCGCCGTGGGGACCGGCATCGAGGAGCACGCTGGCTACGGCGTCGCGTACATCGAGGCAGTCGGCAGGGTCAAGCAGGAGCTGCCCGGCGTGCTCGTCAGCGGCGGCGTCTCGAACGTGTCGTTCTCGTTCCGCGGCAACGACTCGGTGCGCGAGGCGATCCACGCCGTCTTCCTGTACCACGCGATTCGAGCGGGCATGGATATGGGCATCGTCAATGCCGGCGCGCTGCCCGTGTATGACGACATCCCGTCCGACCTCAAGGAGCGGGCGGAGGATCTCGTGCTCAACCGCCGCGCCGACGCCACCGAGCGCATGCTCGAGATCGCCGACGAGGTGCGCGGCACTGATCGCGGCAGCGGGTCGCAACGCGATCTGTCGTGGCGCGAGGAACCGGTCAACGAGAGGTTGCGCCACGCACTGGTCGAGGGCATCGCCGACTGGATCGTCGAGGATACCGAGGAGGCGCGGGCGGCAAGCGCGCGTCCGCTGCATGTCATCGAGGGGCCACTGATGGCCGGCATGGACACGGTCGGCGACCTGTTCGCCAACGGCCGGATGTTCCTGCCCCAGGTGGTCAAAAGCGCGCGGGTGATGAAGCAGGCCGTGGGCTACCTGATTCCGTTCATGGAGGCCGAGAAGGCGGCGATGGCGGCCGAGGGAAAGCTGGGCGCCGGCGCGGACGGCAACGGCCACGGGCCGGGCGGCAACGGCAGGTCGAATGCGGGAACGATCGTGATGGCGACCGTCAAGGGCGACGTGCACGACATCGGCAAGAACATCGTCGGCGTCGTGCT
>JBBDRY010000127.1:2420-17644 GCA_040905225.1 Chloroflexota bacterium | reverse complement strand
CCGGCCCTTTTGATTCGTCTCTGTGCCAGGGCGCACCAGACGGTACCGACCCGTGACTTCCGTACTGATGCGCACCCCCCGATCGGCTGCCATCTTTCGCATCGCAAATCATTTTAGAGCGGGTCCGGTTCCAACGACCGGGTCCTCGCGCGATGGGGTAGCACGGCATGCCGCTCGTCAGGTTCACAGCCATCCGCCGGGTCACAACCCGTGATCGCGGGCGCGGTCAGTCGCTCGTTGAGTTTGCGCTGATCCTGCCAGTCTTCCTGCTCATCGTGTTCGGCATCGTCGACTTCGGGCTTGCCTTTGACGCGTCGATCGGGATCAGCAATGCCGCCCGGGAGGGCGCCCGACAGGGCACGACCCGGCCAACTGCGGCGGCGATCTCGGCACGTGTCCGGACTGTCGCCGGGCGGCTCAATGACAGCCGGTTGACGGTCACCGTCACGTGCAAGACTGCTGCAGGCGGGGCATGCCCCGGCGGGCTCGCGGGCGCCACGACGGGGACCTCGGTCGTCGTCCGCGTTGCGTACGGCTATCCGATGCTTACTCCGGTGGCGTTCGGCACGATCATTCCGCTCTCATCGACCGCCGAGATGCGCGTCGAATGACGGCCCGCAGAGGGTCGTCGCAGCGCGATGGCGAGAAGGGCCAGGCGCTCGTCCTGTTCGTGGTGGTCCTGATGATGCTGCTCACCACCCTCGCGTTGGTCGTCAACGGCGGCCTCGTGCGGCGCTCGGACCAGGAGCTCTGGAACGCGCTCGACGCCGGTGCCCTCGCCGGCGCGGCCAGCCTGCCGGCCAACCCGGCCGGCGCCTCGGCCGACGCCAGGAAGTTCTCCGGCATCAACCATCCCGCGCTCACCGCTGCATCGACGAACATCACGTATCGGTGCCTCGTCGGGGATCGCAACAACGACGGCCGACCCGACGCTGCCGACGTCCCCGCCGTTTGCAACCCCGGTGCCGGGGCGCGCTGGACGTGTGCCGACGGCAAGTGCGTGGCGACGTGCGACCCTGCGCGCGGCGGTGTGTGCAACACGGTCGTGGTGCGCGGAACCGTCCCCACCGCGTATCGCTTCGGACAGGTCACCGGCGTGGCAGGCGACGTGACCACGCTCGAATCTGCTGCCTGTAGTGGGCTATGCGGAAGCGATCCGGCAGCTCCGCTGGACATCGGCATCGTCATCGACCGCACGAGCAGCATGAGCGCCGCGGATCTTACGAACGTCAAGAACGCAACCCTCGCGACGTTGCGCATCCTGGACCCGACGAAGCAGCAGGTCGGCCTTGCGGTCCTCGGTCGCAGCCAGACGAATGCGTCGTGTGGAGGCACCGGCAATCCGTTCGGGATCGCGAGCCTTGTCGCCGGCGTCGGCACGTGGGTGACCGTGCCCTACCCGACGAACCGCTCGCTGAGCAACAATTACCAGAACCGCGACGGCTCGCTCAACACGAACAGCCAGCTGGTCCGGACGATCAACTGCCTCGACCACTCGTCGACCGGGACCAACCTGGGCGACCCGCTCCGCGCGATTGCCGACACGCTCGTCCGGCGCGGCCGAAATGGCGTGCCCAAGGGCATCATCTTCATGACCGACGGAGCCGCCAACCAGCCCGACCTGCGCTCGTGCAAGTACGCCAACGACCGCGCGACTGCCGTCAAGAACATGGGCATCGAGCTCTTTACGATCGGCTTCGGCGTGGTCGGCGACAGGTGCATCGACATCGACGGCACATATCGGAACGCACTCGCGGCAGACCTGCTCGCAAACATGGCAACCGGTCCCACGACTAACAACGGATGCACGGACGCCGAGAACAGCGATGGCGACCACTTCTTCTGCGAACCACGCTCGGACAGCTTGACCTCTGTGTTCCGCGCCGCGGCTTCGGCACTCCTAGCCGGTAGCGTGAGGCTGGTTCAGCTCCCGGGGACCCCCTAGGACCACGGACCGCGGCTCACGGAGTCCGGTTCTCGAACTAAGCCCGGATCCACCGAAGCTCCCCGCTGATCACGTCATCTGACGGTCCAGGCGAGCGTCCCAACGACTGAGCGGGTCATCATGTGGCGACGCCAAGGCCCCGGCGGCCGATTCACCCCCGGACAAGTGGTTCGAAGTTGCGCGCCCGGACGAACCGCAGATCGATTGGATCTGTCACGAGGCTACCGTAGCAAGGCCGTCTAGAATCCGGATCCAATGACCATCGCCGGCGTGAAGCCTCACCCGATCTTTCTCGCCGGCCGCTGGGTCGATTCGCCCGACACGCTCGAGGTGACCAACCCGGCGCGACCCGACGAACCGGCCGGCGCGACCTATCACGCGACCGGGGAGCAATACGAGGAGGCCGTTCAGGCGGCGGTCCGAGCGTTCGAGGTCACGCGGCGCCTGCCTGCGTACGAGCGCGGCGCCATCCTGCGCAGCATCAGCGCGGGGATCCGCGAGCGGCGTGAGGAGCTGGGCCGGCTGATAACGCTCGAGTCCGGCAAGCCGATTCGCGACTCACTGGTCGAGGTGGATCGGGCGACACTGACGTTCCGCCTCGGCGCCGAGGAGGCCGAGCGCATCCACGGCGAGTTGATCCCGCTCGACATCATGCCGAGCTCCAAGGGACGAGTCGGCATCACGCGACGCTTCCCACTCGGCCCAATCGCGGCTATCAGTCCGTTCAACTTCCCGCTCAACCTGGCCGCGCACAAGCTGGCTCCCGCGATCGCGGCGGGTAACTCGATCGTGCTCAAGCCGCCATCCAAGGACCCGCTCACGATGCTCACCGTCGCCGAGATCGTTGAGAAGTCGGGCGTGCCCGAGGGCGCCGTGAGCATCCTGCCGATGAGCCGCAGCCTTGGCGACCGGATGGTCGAGGACGACCGCTTCAAGCTGCTCAGCTTCACCGGCTCGCCGTCCGTCGGCTGGAGGATGAAGGAGCGTGCCGGCAAGAAGCGCGTGGTGCTCGAGCTGGGCGGCAATGCGGGCGTGATCGTGGATGCCTCGGCCGACCTCGACTGGGCGGTGAAGCGGACGCTGGTTGGGGCCTTCAGCTACGCCGGACAGGTGTGCATCAGCGTCCAGCGCCTGTTCATCCATAGCTCGCTGTACGAAACATTTCTCGAGCGTCTCGTGGCAGCCGCGAGAGACCTGGTCGTGGGCGACCCGCTCAACGCTGAGACACAGCTCGGACCGATGGTCGACTCGCAGGCCGCGCAGAGAACAGAGGGCTGGGTGCACGAGGCGCAGGGCCTCGGCGGTCGAGTCCTAATGGGTGGCGTTGCAGATGGCGCGTTCTTCCCGCCGACCGTGCTGGTCGACACGCCGCCCACCGCGCAGGTGTGCAGCAATGAAGCCTTTGCCCCGCTCGTCGTGGCGTTCCCGTTCGACGACTTCGGCGCGTCCATACGCCAGGTCAACGACAGCTTCTACGGTCTGCAGACCGGCGTCTTCACGAACGACCTCGCACATGCGTGGCAGGCCTTCAACGAGCTCGAGGTCGGTGGGGTCATCGTCAATGACGTACCGACCTACCGCATCGATCACATGCCCTACGGCGGCGTGAAGGATTCCGGGCTCGGCCGAGAAGGGCTGCGCTGGTCGATCGAGGACATGACCGAGCTTCGCCTGATGGTCGTCGCCGAACCGGAGGGCCCCGCTCCGGCACCAGCGAGCTAGCGCCGCCCGCGAATTTCAATTTCATCGCAGGGGGAACTTTCGGGCTGCCCGTCTCCACTAGGTCGACACGCCGTGTCACCGCACCGGACCACTCCCTTGGCCAACGGTTGCCACTCATCCGACACGACGGCCGTGACGAATGTACGGGGCTTGTTACCCCTCCCGGTCCATGGCCGCGTTCGAACACGAATGGTTCGCTTCGCAGTGCAAGGAAATCAATTGCACAGGTAGAAGGGAAATTGATGATGAAGCGAAAGATCGGGAATCGCCGCAGGCGGCTCCTCATCGCCGGACTCTCGTCGCTCGCGATCGTCGGATTGGCGGCCGGAACGATGGTGTCCATGGCGCTGTTCACTGACCAGGAGACAGACGACTCGAGCTTCACCACGGGCACGATCATCCTCGACTCCACGAAGATCGCGGCGCTCAACCTGACGACCAGCGCTCTGATGCCGGGCGACGCAATCCGCAGCCCGGTAATCGTCGAGAACGACGGCACGGCGCAACTGCGCTACGCGGTCAGCCAGACCAGCACCAACGCCGACACGAAGGCGCTCCGGGACTCACTGCTCCTAGTCATCAGGAGCGAGGACACGGGCGCCGGAGCCTTCGGGACCGACGGCGATTACTGCGACGACGCGACCGGCGCGATCCTCCGCGCGTCTGCGGCGATCGGCGCGAGCGGCAACCTCATCGGCGATCCCGCGCAGGGGTCGCAAACGGGCGACCAGGTCCTCGACGCGAGCTCCAGCCAGGTCCTCTGCTTCTACGTGAGCCTGAGCATCAGCGCGCCGAACACGTCGCAGGGCGCCAGCACGACGACGACTTTTACTTTCGCCGCCGAGCAGACGGCTAACAACTAGGCGTCAGCCCTTCTACCAATACCAAGGTCGCGGCGGTCCGGTCAACAAGACCGGGCCGCCGTACTCCGTCTCCAAGAGGAAGAGCATGTCAGTCAAGGCGATAAAGATCGTTCGAGCCTCGTTCAAGGTGACCTGGCTTGCGTCGATCCTTGCGCTGGTTGGGCTGGTCTCGCTGCCTCATCTGCTTCCGCCGCTCCAGCGTGAGCTCTATGTCGTTCGAGGCGGCTCCATGGAGCCACAGATCCCGGTGGGTGCCGCGGTGATCGTCCGACACAGGGGCGCCGGTGATCTCCGGGTCGGTGACGTGATCACCTTCCGCGGCGTCAACGGCACGGTTGTCACGCACCGCATCGTGGACATTCCGGCCGCCGGGGGCGGCGTGCGCACCAAGGGCGACGCGAGCAGCGCCGCCGATACGTCCATGGTTGCGCCCACGGATGTCATCGGCACGGTCGAAGTAGTCATTCCAGCAGCTGGCGCCGTCCTGACCACCCTCGGTTCCACGATCGGGATCGTTGCCACGCTCGGGCTGCTCGGTGGGCTGCTGGTCGCAGTCTGGTTCATGGACGAGCTGCTCCGCAGCGTCCAACGGCCTATTCGGCGCGGCACGGCCGTCACCAGGGCGAACTGACGTGTCGGCTCTGCGCGCCGTACGACGAGCCTCGCTCATCGCGATCGCCGTTCTGACGGTGCTCAACGTCGGCGCGCTCGTGGCTGGCCTGGTCCTGAACGGCCTCGGCGGTACCAGCGCGCTGTTCACCAATGCGCAGCCGGTCAACGCCGCGCTCGGCGCGGCACGCATCTTCAGCGACGAGCGGGTCACGACCGGCTTTGCCGTCAGCGATCTCTCGTCCGGATCCGCAACCGATGTCTCGAGCACGACGGCGTTTGGCAGCGATAGCCGCTACTTCCTCACGCGCACGTGGCCGACTTCCTTCGCGACCGATCGATACTTCGACCTGGACTTCAACGCCCCTCTGCCGGCAGGGCTGACCGCGCAGAGCGTCGCGCTGAACCTTCGTCTGGCGAGCGATGCCGGGACCGGCAGCGTCTGCATCTACGTTGAAGCGCGGCGCGTGTCGACGGGCTCTCTTCTGTCGAGCCACGGCAGCTCGGGCAGCCCGCTCGCGTGCACGAGCGGCGCGACGTACTCGACGGTCAACGTGACCCTGACCTCTGTCGACGCGACGGACTTGGCCAACGACGTCCGGGTGCGCATCTTCGCCCGCGACAGCGCCGCCGGCGCCATGCGCCTGGACGAGGCGACGATTGCGGGCAGCACCCCATACAGCACGTTCACGCTGTATCCGGTCCAGACGAGCGAGCTGTACAGCGGTCAGACCGAGCTCATTCGCTGGGGGCTGGCGGGCCCATGATCAACTACACGTCCCGGGACCTCCAGCGGTCGATCCTGATTGCCCTGCTCGCCTGCGTCACGGTGCTCGTGCCGCTTCAGATCACGGCAACCGGTCCTCCGCCCGACAGCGCCCCGACGCCCTCCGCCGACGTTCCCTCGCCCACACCGGAGGCTTCCGGGGATGAGCCGCCGCCGACCGTCGCTCCAGACGCCGAGGCGAGTGCGTCGCCTGCGCCCGAGACCACCGCCGAACCCTCGCCCACCGGTCCAGATGCGGGCCACTCGCCGCCGCCGGCGAGCGATCCGCCCTTTGCCGAGGAAACGCCAGCTCCGACGCCCGCCGACGACCCGGCGGGTGCCTCGCCGTCTCCGGAGCCGTCTCCGGAGCCGTCAGTGGATCCGTCGCCCGGGGCGTCGCCGACGGTATCGCCGACGCCGGCCCCGGCCGCTCCATCGATGCCGTTCGTGGTCACCTTCGCGTCGATTGACGCGTTCGCGGCCCGCGCCGATCTCCTCGCGGCCATCGGCGCGACGGAAACCTCGGCGATCGCCTCGCTTTCGCTGGCGACGATCGACGTGCCGGTCGACGGCGCGGTCGACCTGCTGGCTGCCCTGCAGGCCAGCCCGCTCGTGTCAGGCGTGGACGTGGATCGGGAGCGACAGATCGAGGCCGCGCCGGACGACACGTACTACGACGACCAGTGGGCTCTGCCGCGCATCGGATGGACTACCGCACGTGAAAGCATGTCGCCAACGGGCAGCGCGGTCGTCGCCATCCTGGACACGGGTATCGACGCGGCTCACCCGGACCTCGCGGGGCAGCTCGTCGACGGAACCTCGTTCGTCGACGGCACCGACGTGGGCACCGATCCGAACGGTCACGGCACGTGGATGGCGGGCATCGTCGCCGCGGCGACAAACAACGGCGTCGGAGTCGCCGGCGTCGGAATGGACTCCGTCAAGGTGATGCCCGTGACCGTCATCGGCGCCGACGGCACCGGACGTGACAGCGACATCATCGCCGGCATCGTCTACGCCACCGAGCACGGCGCCGACGTCATCCTGATGGCGTTTTCGAGTCGTGGCTACTCGGCCGCACTCCAGCAGGCCGTCGACTACGCCTGGGAAAGCGACGTCGTCCTGGTCGCGGCGGTCGGCAATGACGGCGCGGAGCGGGCAACGTATCCGGCCGGCGACGCCGGCGTGATGGGCGTCTCGGCGACCGACTTCGACGACTCCCTCTGGACACAGAGCAACCGCGGGGATGCAGTCTTCCTCGGCGCGCCGGGGGCCAGCATTATGACCACCGCGCCCGAAGGTGAGTACGTCTCCATCAGCGGAACATCAGCCGCGGCCGCCTATGTGGCCGGGTCCGCGGCGCTGGTCCGGGCCGCGGATCAGTCGGCGTCGAGCGGCGTCGTCGTCGGCCGGCTGGCGCGTTCGGCCGCCCCGGCCGGGACGCAGGACGAAACGGGCAACGGCCGGCTCGACCTGGCGCGCGCGCTCGCCGACACGGGCACCGAAGAGGTGCAGCCGGCCGGCGTTGCCGGAACCGCCGATGGCGGTCCGTTCGTCGGCCCGTACACGGATCCGACGGAGGCCCCGCCGGTCGGTTCCTACACCATCGCAGCCGGTTCGGTCGGCTTCGACGCGGCCTCGTCGACGTCGAGCGGGACTGCCGGCACAACGCTCTCGTGGTCGCACACGGTCGCCAACCAGCCGCTGCGGATGCTGGTCGTCGGCGTCAGTGCGGAGTACGCGACCAACAACCTCTGTCAGGCGACAGGCGTCACTTTCAACGGGGTGGCGCTGACGAAGATAACCGAGCGGGTCACGACGGTCGCCAACTACATCTGCGCCAGCCTCTGGTACCTCATCGCGCCGCCGGTCGGCACGTACACGATCGCCGTCACGTACCAGTCGAGCATCATCACCCGGACCGCGGGTGCGATCAGCCTCTACAACGTCGAGCAGACGGCTCCCGACGCATCGAATGGCGCGATCAACGACGCCGGGGCCGCCTCGACCTCGCTCACGACCCTGGCCGCGAACTCCGCTGTCGTCGACGTTTTCGCCAGTGGCCAGACGCCGGGCGACCTTGCACCGGCCGTCGGGCAGATCTCACGGTGGATCAGGGACGCCGGCTCGACGCACGCAGGAGCCATGAGCACCAAGTCCGTCGCCACCGCCGGCTCGACGACCATGACGTGGACGCAGACCGGCATCAACCGCAGCTCGATGGTCGCCGCTGCGTTTGCGCCGGGCGACAACACCCCGCCGACGCTCTCGCCGACCGTGACCGAGGGAACGAACCCGGGCCTGCAGTACTTCAACACCGGCAGCGACACCTTGTACTACAAGCCGACCGCGTCGGGAACCTTCACGATCCAGTCCGGTGCTGCCGACACGGGCGGGTCGAACCTGGCCAGCGTCACCTTCCCCGGCCGCTCGACGTACCAGGAAGTCGTCGCGGATTCGGCCGCGAGCTACTGGCGGCTGGGCGAGACGAGCGGCACGAACGCCGCCGACGCCATGGGCGCGGTGGCGGGCACGTACGCCGGTACTCCCACGCTCAACCAGACCGGTGCACTCGCCGGCGACTCCGACAAGGCGGTCTCGTTCGACGGGGTCGACGACCGCGTCGAGATGGGCGACGTATACGACTTCGCCGGCACGGCGTCGTTCTCGGTCGAGGTCTGGTTCAAGAAGGACGTCCAGGAGGCATCCACCTGGGCGCGGCTGGTCGACAAGAACAACTGGAACGCGCCGCGCAACGGCTGGGAGATCGAGATCCAGCCCGACAGCGCGGGAATCGATGCCGGAGAGATCGCGTTCTCTCGTTGGTCGGGCGGAGTCGCTGACTGGTCGGAGAGTACGACGATCACCCAGATCGGCACCTGGTACCACTTCGTCGGCACCTACGACGGCACGAACCTGCGCGTCTACATCAACGGCGTTCTCGAGGCCACGGCGGCGTCCAGTCTTTCGATGCCGGGCAACTCGGTTCCGTTCCGCGTCGGCATGTCGGCGGCGGGGGGCGAATGGTTCGACGGTACGATCGACGATGTCGCCGTGTACTCGTCGGCGCTGGGTGCGACGCAGATTCAGGAGCACTACTGGGCGCGGCTGTACGGCGCCATGCCCACCGGCTTTACGCACAGCACGATCGTGCGCACGGCCACCCCGTGGGACTCGAACACCTACACCTTCGACGCGACCAACACCACAGCGCCCTCGGCGCATACCATCACCGCCCTCGACGGCGCGGCCAACGAGGGCAGCGCGGCGATCACGTTCGTGCGCGACACGACCGTGCCCAGCGGCCAGACGGTGGCGCTGGTAGGCGGTCCGAACTACTCCACTCTCTCGGTGCCCCTGTCGCTGTCCAACGGCAGCGATACGCAGTCGGGCATCAACGCAACCTCGGGCGTCGTGCAGCGCGCCTCGGCGACCCTCACCGGCGGCGTCTGCGGCAGCTTCGGCTCGTACTCCACTGTCACCCTCTCGGGCGGCGCGGACACCACCGTCGCCAGCGGCAACTGCTACCGCTACGTCTACTACATCTCCGACAACGTGGGCAACCAGAGCGTCGTCTCGACCGCCAGCGCCGACGCGAAGGTCTCCTCCGACACCACCCCGCCGACGCTCTCACCGACCGTGACCGAGGGGACCAATCCGGGCCTGCAGTACTTCAACACCGGCAGCGACACCTTGTACTACAACCCGACCGGCACCGGGACGTTCACGATCCAGTCCGGTGCCGCCGACACGGGCGGGTCGAACCTGGCCAGCGTCACCTTCCCCGGCCGTTCGACCAACCAGGAGATCCTGGCCGACAACCCGGCCAGCTACTGGCGCCTGGGCGAGACCAGCGGGACCACGGCGACTGACGTCAAGGGCGTCGCCAACGGCACCTACTCGGGCGGCGTAACGCTGAACCAGACCGGCGCGCTTCCCGGCGACACGGATAAGGCCGCGGCTTTTGACGGCGTTGACGACGGCGTCACGGCGGGTGACGTGTACGACTTCGCCGGCACAGCCGCGTTCTCGGTCGAGTTCTGGGCCAAGAAGGACGTCAATCCGGCCAGCGACTACCCGCTGTTCGTGAACAAGGACACGGGGACCTCTCCGAGGAACGGCTGGAACCTCGCCCTGTACCCCAACACCGAGGGGGCGAACGCGGGGAAGATCGCCTTCGAGCGCTGGGCCGGCGGGTCGGGGAACGGCCTTCTGGGCACGACCGTCACGCAGGTGGGCGTTTGGTACCACGTGGCCGCGACGTACGACGGGACGACCATGCGGCTCTACATCAACGGCGTTCTGGAGGGTACTGCCGCGTCCAGCCTGTCGATGCCCGGGAACGCCAGCCAGTTCTACATCGGGCGGTCGACTGGCGGAAACCAGTTCGACGGCAGCATCGACGACGTCGCGATCTACAACACGGTTCTCAGCCAGACGCAGCTTCAGGAGCACTACTGGGCGCGCCTCTCTGCCGCCATGCCGACCGGCTTCAGCACCAGTTCGATCGTGCGCACGGCGACGCCGTGGGACTCGAACACCTACACCTTCGACGCGACCAACACCACCGCGCCGTCCGCGCACCTCATCACAGCGCTTGACGGCGGCGCCAACCAGGGCACCGCGACGGTCACCTTCGTGCGCGACACGACCGCCCCCACCGGCCAGACCGTAGCGCTCTCCGGCGGCCCCTACTACAACACTCTCTCGGTGCCGCTTACCCTCGGCAACGGAACGGACAGCCAATCCGGGATCAACTCATCGAGCGGCGTCGTCCAGCGCGCCTCTGCGACACTCACCAACGGGAGTTGCGGCGCCTTCGGCTCGTACGCGACGGTGACGCTCTCGGGCGGCGCCGACACGACCGTGGTCTCGGGCAACTGCTACCGATATACGTACCGGGTCTCGGATAACGTCGGCAACCAGAGCGCCGCCTCGGCCGCAAGCGCCGACGCCAAAGTCGACACGAGCGCGCCGTCAGCTACCTTCAGCGTGCCCGCCTCGGGCACCACCGTCCAGAGCACGACCAATCTCAACGTCACCTGGACCGAGAACGACAATGGCGCCATCGCCAGCCGCAGCCTGCAGCGCCAGGTCGCCGACATCGTCACCCCGGGCAGCTGCGCCGGTGTGAGCTGGGCCAACGACGGCTCGGCCGACACGAACGGCAGCCCGCGCACCGTCGGCGGCCTGACGACCGACTACCACGACAACTTCGTGCGCACCGTCGCGGCCAACAGCTGGGGCTCGGCCGACGTCGGTGGCTCCTACTCGCTGACCGGCACGGCCAACTCGACGTTCACGGTCGACGGCTCCTACGGCAACATCGTGATCGGCGCCACCAGTACCCGACCCAAGGCCGCACTGCTTTCCACGTCGCTGACCAATGTCGACGCACGGCTGAAGTTTCGTCTCGACAAGGTGCCCACCGGCGCGGCGGTGATCGTGCTGCTCGGCGGGCGTGTGCTGAGCACAACGACCGGCGGCTACTACGCCCAGGCGGTGTTCCAGACGTCGGGCGCGATCTACGGCAACTTCATTCGCCTCGCCAACTCGGGCGGCGCCCAGACGGCGATCACCAGCGCGGCCGACACCGGCCTGGCAAGCTATACCGCCAACAGCTGGCTCAACCTGCGCTTCTCGGCGATCGGCACCAGCCCAACCGCACTCGGGCTCAAGGTTTGGTATGACGGCACGGCCGAGCCGTCCGCCTGGACCTTCACCACCACCGACTCGAACAGCGACCAGCAGCAGGCCGGCTCGCCCATCCTCGGCGCCAGCACGGACTCTGGCGTGACCAACCTCAACATCACCGTCCAATACGACTACGTGTCGTTCACCGACGGCGCGGACGCCGCTCGTTGCTACCGCTGGCAGCAGACCCTCACCGACGGCGCCAGCAACAGTTCAACGACCACCTCCGGTGCGGTGCTGGTCGACATATCGCCACCGAGTGCTCCCAGCTTGACCTACTCGGCGTTGACGAACGTGGTCGCGTCGGGCAACGTCCTGCGCTATCTGCCAGGCAGCGCAGGTGGACTGACCGTCACGGCATCGTCGACCGACACCGAGTCGGCCATCGCCATCTACGGCTTCCCGACACTACCCACCGGCTGGACCATTTCGGGCAGCGGCGCGTCACGCAGCTGGACCTACACGATCAACCCCACCGCCCCGTCAGGCAACCAGAACGTCAGCGCGACGAACAACGCCGGCCTGTCCGCGACGACTGCCTTCACGCTCGTGCCCGACACCCGGCCGGTTGCCAACGCGAACAGCTACAACGTCAACGAGGACGCGACCCTGGCCCCCAACGCTGCGACCGGGGTACTGGCCAACGACACGGACGCCGAGAGCGATCCGTTGACGGCCGTGCTGGTCACCAACGTCATCCACGGCTCGCTCACGCTGTATTCGGATGGCTCGTTCAGCTACACACCGACGGGCAACTACAACGGCCCCGACTCGTTCACCTACAAGGCCAACGATGGCTGGTTCGATTCCGCTTCCAACGCGACGGTGTCGATCACCGTCGACCCGGTCAACGACGCGCCGGTCGGCGTGGCCGACAGTTACTCGATGTACCAGGGCAACACGCTGGTGGTGGCCGTGCCCGGCGTCCTGTCCAACGACACGGACATCGATCTCCAAGTCCTCTCGGTCCAGTCACCGCGGCCGGTGAGCGGTCCGTCCAACGGCAGCCTCGGCCTCAACGCCGACGGCTCGTTCAGCTACACGCCGACGGCCGGCTTCACAGGCGTCGACACGTTCACCTACAAGGCTACCGACGGCACCGCCGATTCGCTGGCCGCGACCGTAACCATCACGGTCACCAGCACGGCCTATGTCTCGAGCTCTGCCTGGACGTCGAGCTTCAGCGCGACCCGCTATCTCGACTTCACTTTCCCGGCCTATCTGCCTTCCGGCGCAACGGTCACGAGCGCCACCTTCCGGCATTCGTATCGCTCGTATGCCGGTGGCACGACGTGCTACTACTTCGAGGTCTGGAGCGGAGGCACGTTGATCGGCTCGCACGGCACCAGCGGTGCTCCGCTGTCGTGCAACTCCGCCTCCAGCTACGCCACGGACACCGTCTCGCTGCCCGAGGTCAACACGGCGGCCCGCGCGAACGCGGTCACGGTCCGCCTGTTCGTGCGCAACTCCGCCAGTGGAAAGTCCGAGCACAACCTCGCCACGCTCGGTGTGCAGTATTGGCTCGGAGGGCCCTGATCCGACCGCCCTGTCGGACTCGCCGGGCTGAAAGTCCGGGGCCTCCGTAGACAACAGAGCCACTGACGAGTAGGTGCCCGTGCTGGCATATCTTCGAAGACAACACACTCGGAGCGTCCGCTTGCAAGAAACATCGATCATTCCGCCCCATTCGGGCGAGCCGCGCGCCGAACTCGGGCTTCTGCGCATGCGCCTGCGCCTGGCGCTGCTGGCAGTAGGGGTCGTCCCCCTGGTCGGTGCGAGCGCACTGCTCTATGCGATCTCGCCCGGTCCGCTGCCGATGCCGTTCCTGACGATCTTTCCGGTGCTCGGCCTCTTCCTGCTCCCCATCGTCCTGTGGCTGCCGAGGCACGTCCTCCGCACCACCGAGGCGCTCGACAGATCGCGGACCGAGATGCGACGGCTCTACGAGAGCGCCCGAGCCGACGCCCTGCGCGACGGGCTGACCGGCCTTGGCAATCACCGCGGATTCCAGGAAGAGCTGGACCGTCAGCTCGAGTGGTACAGCCGCTACAAGGTGCCCGTGGCCTTGCTGCTGATCGATCTCGACGATCTGAAGCTGGTCAACGATGTCGACGGCCATGCGGCCGGCGACGAGCTACTGCGTGACTTTGGTCGCCTCGTCGCCGCGTCCGGTCGTTACGCCGACCGCGCTTTTCGCATCGGCGGCGACGAGTTCGCCGTGCTCATGCCACACACCGACGTGGAAGGCGCACTCCAGATTGCGCGACGCCTCCAGGAGCGGGCGGCACAGAGACCGGGGCGATCGATATCGTTCTCGGGCGGCATTTCCGCATGCCCCACGCAGGCGACCTCGCGCGCCCAGTTGTACGCCCAGGCGGATGCCGCGCTCTACTGGTGCAAGCGGCACGGACGGTCGTCGATCGATGTGTTCCACCCGGTTCGCGACCGCCCGGCCAGCCTGGAGGCGAGCGACGAGCTCTCGGCGGCGATCGCGCGGGTCGTGAGCGAGCGCCTCCTCCGGCCGGTCTACCAGCCCATCGTCGATCTCGCCACGGGGCGCGTCATCGGTTTCGAAGGCCTCATTCGACCGACACCTGAGTCGGGCTTCACCGACCCCGGCAGCATGTTCGTTGCGGCCGAGACCGTGGGCCGAACGGTCGAGCTCGACCACGCCTGTATCAGCGCAGTCGTTGCGGGCGCACGGAACATGTCCGCTGACCAGCTCCTGACGGTCAACATCTCGCCGCGCACCGTCGAGGCACCTCATTTCTCGGCCGAGTCTTTGCTCGTTGTTCTGGCCCGCCACGGCATTGATCCGGGCCGGGTGGTCGTCGAGCTCACCGAGCGCGAGAAGGTCGAGGACGGGACCCGCCTACAGGCGAATCTCACCGCGCTCCAACGCGCCCGGGTTCGCATCGCGGCGGACGACGTGGGTGCCGGGAACGCCGGTCTGCGATTGCTCAGCCAGATCCGCTTCGACATCGTCAAGATCGACCTGACACTCGTCCAGGAGGGCGCCGAGCGCGACTCATCGCGCGCCGTACTCCGCTCCTTGCGCGACCTCGCCAGCAGGTGGGGAGCGTCCGTGATTGCCGAGGGGCTGGAGACGGTCAGCCAGTTGCGCACCGTCCGTGAGCTGGACATAGCCGCCGGGCAGGGTTATCTGCTTGGACGTCCGATGGCGGACACGTCGCTCACTTACGTGGACCTCGCCATGATCGAAGCCGGGGGACAGGTGCTCGAGCGGCGTCCGCAGCCGGCCGCCGGGCCGCTTGCAGCTCCCACCGCCTAATTGCGCCGCCGCATCAGGTACCCGTCGCGCGGCGACGCAGGCCGCGGACGATGGCCTGTGTCTCAACCGAACTGACACCCAGCCGGCCGAGCGTGTAGCGCGCCATCTCCAGCGCAACCTCGGTCTCGGCCACGACGATCTCGCTGACGCCCTCATTTTGCAGGAACTCCCGCTCGGTGGCAGTCCGGGCACGGGCGATGATCGGCAGCCGCGGATGGTCGGCCCGGACGTGGTGAACGACCTGCTGGAGGGCGAACGGGTCGGGCAGGGTCACGATGAGCACCTGGGCGTGGTCGAGGTTGGCGCGGTCGCGGATGTAGGCGCTCTCGGCCA
>JBBDRY010000127.1:0-2320 GCA_040905225.1 Chloroflexota bacterium | reverse complement strand
GTCGGGGCGAGCGCGATGCTCACGCCGGCCGAGGCAAGCATCAGGCTGAACATCTGCTCGCCGACCGCGCCCGCGTCGACACCGAGGCGCGCGAGCAGGAACGAGAACTCTCCCGACTGGGCCAGCGCGACGCCGGCGAGAGCTGCGGTTCGACCGGGCATGCCCAGCAGCCGGCTTAGGCCGGCAATCATCGCCCCCTTGACGCCCACGACGAGCAGCACGGCGATGGCTACAAGGCCGAACGCCACGACCACGAAGGCCGGGTCGACCAGCATGCCCACGGATACGAAGAAGATTCCCGCGAACACGTCGCGCAACGGGGCCAGCTCGCCCAGGATGTGGTGGCTGATCTCCGATTCGCTGACCAGCAACCCGGCGAGGAACGCACCCAGCGCCAGCGACACGCCGAAGAACTCCGAGGCGTAGGCAGTACCGAGGGCCATGGCGACCACGCTGAGCACGAACACTTCCCGATTGCGCAGGCGCGCGACATGCTCCAGCACCCACGGCAGCACCTTCAGCCCGACCGGCACCAGGATGGCTATGAACAGGGCGGCCTTGCCGATCGCCGACCCGACGTTTGCGCCCAGATCGCCGCCCAGCGCCAGGCCACCGAGCACCACGACAAGCACGATGGTCGACAGGTCCTGGAGGGTTGCCCAGCCCAGGACAAGGTGGCCGTGCCGGGTATCCAACTCGCCCCGCTCGCCCAGGATCTTGGCCATGACCATGCTCGATGACTGCGAGATGAACGCGCCGAAAAACACCGACTCGAGGTGTCCGAAGCCGAGCGCCACGCCGACCAGGTAGCCGATACCGACGAGCGCCACGACCTGGATCGTTCCGCCGACGACGGCCACTCGGCCAACACGAGCGAGATCGCGGACCGAGAGCTCCAGCCCGATTGCGAACATCAGGAACACCAGGCCGATGTCGGCAAGCGCCGCGACCGTCCCGGCATTGGCCACCGGACCGGCCGTGTACGGGCCGATGAGCACGCCCGCCACGACATAGCCGAGGATGGCCGACTGTCCGAGGCGAACGGCGACAGCGGCGCCGATCGTTGCCGCAATGAGCGCCAGGGCGAGCGTGACGAGAAGTCCCGTGTCGGTCATGGGCACCTTCGGTGGGCCGGCACCATGGGACGGACTTGTTAGATGCTAACCGCTGCCCCGCAACGGCAGCCCGGCAACCCGGCAACCCGCGGGCTATCTGATCGGGGCGATAGAGGCGGTGTTCAACTCGGGCCGGCCGCAGTGGGCCGGCAACCGGATCGTGTCAGTCGGCCTCGGCGAACATGGCCGGCGCGTAATCCTCGTACGCGCGGACGGGGACCGCAACTCGTGGCAGGTCGGGCACGATCGGCACCGCGACCATCGTCTGTGGCAGCTCTGCCAGGCGCGGGCCGGGCCCGACCGGTTCCAGCGCTCGACGCGCCGGCATCGGATCGGGCATCGGCCGGAACCATTCGCCGACGATCGCGCGCAGGATGGTCCAGCCGGCGGAGAAGGTCCGGAGCTTCGCTTCGCCCGCGACGCGCGGCGACTCGAGGCTGGGAACCTCGACAACGCGGAGCCCGCGTCGGTAGGCGCGAATGTTGGCAACGATCTCGTGCGCCCAGCCGTCGATCTCGGGTGCGAGGAGTACGTGGTGGCGGCGCCAGACGGCGTTGTAGCCGTACGTGATGTCGGAAAAGCGACTGCCGAACAGGCCGTTGGCGAGCGTCACGAAGCTCCAGTTCCCGAGCCGGCGCAGCGGGGTGATGTCATCGCTCGAACCGCCGCGAGCAAAGCGGCTGCCCTTGGCATAGTCGGCGCCGTTGATGAGGGTCTCGACAAACGAGGGGATCTCGGCGGGGTCGGTCGAGCCATCGGCGTCCAGGTGGACCACGATGTCGCCGGTCGCCGCCTCGAACCCTGCCCGAAGCGCTGCACCCTTGCCCGGGCGGTCCTGCCGCACGATCCGCACGCTGGGCATCAACCGAAGAGCCACCTCGATGGTTCCATCGGTGGATGCGCCGTCGACGAGGATCACCTCGTGGACCCCAGCCGGGATGCGGGGCAGCACGTGGGGCAGGCTCCCTGCCTCGTTGAGCGCGGGGATGACGACACTCACCGTAACGCTGTTCAACACGGGTAGCTCGCGTCCCCTCTAGGCGATGGTCGATCAGCCGTCGGGTCCGATGGGCTGGGTTCCCGGGCCGGCGGCTGGGTCGTCGATGGACAACGAACCTAGTACTAAGGTACTGGTCAGTCAAGACGTGGGTCCTACTTCGCGGTGCATGTCGGCAACAATGCGCCCGCGGGATCGCGCTCCGTTC
>JBBDRY010000126.1:71230-81010 GCA_040905225.1 Chloroflexota bacterium | reverse complement strand
ACGGCTCTTCGGGTGATCGCCGTCTCCGCGCGCCCAATTCGGCTGATTCAGCCGTGGCACGAGACGTCTGACCGGATTCGATCCAAACGTCGCAATTTCTGAGCGGTTGCCGGCGTACTCAACCGTCCCACGAAAACGCGACCGATAACGTCGGGGTGATCTGCCGATAAGCCGCCCCGCCCATGCTGAATGCGATGGTTGCCAAACAGCGGGCTTTCGACCGGGGTACGGCTCGTGGCCTGTCGCTGATCCGCGTCATCGGGGGTGAGATCCGGCTTGCGCGCGTCCAGCGGGGGCTCAGCATCGCCAGGGTTGCTCGTGAGGTTGGGATCTCCGCCGCCGAGTTGTCGCGCATCGAGCGTGCGCGGGCCGAATGGGTCTCGGTCATCGTCCTCGCACGGCTTTGCGCGGTCGTCGGACTCGACCTCGCGGCGCGGGCTTATCCCGGTGGCAGTCCGATCCGCGATGCGCGGCACGCGACCCTGCTGACCAGGTTTCGCGCGAGGCTCCATCCCAGCCTTCGCTGGAGCACCGAGGTTCCGTTACCCAATCCGGGCGACCAACGTGCATGGGACGCAATGATCCGCGGCGACGGCTGGCGCTACGGGACAGAGGCCGAGCTGAACCCCATCGACGGCCAGGCGCTCATCCGCCGCCTGACGCTGAAGCAACGTGACGGTCTGGTAGATGGCGTGGTCCTGCTCCTGCCCGACACGCGCCAGACGCGCCAATTCCGACGCGAGTTCGCCGACCTTCTTGCCGCCGACTTCCCGGTACCGGCCCGATTGGCCCTTACGCAACTGTCTAACGGGCTAGATCCAGGCGGCAACTCGATGATCATCCTCTAGGTCATGGAAGCCGCGGCCGCGAGCTCGCCCGGACCGAAGTCGCCGCCGCTCGGATCGCTGGGTACAGAGCTTGCCCGGCTCCAGGAACACCCCCTGACCATCGGGCTGGTGCTTGGATCCGTCGTCGGGCTGGCTGGTCCGGCGGACCGTGGTGGCTCTGAACGAGATGGCGAATAGCATCCGCCGATGAAGTTCCGAACCACGATCCAGCAAGGCGACAAGACGGCTACCGGCATCCAGATCCCGAACGAGGTGATCGAGGCGCTCGGCGCGGGCAAGAAGCCGCCGGTCGAGCTGGTTGTCAACGGCTACGTCTATCGGACCACCGTCGCCACGGTTAGCGGCAACTACATGGTCGGGTTCAGCGCCGACCACCGCGCCGCATCGGGCCTCTGCGGCGGTGACGAGGTCGACGTCGAGATCGAGGTCGACACACAGCCGAGGACGGTCGACGTTCCAGCCGACCTGGCGACAGCTCTCGATGCCGAACCAAAAGCCAGGGAAACCTTCGACAAGCTGTCCAACAGCATGAAGGGCTACCACGTCTCGCAGGTCACGGGCGCGAAGACCGATGAGACCCGCCAGCGCCGAATCGAGAAGTCGATCGCCGTTCTGCGCGAGGGCAAGCCCCGCTGACCCTGCGGCTTACCCGACTGCTCGAGGATCGCCTCCTCACCGACAGGCGATCGCCGCGCCAGGACTAGCTCAGACGTTGGCCTCGTACGCCTGTTTCAGCCAACCCTCGACCTCCTGGTCGATGTCGTCCGCTGATGCCAGCCCGATCTTGTGGGTCACCGAGCTCTGGCCGAAATTCGGCGCCCGCTCAAGCCTGCCCTCGGGCATCTGGTCGGCCGTCAGTCGGAGCCCAAGGTCGACACGTTTACGGGACGTCGGCTGTACCGCCGCGAACGTCCGCTTGGGAGTGATCAGCGCGACGTAGGTTTTGCGCGCCTGCACTTCGACGTCGCCGATGGTCGGCAGCATGCCCAGGATCGTGTCGAGGATGGGCCGCAGCTCTGGTCGGTCGGCATATTGCCCGTCGATCAATTCGTCGGCCGTGGCCTGGAGGTAGTCCGGGTAACCGAACCGCTCCATCACCAGCAGCATTGCCGGATAGCCGGTGACGCCCTTCTCAGTCAGCCACGTACGCAGGCTCGCTTCGTCTGTGATGCCGGTTTCGCGCACGCGCGCGTTCCACGTCTCGAGGCCCTCGCCCGTGCGCTCGATCAGCCAACGGATCTCCTGCTCGCGCATCTCCTGCCACGAACGCGGGCGTCGCGCCGTGTCGGTGCCTGTGGAGTCAACCTGTGTCATCGCGTCTCGTAGTCCCACGTCCTCTTGTGCTCCTGGGCGGCCCACTCATCGCGCAGGATCGACATCAGGTGGACGTCATGGAATTGTCCGTGCTTGAAGATCGCGTGCCGTTCCGTGCCCTCGAGCACGAACCCGCACTTCTCGTAGGACCGCCGGGCACGGGCGTTGAAGTCGTGCACCTCGAGCCACATGCGCTCCAGGCGCAGCTGGCCGAACCCGAAGTCGAGCAGCGCGAACATCGCATCCGTGCCGTAGCCCTGACCCCAGAGCGCCTTCTCGCCGATGCCGAGGCCGATCCCGGCATTGCCGTTGACCGAATCGACCTGGAAGAGCCCGATGGTGCCGATCGGCTTGTCATCCTCGAGCCGGCACAGGACGAAGTGGTAGGCGTCCTTGCCCTCCTGCTTCAGCATCTGCGTGAACCATTGCTCCTCGCCCGCCTCGCTCATCGGCGCCCGCATCGAGAGGTACGAGATGGTCTCGGAGTCGTTGAACCAGCGGACGAATAGCGGGATGTCGGAGCGCTCAGAGCCGCGCAGGTAAACGCGTTCGCCGCGAATTACCGGGAGCTGCGGTCTGTCTGGCTCGACCATTAACGCGAGTATCGCGTTCCCGCGCCCGCGCTGTGACAGACGCGTCCGAAGCGAACGCTCAGACTGACGGCGATGCCAGATCCAGCCGACAAACAAATTGTTTTCGTTTGCGAACACGGGGCGTTGCGGAGCCGGATCGCCGCAGCCTATTTCAACGCCGCCGCGCCTGTGGGTTGGTCGGCAGTGTCGGCAGGCGTCACGCCCCAGGACGCCGTCAGCCCACGCCTCGAGCCGTTGATGGCAGGGACAGGGGTCGAGGAGTTCGTGGACGCCGCGCCGCCGCGTCACCTGAGCTCCGCGTCGGCATCACGCGTTGCCGCAATAGACATCGATGTGTCCGGGGTCGACATGTGGCGAACCGATCCGACCACGGCGGATGAAGGCCTCCGCGACGACATCCGCGACCGAGTCGCCCGGCTCGTCGCTGAAGTCGCGGGGACGCCAGCCCTATAATCGGCGCCGTCCCCTGATCACGATCAGCGGTGGACGCATGCGTTCCGGCGTAGCTCAGTGGTAGAGCGGGCGGCTGTTAACCGCCATGTCGTAGGTTCGAATCCTACCGCCGGAGCCACTCCCGAATCGGCGGCCGCGTCGGGCCCAATGACCTATCGTGTCAGGCGGCTCGCTTCCTCCGCAGCTCCGCTGCTGCGCGCTAACCGCCCGGCTGGTGGCGTTCCGCCACGCCCCGGCCCTCGCTTGCGGCGCGGCTGATCAGCAGCTCGGCCAGCTCTACCGCATTCGTCGCCGCGCCTTTGCGCAGGTTGTCGGCGACGACCCAGAACGCCAGGCCGCGACCTTCGGGCAGTGAGATGTCCGCCCGTATGCGGCCCACGAAGATCTCGTCCCGACCGGCTGCATCCATCGCGAGGGGGTAACGATGCGCCGCCGGCTCATCGACCACCTCGACTCCATGGACACCGGCGAACAGCTCGCGCGCCTGCGCCGGCGAAATCGGCCGGTTCGTCTCGACGTGCACCGCTTCCGAGTGGCTGATCAGCACCGGTACTCGAACGGCCGTGCACGACAGCGGCAGGTCGGGCAGATGCAGGATCTTGCGCGACTCGACGACGACCTTCCATTCCTCGTTGGTGTACCCGTTGTCCATGAACGTGTCGATCTCCGGCAGCGCGTTGAACGCGATGGGATGCGGGTACACCGAGGCGACCGGCTTCTCGCCAGCGGCGTGGGCACGGACCTGCCCCTCCATCTCCTCGATTGCCTCGGACCCGGTCCCCGACACCGACTGATAGGTGTCCACGATCACCCGGCGTAGGCCGACTGCGTCGCGCAGAGCCGCGAGCAGGGGAGCGAGCTGCATCGTCGAGCAGTTGGGATTGGCGATGATGCCGTGATGCCAGTCGAGATCCTCGGGGTTCACCTGGCTGACGACCAAGGGCACGTCTGGCTCCATGCGCCATGCGGAGGAGTTGTCGATGACGACCGACCCCCGCTCGACCGCCAGCGGTGCCAGGACGCGCGAGAGATCACCGCCTGCGGAGAACAGGCAGATGTCGACGCCTTCGAACGCGTCAGGCGTGGCCTCGGCGACGGGAAAGGACCGATCGTCCACCGTCATCTCACTGCCGGCGGAGCGCGCGCTGGCCAGGGCCCGGATTTCGCGCGCCGGAAAGCCGCGCTCGATCAAGACCCGGAGCATGGTGCGGCCGACAAGGCCGGTTGCGCCGACGACCGCGACGCTGGGGCGCTCGTCGAAGCCGTTCACGCCTGCTCCAGCTGGAACGCGCGATGCAGCGCCTGGGCGGCGGCTTTCAGGTGATCTCGAGATATCACGCAGGTGATGCGGACGTCCGAGGTCATGATCATCTCTATGTTCACGCCCGCTTCTCCCAGCGCGGCAAACATTCGCGCGGGGTAGCCCGGCGCGCTGTGGATGCCGGCCCCGACGATGCTCACCTTCGCGAGGCCACCGGCGACCGTGAGGTCGCGCGCGCCGAGCTCGGGCAGCAGTGGTCGCAGCAGGGCCTCGGCGCGCGCCAGGTCCGCCTCGGGAACGATGAATGAGAGGTCCGCAGCGCCATCGCGGCCGATGTTCTGGACGATGCCATCCACCGGGATGCCAGCCTCGTCCAGCGGAGCAAAGACGGACGCGGCCATGCCCGGTCGATCGCCGAGCTCGACCAGGGTCACCTTGGCCAGGCCGTCGTCGGTGGCGATGCCGCGCACCTTCTGGCGCGTCTCCATCATGTCGACCTCCTTGATCGTCGTCCCCCGTAAGTCGCTGCCGGTCTTGCGCACCGCCACCTCGAGGCCGTGGACCCAGGCCAATTCAACTGAACGTGACTGGAGCACCTTCGCACCCTGGTGAGCCATCTCGAGCATCTCCTCGAAGCCGATCTCGGGCAACTGCCGGGCCTCGGGCACCAGGCGCGGGTCGGCGCTGAACACTCCGTCCACGTCCGTGAAGATCTCGCACCGGACGGCCCCCATCGCGATGGCCAGCGCGACTGCGCTGGTGTCGGAACCGCCTCTGCCGAGAGTGGCGATCTCTGCGCCACTGGATCCCTGGAAGCCGGCCACGACCGCGATCCGGCCCGCGTCGAGCTCGCGCTGGATCCGCTCAGGCTCAACGCCGGTGATCCGTGCACGGCCATGCAATCCGTCAGTGTGGATGCCGGCCTGCGGCCCGGTGAGGCTGACCGCCTCGACTCCGCGCTCGTGGAGGGCCATCACGAGGAGCGCGGCACTGATCTGCTCACCCGTCGATAGCAGCAGGTCCAGCTCGCGCGGGTCGGGCAGGGGACTGACATGTGCTGCTAGTGCCAGGAGATCGTCGGTCGTGTCGCCCATCGCCGAAACCACGATCACCCGCCGCGCCCCGTCTGCATGCTCGGCGGCGAGCCTGTCCGCAACCGCGCGGATGTGCTCAGGGGTCGCGAGGCTCGAGCCGCCGTACTTGGCGACCACGATGGGCGTGCGCTCGTCCTTCGTCACCTGGCTCGCGGTGGTTGGCTGGCTGTCCATTCTGGTTTCAAGTGTGGCCATGGGCCGCAGATGGTACGGGTACCGCGGGAGATCCTCCCTAGCCCGACAGGACTAGATCTGCCCTATCCGGCGACGGCGCGCGCCTCCGGGCCGGGCATGCGCAGCGCCCCAAGTGAGTTCATCGCCACGACCAGCGCGAGCGGGAATGCGACGACGGCCGCCACGGGGTGGAGCGCCGCCAGGACAGGCATGCTGTCGCGCAGGATGACGAAGATGGGGACGAGTAACACGACAACCGCGAGCGCGAGCGCCCACTGCCAATGCCTCCTGCCTGCGCGCGACAGGGCGGCGAACAGCAGCACCAGGAGGGGCACGAGGTGAAGCAACCAGCCGAAATCACGGTGCAGAGCGGTGCCCGAAGCCTGGCCGCCGAGAAGGGCGAGCCCGATCAGAAACACCTGTCCCACCATCCCGACTACGAACGCCCACGCCAGCACCGCGTATGCGATCCGACTCGCCCGGACCATCACTCCCTCCGAGAGCTGCGAGCCTGCCCCTCATCTGAGATTGATTGTCGCGCCTAGGGAACGAGAAGACCCGCGAGTGACGCCATGTCGGGCAACTCGAGGTCGGGGAGGGCCTGCGCGCGAGGCGTCGCTCCCGGGCCGTGCTGCCCGGCGCGCCGGTTGATCCAGACAGTCTTCAGGCCGAGCGCATTGGCCGTGACGTGATCGTGGAACAGGCTCTGCGCAACGTGGACGATGGATTCCACGGGAAGCCCGATACGTTCGAAGGCGACCTCGAAATTGTGGGTGCTCGGCTTGTACGAACGTGCCTGCTCGGCGGTTACGATCCAGCGGAAGGGCTCGCCGAGGCGCTGGTTCGAGTAGGCGAATAGGTCGTCGTCGCAATTGGTGATGACGCCCAGGTCGAACCTCTGGCGAAGGCGTGCCAGGGCGTCCCCGGAATCGGGAAACGCCGGCCAGTCGGCCACGCACCCACCGAAGGCGGCCGCCTGTTCTGGCGTCGGAGACGAGCCGTGGGCCTCGCACACGGCGGACAGCGAGGTCGCGAGTATCTGTCGGTAGGGCTTCCACGGGCCAGCCTCGGCCGCCGCCTCGTGGCCCGCGTACTCCTCCAGCAGCTGATCATCGGTCGCAGCCTCTGGCCCGATCACGCGCCGGAGCGCGCCCAGGATGCCGGCCTCCCAGTCGATAAGCGTTCCGTAGCAGTCGAACGTCAGGGCTTTGACACCGTGCATGTCCGGCACTTCCATACTTCGATTGTGGCCGATCGGAACTCATGGGCATCACCCAGCGTTGAGGGCACATGCGCAAGACATTCGCTCTGATCCTGCTCACCGCCGTCGTGACTGCCTGTGCCGGCGCGGTGCCCAGTCCTTCGCCATCACCGAATCCGTCCCCTAATCCCAGTCCTAATCCCAGTCCTAACCCGAGCCCGACTCCAGGCAGCGATTTCTACCTTCGAGCCTGGTACACGCAGGCGCTCCCCCCGCCGAGCACTTTTGCCTGGCTGCCGCCGCTGACCATCAGCGATGGTCTCGTGATCGACGGCAATGTGGCGGTCCCTGCCATCTACCCCGGCCCGTTGCTCATCGTGCCCAATGCTCGGCCGATCAGCGCGGCGGGAATCGCCATGATCGTGGATCAGGCACGCCGCCTAGGGCTGCTGGGCGAGGTCACCGATTTCACGGGCGGTGGCGCCATGCCGGGCTCGCGGCTGGGACAGCTGCGCATCGTCGTCGACGGGGTCACCTATGACCTGGTCGGCAATCCGGACACCGCGCAGACGTGTCACGGGGGCAGCTGCGAAGCAGAGCCGGGATCTGCCGAGGCGTTCGCGGCATTCTGGCAAGAGCTCACCTTCCTGGACCCATGGATTGGCACCGAGCTCGGAGCGTCCGTCCAATACGACCCGGAACGAGTGGCGGTGCTGCTCACGGCACCCGCTCCTCCGGAGCCCGGCCTCGAGCAACGGCTGGTGACATGGCCGCTCGACGAGTCGTTCTTCGATCTCGGCGTCGAGTTTCCGGGCCAGGCAGGCTCACGTTGCGCGACCTTGAGCGGCGCCGACCTCGACAAGGTGCTGCCGGTCCTCCTGGCCGCGAACCAGCTCACCGTCTTCCACGACATCGTCGACGGCCAGGCGTCCCTATTGGCGGTCGTGGTGCCGCCGGGCGACGACTCGCCTTGTCCGGATGAGGTCTAACAAGCGCTTGTAGATATGACACCACTGAGCGGGGTGTCTAGATAGAACACGACTGTAACGCATTGCCGGGACGCGGTTGAGGCGTTCTTGGGGTAGGTATTGCCAGTATTTAGGTGATTCGGTCGGCCATCCGGCCGCGCACACGGAGGATGAAAATGACCTACCGAACCGAGGTGGAGGTCACTGAACCCACAGAGACCGTCGTTCACGACCGCATCTATGAGCGCCGTGTCGAACCAAACCCGTTGGCCGTCGTTCGGCGCTGGATCATTTTCATATTCGGCCTGATCCAGCTATTGATCGGCCTGCGCATCCTGCTGCTGCTCGTGGCGGCACGCCAGGCGAACGACATCGTCGCGGGCATCTACAACATCAGCGACGTCTTCGTCGCCCCCTTCCGAGGCATTCTCGGAAGGAATGAGATCCAGTCCGGAGCGACTGAGCTTGACGTGGCCGCCATTGTGGCCCTCATAGGCTGGACAGTGATCGAACTGGTGGTCCTCGCCCTGGTGCGTGTCTTCCGACCTACCGCCACCGTCTGATTTTTCTTTGCCGATGAGCGCTGGCTGGGGCCGGCGCTCGGCTCGGCCGCCGGTCGCGGTGCGATAATCGGCGCTCTTTCACGGAGGGCGTCTTTGACCGCGACCGGCCTGTCTGCGAACCCGCAGGAGTACCGCGAAAGGCTGCACGAGCAGCCTGACGCGCAGATCGACGCATGGGCCGCGGAGCTTATGCGCGATGTTTCGATCCGCCGTGGCGTGCTAGAGGTCCTCGCGGGCCTCCGCCGGGCGATGGGCACCGACGAGCAGGGTCTGCGACGGCTCTACGCGAGCGGCGGTGGACCGATCGCTGCGGTTGGCCGGACTGACACTGGCGAGATGATGGTCCCGGCGATCTCGCTGTACTGCTTCGTGACCGGGGCCCACTCCCTCATGCCGGACGCGCGCGAGCGGCTGATCGCCTACCTCGTCGACAACTTCCACGAGATCGTCTACCTCTAGCTGTCCTGGCGCTGCGCGGTTCCTCGCGTGATAGGCGTGCCGGCGCTGTTGCGCCTCGTCCATCCGTTTCCCTCGGCGCTCAACGCGCTGCTCGTTCTGGGCATCTCCCTGCTCGCTGGCGCGTCGTTCGAGCGCGCGGCGCACCTGGCTTTGGCCATGCTTGGGCTCCAGTTCTGCATCGGGACGGTCAACGACCTCTATGACGAGGCGCTAGACGCGAAGAGCAAGCCCTACAAGCCGATTCCCGCGGGCCGGATCTCACGCCGAGCCGCGTGGTTCGTCGCGGCACTGAGCGGCGGGGGAGGGCTCGTCCTCGCCGCACTGGTCAGTCCACCCGACCTTGTACCGCTGGCCATGGCGGCAGCCATGATCGGCGCGGGCCTCCTATACGACGTCGCGCTCAAGCCGACGGCATTTGGTTGGGTCTGCTTCGCCGTCGCTTTCCCGATCCTGCCGCTGTATGCCTGGTATGGGGCGATCGGCGCCCTGCCGCCGCGGTGGGAGGTGCTCGTACCGGTCGCTGCTCTGGCGGGACCAGCGCTTCAGATCGCCAATGGCCTGATTGACCTCGAGACCGACGGGGCGGCTGGCCTACGGACCCTGGCGGTGGTGCTGGGACGCCGCAGATCCGTCTTCGTCATGGCCACGGCGCTGGCGTTCATCCACGTCCTGGCGTGGATCACGCTCCCTACGGACGCGCCGGTCGCAGTGCCGCTGCTGTCCGGCGTGGCTGGCTCGCTCGCGCTGGGTGGCGTGGTCGCGTCCGCCCAGGACGAAGGCATCTTGCGCGAGATCGGGTGGACCGCGCAGGCTGGATCGATCGCGGTACTTGCGGTGGCGTGGCTGCTGGGC